>NZ_LHPA01000024.1:0-341988 GCF_001297215.1 Pseudomonas sp. RIT-PI-o | reverse complement strand
GCGCATTCTACAGCAGCCTCATTTGCTGTCAAGTGGTTATTTTCAGAAGTTTTCGAAGAATTCTTCAACAACTTCAACCACTTGCGCTTCCGATCTCTCGTTAGCGGGAGGCGAATTCTACAGCGTTAATCGCTGCTGTCAACACCTCTTTTTCTCCGCTTTCGACCGAGAAGATCGAACCGTTAAAAGAGCCAAACATCACTGCTCTTTCAACTCCTCCCAGGCTTCGATGATCTGAAGCAAGCCGCTGTCGAAAACTGCGCAACTCTTTGAATCTCAAGGAGTTTTCCGTTTCGACTGCGCCGGAAGTGGGGCGAATTATAGACCTCTGGAATCTGCCGTCAACCGTTAATTTCGCTTTTCTTGCAGATTCTGCTTTTTGCCCAATAAACGCCGGATTCGTCTGGTCACCGGCGGCAGACGAAGCAGCAAAAGCGCCGCGCCTATAAAGGCATAAATCGTCCACTCCTCCAGATCAGCCCGCACGATCCAAAGCATATGCAGCAAACCGAGCCCGAGAATCACGTAAACCAGACGATGCAGCTTCTTCCAGCGAGCACCCAACCGACGCTGACTATAGCGATTCGACGTCACCGCCAATATCAGCAAGCCGAGAAAGCCCAGTGCACCGACAATAATGTATGGCCGCTTGCGCAGCTCCACGCCCAGCTGAGACCAGTCGAATCCGAGGATAAACGCCATGTAGCTGAACAGATGCAGCGTCACATAGGCAAAACACCAAAGCCCCAACTGCCGGCGAACCGCAATCCACCCCGCCCAGCCGCTCAGCTTTTGCAGCGGTGTCATGCTCAGCGTGATCAACAGCAACACCAGCGTGCCAAGTCCAAGACGATCGACCAGCACCTTGCCCGGATCAGGCCCGAGCAGATCGGCGAACGCCTGATAGAACCACAGCAACGGCCAGATGGCCGCAGCAATGAAAACGCCCACTCGCCAGAACGGATAGCGCATCAGTAGTTCTTCCGCAGATCGAGCCCTGTATATAAAGAAGCGACTTCATCCGAGTAGCCGTTGAACATCTGCGTATCGCGCACATTCGGTTTGAACAGACTGTTTGGCAAGCGCCGCTCGCGAGCTTGAGTCCAGCGTGGATGGTCGACCGTCGGATTCACATTCGCGTAGAAGCCATACTCGTCGGCTGCGATGCTTTGCCAAGTGGTCTTCGGCTGCTCGCTGACCAGACTGATACGCACAATGGATTTCACGCTTTTGAAGCCATACTTCCATGGCACCACCAGACGCAACGGGGCGCCGTTCTGATTCGGCAGTTCGCGGCCATACATGCCCACCGCGAGGATCGCCAAAGGATTCATCGCCTCGTCCAGACGCAAGCCTTCGACATATGGCCAATCGATCAGGGCAAAACCGGAACGCTGGCCGGGCATGCTCTTGGGATCCTGCAGGGTTTCGAAGCGGATGTACTTCGCTTTGGAGGTCGGCTCGACCTGTTTGAGCAGGGCCGAAATGGGAAAGCCGATCCAGGGTATGACCATCGACCACGCCTCGACGCAGCGCAGTCGATAGATACGTTCCTCCAGTTGATACGGTTTCATGAAGTCTTCCAGTGCGTAGCGCCCCGGTTTACCCACCTCCCCGTCTATCACTACGCTCCAGGGTTCGGTTTTCAGGTCGCCCGCATTCGAAGCCGGATCGCCCTTGCCGGTACCGAACTCATAGAAGTTGTTGTAGTGCGTGGCGTCTTTATAAGGCGTGATCGCCTCGTCCTTGACGTCGACCGCCCCCCACTGAGTAGAAGGAAGCTTTTCGGCAAACCAGGCCGGCGCCTTGCCGGATTCGACATCAGAGTAGCGAGGGGCATCAGCGGCACTCGCCCAGCGCGGCAGGCTGCTTACGGCAATACCGGCAGCGGTAGCACCGAGCAATTGGCGACGGGAAAGATAAATGGCTTCAGGCGTGACATCCGACTCATGGCAGTCGGATGCTTTGGGGATCTTGATCAACATGACAACTCCGCAGCTTTGGAGGACAGGTGCACCCATAGACTGCGGAGTATGCGCGAAATTACATCACTCGGCGTTTTTGTGACGACGAAGACGCAACAGGTACTGCACCGGGCCGGACGCCGCGTAAGCGAGGAACACCAGCAGCAGAATGCGCGGCGGATCGCTGAACACAACAGCGAATACCAGCACCACCGCCAGGATCGCCACGAACGGCACGCGACCTTTCAGATCCAGCTCCTTGAAGCTGTTGTACTTGATGTTGCTGACCATCAGCATGCCGGCGGCGGCAACCATCAGCGCGACCAGGAACGACATCTTCGAACCCTGGATGCCGTAATCGCTGAACGCCCAGACAATGCCCGCCACGACGCCTGCCGCCGCTGGGCTGGCCAGACCGATGAAGTAGCGTTTATCCGCCGTGCCGACCTGAGTGTTGAAACGCGCCAGACGCAACGCTGCGCCCGCTACATAGATGAAGGCGACCATCCAGCCAACCTTGCCCATGTCGCCCAATGCCCAACCGAAGGCCAGCAATGCCGGCGCGACACCGAATGCGACCATGTCCGACAGCGAGTCGTACTCGGCGCCGAAGGCACTTTGCGTATTGGTCATGCGCGCCACGCGGCCATCGAGGCCGTCCAGCACCATCGCGACGAAGATCGCGATCGCAGCGAAAGCGAAGTACTTGCTCGCATTCACCGAGTCGCCGGCACTCAGGGCGGCCTGGGCGCTCATCGAGTTGATGATGGAGTAGAAGCCTGCGAACAGGTTGGCAGTGGTGAACAGGTTCGGCAGCAGATAGATACCACGATGCCGGACTTTGCGACCTTCAGCGTCGTGCCCTTCTTCGATGTGTTCATCGATGGGCAGCAGGCTTTCGGCGTCGGAAGCCTTGTTCGGCTCTTCGGGACGTTCGCTCATGGACATTACCTTGCAACGGTTTGGAAAAAATTCGACAGAAGCTTGAGGACGACAGTTCGGCCACAAACGATGCAGCTTTATACCAGAAGCACCGGCCCAAACGAAAAAACGCGGCCGAGGCCGCGTTTTTCGTACAAGGGACGACGACTCAGTTCTTGGCTTTGTCGACGATCTTGTTGGCACCGATCCACGGCATCATGGAGCGCAGTTGCTCGCCGATGATTTCGATACCGTGAGCGGCGTTGTTACGACGCTTGGCGGTCATCGAAGGGTAGCCGGTTGCGCCTTCGCTGATGAACATTTTGGCGTATTCGCCGTCCTGAATACGTTTCAGGGCGTTGCGCATGGCCTGACGGGATTCGGCGTTGATCACTTCCGGGCCGGTTACGTACTCGCCGTACTCGGCGTTGTTGGAGATCGAGTAGTTCATGTTGGCGATACCGCCTTCGTACATGAGGTCTACGATCAGCTTCAGTTCGTGCAGGCACTCGAAGTAGGCCATTTCCGGCGCGTAGCCAGCTTCAACCAGGGTTTCGAAACCGGCTTTTACCAGTTCAACGGTACCGCCGCACAGAACGGCTTGCTCGCCGAACAGGTCGGTCTCGGTCTCGTCCTTGAAGGTGGTTTCGATGATGCCGGTACGACCACCACCCACGCCAGCGGCGTAGGACAGCGCTACGTTCTTGGCATTGCCCGAGGCGTCCTGGTAGATCGCGATCAGGTCAGGGATACCGCCGCCTTTGACGAACTCGGAACGTACGGTGTGGCCTGGTGCTTTCGGCGCGATCATGATCACGTCGAGGTCGGCACGCGGAACAACCTGGTTGTAGTGAATCGCGAAGCCGTGGGAGAAGGCCAGGGTGGCGCCTTTCTTGATGTTCGGCTCGATTTCGTTCTTGTACAGCGAGGACTGGAATTCGTCCGGGGTCAGAATCATGACCAGGTCGGCAGCAGCTACGGCGGAAGCAACGTCGGTCACTTTCAGGCCGTGAGCTTCGGCTTTGGCAACGGTGGCCGAACCTTTACGCAGACCGACGGTAACGTCGACACCGGAGTCTTTCAGGTTGCACGCTTGAGCGTGACCCTGGGAGCCGTAACCGATGATGGCAACTTTCTTGCCCTGGATGATCGACAGGTCGCAGTCTTTATCGTAGAAAACTTTCATGAATTTCCCCTTATATCCGGCCGTTCAGGCCATGCGCTAATTTGGTTTAGATGCTGAGTACTTTGTCGCCGCGAGCAATGCCGGTCACGCCGCTGCGGACGGTTTCCAGAATCGATGCGGTGCCGATGGACTGAATGAAGCTGTCGAGCTTGTCGCTGGTACCGGTCAACTGAACGGTATACACGCTGGCGCTGACATCGACGATCTGCCCACGGTAGATATCGGTGGTGCGTTTGATCTCGGCGCGTTGGGCGCCAGTGGCCTTGACCTTGACCAGCATCAGTTCGCGCTCGATGTGAGCGCTTTCCGACAGGTCCACCAGCTTGACCACTTCGATCAGCTTGTTCAGGTTTTTGGTGATCTGCTCGATCACTTCATCGTGGCCCACGGTGGTCAGCGTCAGACGCGACAGGGTCGGGTCTTCGGTCGGGGCCACGGTCAGGCTTTCAATGTTGTAGTTGCGCTGCGAGAACAGGCCGACTACGCGAGACAGAGCGCCGGGTTCGTTTTCCAGAAGCAGGGAAATAATGTGCCGCATGATTAAGTACGCTCCGTCTTGCTCAGCCACATATCGCGCATGGAGCCGTCTTTGATCTGCATCGGGTAGACGTGCTCGCTGGTGTCGACTGCAACATCGATGATCACCAGGCGATCCTTCATGGCAAACGCTTCAGCCATCTTCGACTTCAAATCTTTCGATTCGGTGATGCGTACGCCAACGTGGCCATAGGCCTCGGCCAGCTTGATGAAGTCAGGCAGCGATTCCATGTAGGAGTGCGAGTGACGGCTGCCGTAGCTCATGTCCTGCCACTGGCGAACCATGCCCAGCACACCGTTGTTGAGGATGACGATTTTCACCGGCAAGCCGTACTGCAGGCAGGTCGACAGCTCCTGAATGTTCATCTGGATACTGCCCTCGCCGGTGACGCAGGCCACATCGTCGTCCGGGAAGCTCAGTTTGATGCCCATCGCCGCCGGCAGCCCGAAGCCCATCGTGCCCAGACCACCGGAGTTGATCCAGCGGTTAGGCTTGTTGAACGTGTAGTACTGCGCAGCGAACATCTGGTGCTGACCCACGTCGGAGGTCACAAAGGCATCGCCCTTGGTCACTTCGCAGAGGGTTTCGATCACGGTCTGCGGCTTGATCTGGCTGCCGTCGCCCTTTTCATAAGGGAACAGGCCGCGATCGCCGCGCCATTCATCGACCTGCTTCCACCAACTGGCCACGGACTCCTTGTTCGGGGTCTCGCCGATTTCCTTGAGGATCGCGACCATTTCGGTCAGGACGCTCTCGACAGGACCAACGATCGGCACGTCGGCCTTGATGGTCTTGGAGATCGACGCCGGGTCGATGTCGATGTGGATGATCTTGGCGTTCGGGCAAAACTTGGCCGGGCCGTTGATCACCCGATCGTCGAAGCGTGCGCCGACCGCAAGGATCACGTCGGCATGGTGCATCGCCAGGTTCGCGGTGTAGCTGCCGTGCATGCCGAGCATGCCGATGAACTGACGGTCAGTGCCAGGGAAAGCGCCCAGGCCCATCAAGGTATTGGTTACCGGCAGGTTGAGCATTTTTGCCAGCTCGGTCAGCTGCGCTGAGCCGTTGCCGAGGATGACGCCGCCGCCGGAGTACAGCACTGGGCGCTTGGCTGCCAACAACATTTCCGCTGCTTTGCGAATCTGCCCGGAGTGACCGCGAACGGCTGGGCTGTAGGAACGCAGCCTGGCTTTTTTCGGGAAAACGTATTCGAACTTCTCGGCCGGGTTGGTCATGTCTTTCGGGATGTCGACCACGACCGGACCCGGACGACCGGATTGCGCCAGGTAGAACGCCTTCTTCATGACTTCCGGGATTTCCGAGGCGTGCTTGATCATGAAGCTGTGCTTCACGATCGGCCGGGAGATACCGATCATGTCGGTTTCCTGGAACGCGTCGGTGCCGACCATGGTGCTTGGCACCTGACCGGAAATGATCACCATCGGAATCGAGTCCATATAGGCGGTGGCGATACCGGTGATGGCGTTTGTGGCGCCTGGACCGGATGTCACCAATACCACGCCGGCTTTACCGGTGGCACGGGCGTAGCCGTCAGCCATATGGGTCGCCGCTTGTTCGTGACGAACCAGGATGTGGGTCACTTCCGGTTCTTTGAACAGGGCATCGTAAACATGCAGGAGAGCACCACCCGGGTACCCGTAGATATATTTGACGCCTTCGTCACGCAAAAAGCGGACGAGCATCTCACCGCCAGATAAAAGCTCCACGTTGTTCACCTCTAAAACGCCAGAATACCGTCCACAAAAAGGGGCGGGTCTTAATAGGTTTACTTCTCGGCAGAGCATGAGCGACGGTGGTCGCCGACTACGTCAGCACTGACTGAGCAAGTATTGGGATCGTCCCAAGTGTTGCGGGCCTTTCCCACCCAGCGCGAGGTAACGCGTTGCGGGTGTAACAGGTCGGCGCGGATGTGCGCCTCATGATCTACCGAGTGGGTCTGCTTCTGGCAGTCCCTCTACAGCGGACTTTGGATTCTTCTGTTTCGCCCTCTGCAAGTCAAGTCGTCTGTTGGGTTAATTGTGGGTAAGCACATGAGAACGCAAGAAAAAACCTGAAAAGCGCTACTCTGTTAGCGCCAATTGCGCATTTTTACCAAGGAATCAGCATGCGAACGCTCCTCCTCACTCTGCTGATCGGCCTCAGCCCATGGTGCTCGGCCGCTCAAATCTACAAATGGGTCGATGCCCAAGGTGTCACGCATTTCGATGCGCAGCCGCCGCAGGGCCAATCGTCGACGACCGTACAGACGCCCTCCTCGCCCACGCCGAAAGCTGCGCCGATGCCGGGGGGTGGCGTGCTCGGCGATCAGAAGGCGATTGATACCAAGGTGAAGAAACAGGTCGCCGAGCAGCAGGCGCAACTCAAGGCGTTCTGCGAGCAGGCACGCACGAATCTCGCGCAATTGCAGAACAATCCGCGCTTGCGTGAGGAAGTCGAGGGGGATGTGCGGCGGCTCGACGACGCGCAGCGTCAGGAGCGCATCGTCGAAGCGCAGAAGCAGATTGCCGAGAACTGTTCGTAGGCACTCTACCGGATCTGTGTCAGAGCTGTGTAGGAGCTGTGTAGGAGCTGACGAGTGGAACGAGGCTGCGATCTCTTGATCCTGTTTTTGCATAAGCAAGATCAAAAGATCGCAGCCTTCGGCAGCTCCTGCACAACCGTATTCAGCGCGAAGCGGTGATCAGCAGGTCGAACTCTTTGAGCAGCACCTGCAACTGACGATCCTTGCCGCCAAGGTTGCGCTGGGCGAAGACCATTTCCGCCATTTCCTGAATGCCCGAGGCGTTCGGCAGCGGCAGGTCCTGTTCGAGGATCATCTTCATGCGCGGCAGGAAGATCCATTGCAGCCATTGCTCGAAGTCCAGCGTGTCGACCGAAAACGGCTCGACACTGCTCAGGGCCTCGGCCGACGGCTCGACCTCATCCCACCAGCCCAAAGCGCGCAGTTCTCGCTCGATCAGCAACAGATGATCGGCGATTTTCGGGAAGCGCGCGTCCATCACAGGGAAACCTTGGCCTTCTGACGGGCCAGCGCGGCGCCGGCGGAATCGCCTTGTTTCTCACGTGCCTGAGCGATGATGTCCCACAGGCTGGCTTGCAGATCCGGACGACCGTTGGCCATGGTCAGCGCACGACGGGCAAATTGCTCGGCTTGCGGCGCATCGCCCTGGGCCATGCGCACTTGCGCCAAACGGTAGAGCACTTGTGGCTCACGCGGGGCAACACGCTGCGCCCGCTCCAGGCTGGAAGAAGCACCGTTGAGGTCGCCGCCGGCCTGCTGCTGTTGCGCGGTGGTCAGCAAGGCGAGTACCGGGCCGTCCAGTTGCTCATCCGCCGACAGGCCACCGCCACTGCTGGCCGAAGGAATGCCACTCGGCGTCGATGGCATGCTGTAGCGGCCGGAGTTGACCGGCGCCGATTAAACCGCCGATGGGTTGTATGGCCCCGACGTGATGCCGCCGGATGCCGGGCCCGGGACGATCGGCGAAGAGCTGATCGGTGTCGACACCGCCGCACCGCCGCCCGGCACCATCACCACCACGCCGGTATCGCCCTGCGGAATCGCCTGAGTCTGGCCCTGCGCCGGGCGCTTGACCGTGGTCTGGCGGAAACCGCCATTGGCGCCGATGCGTTCACTATTGGACACGGCTGTGCCCGAATCCACCACGGGAATCGAACCACGCTGTACGGTGGAGCAGCCGCTGAGCAAAGCCACGGCGGTCACCGCTGGAATCAACCACTTGTTCACTTGAAACCCTCTTTGCTTAATTCATCCAGCCCTTGACCCAGTCCATCACCGACTCCGGCGAGGCAGGTGTTTCGCTTGCACACGCGGCGCCGGGTGGCGGCTCGCTGCCGCGAATATACGGCATCTGCACCGCGCCGGGGCAGTTGGCATCGGAACCCTGGCCGGTGCGCGAATCGACCCAGGCCTGCACGACGTTGTCCGGCTGCGGCATGTCCAGCGGCAGCGGATCGGCCTTGCGCATGAAACTGGTCCAGACCTGCAGCGCACCGGTGGCACCGGTGAACGGCGTCTTGCCATTGTCATCGCGACCGAGCCAGACCACCGCCAGCAGATCCTGACTGAAACCGGCAAACCAGCTGTCGCGCGAATCGTTACTGGTACCGGTCTTGCCCGCCAGCGTCAGGGTCTTGGGCAGCACGTTATAAACCGAACTGCCGGTACCTTCACGCATCACCCGCTGCATGGCGTTCTGGATCAGGTAGATGGAAGCCGGATCGAAACGCTGTTCGATCTGGAACGGATAACGCTTGAGCGGCTCGCCCTCGGCGGTCAGCACGCTGCGAATACCGCGCATCGGCGTGTTGAAACCACCGTTGGCCAGCGTCTGATACATGGTCGCCACTTCGATCGGCGTCATGCCGCCGGCACCGAGCAGCATCGACGGGAACGCCGGGAATTCACGGGTGACGCCCAGGCGACCGAGGGTCTTGAGCACGTTCGGCACGCCGACTTCCAGGCCCAGACGCGAAGTCGAGAGGTTGTAGGAATGCGCCAGACCCTGATAGAGGAACACCGTGCCGTGGGAGCGGCGATCGTAGTTTTGCGGCTTCCACACCTGACCGTTGGCGCCTTTGACCGACAACGGATCGTCCGACAGCCAACTGGTCAGCGTGTACTGGCTCGGTTTCTCCAGCGCGGTGAGGTACACCGCCGGTTTGATCAGCGAGCCGATCGGACGTACCGCATCGAGTGCGCGGTTGAAACCGGCGTAACTGGCCTGACGGCTGCCGATCATTGCCTGGACTTCACCGGTTTCCGGGTTGGTCACGACCATCGCCGCCTCGACGTCATCGGAGCCCTTGCGCCCGGCCAGACGTTTGAACGTGTCGTTGACCGAAGCTTCGGCTTTCATCTGCAGGATCGGATCGAAACTGGTGAAGATGCGCAGGCCTTCTTCGGTCAAGTCCTCGTCGCGATAGTCTTCGCGCAACTGACGTTTGACCAAGTCGATGAAGCCCGGGAACGAGCTGTCGGCGAGCTTGCCGCGGGTGGTTACACCCAATGGCATTTTCTTCGCTGCTTCGACCTGTTCGGCAGTTGCCACGCCTTGCTGCGCCAGCACATCGAGGACCAGATTACGCCGCTCCAGCGCACGCTCCGGGTTACGCCGCGGGTTGTAGTAGGACGGCCCCTTGACCATGCCGACCAGCAACGCGACCTGATGCAGTTTCAGCTCGGACAATGGCTGGCCGAAGAAGAACTGGCTGGCCAGACCGAAACCGTGCACCGCCCGCTGACCGTCCTGGCCGACAAAGACTTCGTTGAGGTAGGCCTCAAGGATTTCCTGCTTGTTGTAATGCAGTTCGAGCAGCAACGCCATCATCGCTTCGGTGAGCTTGCGGGTCAGGCTGCGTTCGCTGGTCAGGTAGAAGTTCTTCACCAACTGCTGCGTCAGCGTACTGCCGCCCTGGGTCATCTTGCCGCCGGAGGTGTTGATCCACACCGCGCGCGCGATCGATTTCGGCGACACGCCCCAATGGCTATAGAAATCGCGGTCTTCCACGGCGATCAGGGTTTCCAGCAGGTACGGCGGCACCTGATCGAGCTTGATCAGGATGCGGTCTTCAAGATTTTTCGGGTAAATGCCGCCGATCATCAGCGGTTCGAGGCGCACCACCGACAGCTTCGAACCGTTGGTCGCGGACAGCTCGGCGACGTAATCGCCGGAGAAACGCACGCGCACCGGCTGCGGTTTCTCCAGCCCCTCATAAAACTGGAAGCCACGGGTGTTCAGGTCGACCGTATTGCCGCTGACGGCGGCGGCACCGGGGCCATTGCTCACGGCTTCGCGGCGATAGCCGAGGGCATCGAGTTCGGTGAGGAAATCGTCCTTGCTGAGCTTCTGTCCGACGAACAGCTCGAGCGGGCGCGCATACACCTTGGCCGGGATGGTCCAGCGCTTGCCGGAGAATTTCTCCTGCACCACGGCATCGAGGTAAACGGCGAAGCCGGCCAGCACCACAAGGCCGACCAGACTGAGTTTAATGGCCCAGCTCAACCATGGGCTGAGGCCCTTGGCTGGTGGTTTTTTCTTGGTACGGGGGGATCGGGATCGAGTCATGGCGGCGGATTATACGCACTTTATCGATCCTCAACAGGCACGCGCGGAGGTTTGCGTCAGGCGGGCAAGCAGCCATAATGGCCGCCTCGAATTCCCCCGCCTCTGAAGGATCGCCCGTGAGCCAGTCCCTGATCGCTGCCCTGCAAAACCCGGCCCTCTACCCGCATCCCGTCGAAGGATTTCAGGTCATCGAAACCCACATCTCGTGGGTGATTCTCACCGGCCCCTTTGCCTATAAAGTGAAGAAACCGGTGAATTTCGGCTTTCTCGACTTCACCAGCCTCGACGCACGCGCACATTTCTGCGCGGAAGAGCTGCGCCTCAACCAGCGTCTGACCGCTGATTTGTATC
Organism: Pseudomonas sp. RIT-PI-o; assembly: GCF_001297215.1. Classification (NCBI taxonomy): domain Bacteria; kingdom Pseudomonadati; phylum Pseudomonadota; class Gammaproteobacteria; order Pseudomonadales; family Pseudomonadaceae; genus Pseudomonas; species Pseudomonas sp. RIT-PI-o. The sequence continues at coordinate 330,918 of NZ_LHPA01000024.1, read as the reverse complement.
TGGACGTGTTGCCAGTCACCGGCAGCATCGAAGCCCCGCAACTCGGTGGCGACGGCCCGGCCATCGAATATGTGCTGAAAATGCGCCAGTTCCCGCAGAGCGGGTTGCTCAGCACGCTGCAAGCCAATGGCGAACTGACCACTCAGCACATCGATGCCCTGGCTGAGCAGATTGCCCATTTCCATCTCAATGCCCCGAAAGTCCCGGCCGAACACGACGCCGGCACGCCGGACAGCGTGATGGCGCCGGTCGCGCAAAACTTCGAGCAGATCTTGCCATTCCTCAGCGACAAGAACGACCTGCTGCAACTTGAAGCACTGAAAGCCTGGGCCGAAAGCAGCTTCGAACGCCTCAAGCCGTTGTTCGCCCAGCGTAAGGCGCAAGGTTTCACCCGCGAATGCCACGGTGATATTCACTTGGGCAACGCCACAGTCATCGACGACAATGTGGTGATCTTCGACTGCATCGAATTCAACGAGCCATTCCGTTTCACTGACGTCTGGGCCGATACCGGCTTCCTCGCGATGGACCTGGAAGACCGCGGCTTGAAATCGCTGGCGCGTCGCCTGATCAGCCAATACCTGGAACTGACCGGTGACTATCAGGGCCTGGAAGTGCTGAACTTCTATAAAGCCTACCGCGCTCTAGTGCGCGCCAAAGTGGCGCTGTTCAGCATGCCCGCGGATGCGACTGCCGTGCAGCGCGCCACCACCCTGCGCCAGTACCGCAACTACGCCAACCTGGCAGAAAGCTACAGCACCATTCCTTCGCGCTTCATGGCCATCACCCATGGTGTTTCCGCAGTCGGTAAAAGCCACGTGGCCATGCGCCTGGTGGAAGCGCTGGGCGCGATTCGCCTGCGTTCGGATGTCGAGCGCAAGCGCCTGTTCGGTGAGCAGACCGTTGCCAACGATGTGCAGGCAGGCATTTACAGCGCCGACGCCAGCGCCGCGACTTACGCGCGCCTGCATGAGATCGCCGAGGTCATCTTGCACGCCGGTTTCCCGGTAGTGATTGACGCGACCTATCTCAAGCGTGAGCAGCGCGACAACGCAGCGAAGATTGCCGAAGCCACCGGCACGCCCTTCCTGATCCTCGACTGCAACGCCCCGCAAGCCGTGATCGAAAGCTGGCTGGCGGTGCGTCAGGCCGATAAAAAGGATCCGTCCGACGCCACCCTCGCAGTCATCGAAGCGCAGCAGGCCAACCGCGAAGCGCTGACGCCGGAAGAAATCCTGCGCAGCAAACGCGTGCAGACCAATGAATCCGGGACGCTGGACACCGTGGTCGCGCAGATCCGTCAGCGCCTGCCAGGTCTGTAAAAAACTATTTCGGCCGTGAAGCCCTCGCTCGCTTCACGGCCGTCAAATAGTGGCACTATACTGGCGTCATAAAACCAACAGGTGATCTGACATGAGCCAGCCGAAACTGCTCGACACTCCGCTTTACGCCCTGCTGCACAAAGATGATGTCGCAGGCTTCAACAACGAACGTCCACAGGATGGCCTGATCGACATGGTCGGCGGCGACTTCCGTGGTCTGGACCTGCGTGAACTGAACGCCGATAACGTAGATTTCCGCGATGCGTACTTCCGCTCCGCCGATCTGCGCGGCATCGACTTTCGCAAGGCTTCGCTCGAAGGCGCCAGCCTGGCCCATGCGCAGATTTCCGGGGCGTACTTTCCGCCGGAGCTGAGTGCTGACGAGATCCTGATGTCGATGAATTTCGGCACGCGGTTGCGGTATCGCACTCGCTGATATTCATCGGCAGCCCCTGACACAACATCCTCTCCATGTAGGAGTGGGCCTGCTCGCGATAGCTGACTGACATTCAAAATGGATGTCGGCTGCTACACCGCCATCGCGAGCAGGCTCACTCCTACAGTTGTATGCATTACTCCCCTCCTCCTGCATTCGCAGGTCTTTCACCCGCCTTTCTTAGAAGCTTTTGCGTCGAATCCGACCAAACAACCACGCTTTTCCTACTGATGGCTACACTCCTGAGAAGCTTGCCCACGCACCATTCGGCCGTCGCAAGGAGGCTTGATGAATGATGAACTGCAACACCTGAAAAATCTTGGCAAGACATCGGCGCAATGGCTGCATGCCGTGGGCATCCACAGCGCCTCGGACTTGCGTCGCCTCGGTGCGGTGGATGCCTATCGCGCCGTGCGCACCCGCGGGTTTCGCGCGTCGAAGGTGTTGCTGTATGCGATCGAGGGCGCGTTGATGGACGTGCACTGGAACGACATTCCCGCCGAGCGCAAGGACGCCTTGAACAAGCAGCTCGAAGCCATTTCTGCGCGCCACAAAAACTGAGCAGGCGCTGACGCCATGTATTTGCTGGGGGAACCATCGGCGCCCGCCGACGCACTGATCAATCGTTTACAGAATCTTCCCGGGCAATGGCTGCAGGAGCTTTCGCCATGCGCGCCGGTTATTGAGCTGCAGGCAACAGATGACCTGTTTGCACAGGTGGCTGGCGACCAGTTGTTTCTGCTGAGCGAGGGCGTGGTACATGGCTGCATCGCCGGCCGTGCGCTGTTCTACTGGCAGGAAGGTGATCTGCTCGGTCTGCAACGTGGCGAGCAATGGAGCGACTGCCGCTTGCGCAGCGAAGGGACTGTGCGGCTGCTGCCTTATCGGCGCGCTGAAGTGCTGCAGCATTTGTATGCCGACCCTGATCGAGCGGAGCAGCTGCTGAGCTATCTGCTCGGGCAAATGGCGCTGCTCGCCCACGCGGTGGCGGAGCTGAAACCGCGCGAGTTTCGCAGCACCAACGGCTTCAAACGCGTTGAAGCCGGCGCCGTGCTGATTCACCAGGGCGATGCAGCGGATCATGTCTTCGTGATCATCGACGGGCACGCCGAGGCTTTCGTCGACGGACACAAGGTCGGCGAGGTGCCCAAGGACGAGATTTTCGGCGCCATGGCGTTGTTCACTGGCGAGCCGCGCAATGCCACGGTGGTGACGCGCGAACCAAGCACAGTGATGCTGATTCCCGGTGATCAATTTTTGAGCATGACCCGCAGCAATCCGAAGATCGCTCACAGCCTGATCGAAGGGATGGCTCGACGGATCGGCCAATTGAATCGACAGATCACTCAATTGACGACGCATCGCACCTAGCGCGAAGCCCTTTGTTTATGGAGCCTCACGGCCGCTCGAAAAACTTAATTACAGATTTGCAAAAACAGCGGTTGACGCGGTAATGAGAATCGCTATGATTATCACAACTGGTCGCGAGATCAGTCGATATTCTGAAAAGCCCTTGGTTCGGACTCTCAGATTATCTCCTCATCAGGCTAATCACGGTTATTTGACCCGGTTTTTACCGGGTCTTTTTTTTTGCCCGCAGAAAAGTCATTTGCCGAATTGCTGGCGCATCTGCTCGCAGTAATCGGGCTTCGGCGTCGCCGGCGTGTACCAGACATAGTCGGCCATCGCTGCCGTGACCGCATCGCCCTGCTCGGCGAGCATCAATACGATCGGTGGCTTGCCAGCGCCGAGATCCAGCAAATGCAGCGGCACGCCAACATCCTTGCGCGCATGCCAGGCGCCGGCCAGCAGGATCGAAGGGGTCGGTGCCGTCAGCATTCCCTCGGCCATACGTCGATCACGCTGTTGCTGAATCGCCAACATCGCCGGCATCTGTGATTCGGGCAACAAGCCGCAGTGAGATTCACTGACTTGTCCAAGCAGGGTGTTTTTCACCGCCGGCGCATTACTGCGTCGGCCGTCGAGAGCAGGTGGATTTCGATAAAACGCACGGATGTCGCTGTCGTCGAGATTAGCCGCCAGCAGCGGATAGGGCTGCGTCAGGGCGAAGCGCACGATAGGCCCGTAAAGATTCCAGTCCCAGCCATCCTGCCAGGCCAACGCAGCAGGAAGATCTGCCGGAACAGATTTCGACTGGCGCAGCGCATCGACTTTCGCTTGTTGATTCGGCGTGAGCATTTCCAGCAGCAGGCTGCCTTGCGCACGTTCCCCGCCGAGCGACTGCAACAGCCATAACTGTGCGGCATGGTGATCGGCATTGTCGTGCTGCTCACCCATGATCAGGCGCTCAGGTTCAGCGAGGCGGGTCAGGAGTTGCTGCGCGGTGAGCATCTCGCCGCTGCGCAGATCGCGGATTTCACCGCTCACCGGCGGAGCCACCACGTGCTGACAGCCTGCCAGCAACACCAGCGCCCACAACCACAATCCACGCATGCGACACCTCGATGATTGATCAGCGGGCGATGATCAGCGGATGCCCACGCTCCGGGTGCGGTTGCACCAAAACCTCCAGGCCGAACACCGCTTTTAGCGTATCCGGGCGCAGCACCTGCTGCGGAGTGTCCAGCGCGACCGAACGCCCCTCTTCCAGCAACAACCCCCGGTCACAATAGCGCGCCGCCAGATTCAGATCATGCAGGATCACCAGCACCGCCGCGCCACGCTTGGCAAACTCGCGTACCGCTTGCAGGGTAATGTGCTGATGCAGCGGATCGAGCATCGAGGTCGGTTCGTCGAGCAACAAGGTTTGCCCGACCTGCCCTGGCCAGAGTTGCGCCAGCACCCGCGCCAGATGCACACGCTGACGCTCGCCACCGGACAATGCCAGATAACTGCGCCCGCTCAGGTGCCCGGCATCGGCAGCGGCCAGCGCCGCCGCGACAATTTCGTCATCACGCCTGCGCCCGGTCAGGTAGGGCAAACGGCCCATGCCGACGACCTCTTCAACGGCGAAGGCAAAGTCCAGTGTCGAAACCGGCGGCGGCACCGCCAGTCGTTGTGCCCGCTGCGTGCCGCTCCAGTGACTCAACGCCTGCTCGTCGAGCGAAACGTTGCCGTCACTGGCGAGCAATTCTCCGCACAGGGCACCGAGTAATGTGCTTTTGCCGGCGCCGTTCGGCCCCAGCACGCCAAGCACTTCACCGGGTTCGAGTTGCAGCGTGACCCCACTGAGCACTGCTTTGCGGCCACGGCGGACGTGCAGATTGTGCGCAGACAACATCAGGCACGCCCTCGCAACAGCAGATAAAGAAAGAACGGCGCGCCGATAAACGCGGTAACAATGCCGATCGGCAACTCCGCCGGCGCCAGCGCCAGGCGCGCCACCAGATCGGCAAGCAACAACAGGCTCGCACCCGCCAGGACCGAGGCTGGCAGCAGCACCTTATGATCGGGACCGGCCAGCAGGCGCACCAGATGCGGCACGACCAGCCCGACGAAGCCGATCATGCCTGCCGCCGCCACCGCCGCGCCGACACCCAGCGCGGTGCAGAACACCAGTTCGCGCTTGAGCCGTTCGACATCGATGCCCAGATGCCCGGCCTCGGACTCACCCAGCAACAAGGCATTCAATGCCTTGGCCCGACGCGGCAGCCATACCGCCACGCCGATGGTAATGATCAGCAAAGGCCATAGCCGCGCATAGCTGGCGCCGTTGAGGCTGCCCAGGTTCCAGAATGTCAGGGTGCGCAGCGTGGCGTCATCGGCCAGATAAGTGAACAGTCCCACCGCCGAACCGGCCAGCGCCGTAAGCGCGATACCCGCCAGTAACATTGTTGCAACGTGAGTCTGACCGTTGCGCCGGCCCAGCCGATAGACCAGCGCCGTGACCCCGAGCCCGCCGAGAAACGCGCACACCGATAACAGGTAAGGGCCGAACCACTCCGGCAGGCCGCCGAAGAACGAGCCGCCGACAATCGCAATCGCCGCGCCGAGTGCCGCGCCACTGGACACCCCGACCAACCCCGGATCGGCCAGCGGGTTGCGAAACAAACCCTGCATCGCTACCCCGGACAGCGCCAGCACGCCGCCGACCGCCAACCCGAGCAAGGTTCGCGGCAGGCGAATCTGGCCGAGAATCAGCTCGGCCTGCTCCAGCCCTTCCGGCGCCAACGGCACGCCAATCAGACGCAACGCGGCGCGCAAGGTGTCCACCAGCGGCAGGCTCACCGGCCCCAGCGCCAGCGACAGCCAGATCGCCAGCAGACACAGCAATGTCAGGCCGATAAACAAGCCACGGGGTTTGACCAGTGTGGTCATTGGCCGTCCTTGGCCGGGTAGAAACCGTCAGTCAGGGTTTGCAAAGCGGCCGGCAGACGCGGCCCAAGCCCACCCACCAGCAGCGTCGGGTCCAGCTCCATCACGCGTCCGGCCTTGGCCGCACGGCTGGAATTGAGAATCGGGTTTTCCTTGAACAACGCAGCTTTAGCCGCCTCACCGCTCAGCGCACGGTCGGCGAACACCAGCACTTGCGGATCGAGGCTGGCGAGGGATTCCACGGAAAACGGTTTGTAGCCGGTATGCGTTGCAAGGTTGTGCCCGCCGGCCTGCTGCAGCAGCCAATCGGCGGCGGTGTCCTTGCCGGCGATCAACGGCTTGCCACCGGCGTGCCCGAGCAATAGCAGGACGCCTGGGGCTTTCTGTGTGGTCTGCACTCGGGCAACGCGGGCAGCCTGCGCCTGAAGTTGCTGTTGATAAGTCTGCAGCAACTGCGCCGCCTTCGCTTGCGCACCGAGCAACTGCCCGAGATGAGTGACATTCTTTTCCAGCGTCGGCAGATCCGGCTGCGCCGAGAACAACTCGACTTTCACCTTGGCCGCTTTGACTTGCGCCAGAACCGGTGGCGGCCCCATCTCTTCAGTGCCGATGAGAATGTCCGGGCGCAGGCTCAAGATGCCTTCCGCCGACAGGCTGCGCTGATAACCAATGCTCGGCAGCGTTTGCAACGATTGCGGATGCTGACTGGTGGTGTCGACCCCGACCAGCTTCGACTCGCCGCCCAACGCGCTGACCCATTCCGACAGTGCCCCGCCGGCGCTGACCCAGCGTTGCGGTAAATCCGCCGCGATCGTCTGATGGCTGAGAAAAAGGCCGACGCACAGCATGGCAACGCGGGTTTTCAGGCGCATATACAGCTTCCTTGAACAAGGTTTCCCGGGCATCGGCGCAGCGAGCCAAGTATCCTCGACAACAGCCAGACTCCCTTTGGGAGAAGGCCGCCATTTGATAATTGTTTGCATTTGAACGTCAAGCTCGGACATATCCAGACACGAGCGGACACTAGAGGATAGCCATGAAGTTTCTCTGCGCCGGCAGTGATCTGGCCGAAGCCGGCAGTCGCGGTTTCGAAATCGACGGCAAAAAGCTGTTCGCCGTGCGTCGCGGTGGACAGGCCTACGTCTATCTCAATCGCTGCCCGCACCGGGGCGTCGGCCTGGAATGGCAGCCCGACCGGTTTCTCGACCCCAGCAACAGCCTGATCCAGTGCGCCACCCACGGCGCACTGTTTCTGATCGAGGACGGCGAATGCGTTGCCGGCCCGTGCGCCGGGCAATCACTGACGGCGATTGAATGCCGGGAAGATACACAAGGCGTGTGGGTCGATGTTTAACCGTTGAGCAAGACGTCGAGTCGACGGTCGATGACCATCTCTTCATGGTCGAGGCGCACGCCGTAGGCCAGCACCTCGACACCGCAGGCGACCGCCTCACGCAGCGCCTCGGCGTAAGCCCAATCGATCTCCTCGGCCGGGCGCACGGCATCGATGCCGGTGAGGTTTACACAGTACAACTGCACCGCCCGAATGCCGTCGCGCGCCAGATGCGCCAGCTCACGCAGATGCTTGGCGCCGCGCTGGGTCACCGCATCCGGAAACGCCGCCACAGCCGTACCGTCGAAGCCCAACGTGACGCTTTTCACTTCGACGTACGCCGGGCCGCTGGGGTATTCGAGGCGGAAGTCGATGCGGCTTTTTTCCTGGCCATAGGCGACTTCACGCTTTAACGCGGTAAAGCCATTCAATTCGCTGATCACGCCGGCCTGCAAGGCCTCTTCGACCAAACCGTTGGCGCGCCCGGTGTTGACGCAAAACAGCCGGCCCTGCGGGGTCTCACCGATTTCCCAGGTCCCGGGCAATTTGCGTTTGGGGTCGTTGGAGCGACTGAACCAGACCTGCCCGCCCTCCACCTGGCAGTTGAGCATCGAACCGGTATTCGGGCAGTGAATGGTCAGCAACTCGCCGTTAACGGTCTCGATATCGGCGAGAAAACGCTTGTAGCGACGAATCAGCCGCGCTTCTTCCAGAGCAGGATAAAAGCGCATCAGCCTTGCCAGCTCTTCAAACCGCGCGCGATGCGCTCCACGGCTTCCTGCAAGCGTGTGAGGTTTTGGGTGTAGGCGAAGCGCACGTGATGGCCGGCCTGATAACGACCGAAATCCAGCCCGGGCGTGAAGGCCACATGCTCGGTTTCGAGGAAATGCCGGCAGAACGCGAAGGCATCGCCGCCGAAACGGCTGATATCGGCGTACAGATAGAACGCGCCCTCCGGCTCAACGGCAATGTTGAAGCCGAGCTCGCGCAGCGCTGGCAGGAGGAAATCGCGACGGCGGGCGAATTCGGCGCGGCGCTCTTCGAGAATCGCGATCGTCGCCGGTTCGAAACACGCCAGCGCCGCGTACTGCGCCATGCTCGGCGCGCTGATGTAGAGGTTCTGCGCAAGTTTTTCCAGTTCACCGACCGCCGCCTCCGGCGCCACCAGCCAGCCCAGGCGCCATCCGGTCATGCCGAAATACTTGGAGAAACTGTTGAGGACAAAAGCGCTGTCATCGACTTCCAGCACACTGGCCGCATCGGTGCCGTAGGTCAGGCCATGGTAGATCTCGTCCACCACCAGATGCCCGTGTCTGGCCTTGATCGCTGTGGATAACCCGGCCAGCTCATCGCGGGTGAGCAGAGTCCCGGTCGGATTGGCCGGCGAAGCGACCAAGGCGCCGACGCTGTCGTGGTCCCAGTGCCGCTCCACCAGATCCGGGGTCAGTTGATAACGCACCTCCGGCCCGACCGGCACCAGTTGCGCCGCGCCTTCGACCAGCCGCAGGAAATGCCGGTTGCACGGGTAGCCCGGGTCTGCCAGCAGCCAGTGTTTACCCGGATCGACCAACAAGGCACTGGCCAGCAGCAGCGCGCCAGAGCCGCCCGGCGTGATCAGAATGCGCCGCGGGTCGATGTTCAGGCCGTATCGCGACTGGTAAAACCCGGCAATCGCCTCGCGCAGCTCGGGAATGCCACGGGCGGCGGTGTAACGGGTCTTGCCCGCGGTCAACGCAGCTTGGCCGGCGCGAATGATCGGCTCGGCGGTGGTGAAGTCCGGCTCGCCGATTTCCAGATGGATCACGTCGTGGCCTTCAGCCTGCAATTCATTGGCACGCGCCAGCAGCGCCATCACATGGAACGGTTCGATCGCACGACTGCGCGCACTGTAGGTGGCCATTGGATTGCCTTCGACAGGAAAAAAGAGACGATTCTACCTGTCTGCCGGAACGAGCGAGAACCCGTGAAGGTCACAGCCTCAAGAACGCTGGACTGTAACGATCTGAACGTACGCTCCAGGATTGACTAAAATCAGTGATTGAACAGGTCTCCATTCCCACAGACACGGCTTGCCAAACATCTGCAAGCGCCACCCGCCGGGGGCTCGACATCCGGGAGTAGCGCAGGCTGATTTGATCTGGTAAGTTCGCCCGCTTGCAGCCGCAGGGCCGGCAGGTGTCGGTGATGGAGCAATCCTGCGCAATGGATTACAAGAGTAGAGGCGGTCTATTTCATGTCCACCCAAGCAAAGCAACAGCAGCAAGCGACGATCAGCGGCTTCGAACCTTACGTTTCGAAGGCGGGTGAAGAGTACATGGGCGCTCCGATGCGCGCGCACTTCACCAAGATCCTGAACAAGTGGAAACTGGACTTGATGCAGGAAGTCGACCGTACGGTTGATCACATGAAAGACGAAGCGGCCAACTTCCCTGACCCGGCCGACCGTGCCAGCCAGGAAGAAGAGTTCGCCCTCGAACTGCGCGCCCGCGATCGTGAGCGCAAGCTGATCAAGAAAATCGACAAGACGCTGCAACTGATCGAAGACGAAGAGTATGGCTGGTGCGAGTCCTGCGGCATCGAGATCGGCGTCAAGCGCCTCGAAGCCCGTCCGACCGCCGATCTGTGCATCGACTGCAAGACCCTGGCGGAAATCAAGGAAAAGCAGGTCGGCAAGTAATCTCGACCTGAACGAAAAACGGAGCGTGCGAACGCTCCGTTTTTGTTTGTGCCTTTTGTTTCTGCCTTTTGCCTCTGCCGTTGCTTTTTGTAGGAGTGAGCCTGCTCGCGATAGCGATGGGTCAGGTCAATATCTTGGTTGAATGTCACACCGCTATCGCGAGCAGGCTCACTCCTACAGGTTGACCTGCGTATAGCCTGAAAAGTAGTTTCGTTTCCATGACCGCCAAAACGTCCCCCGCCTACATCGGCCGCTTCGCCCCCACCCCCAGTGGCCACCTGCACTTCGGCTCGCTGGTCGCTGCGTTGGCGTCCTACCTCGACGCCCGCTCGGTCGGTGGGCGCTGGCTGGTGCGCATGGAAGATCTCGATCCGCCGCGGGAAGAGCCCGGTGCGCAAGCGGCGATTCTCAAGGCGCTGGAAAGTTACGGTTTCGAATGGGACGGCGAAATGGTCCGCCAGAGCGATCGGCACGCGGCCTACGCCGAGGTGCTCGACAGCCTGTTCAATCACGGTCTGGCGTACGCCTGCACCTGCTCGCGCAAACAGCTGGAGCCCTACCACGGCATTTATCCTGGGTTCTGTCGCAACGCCGGGCATGCTCAGCACGACGCGGCGATCCGCCTGCGCGTGCCGGAGCTGGAATACCACTTTATTGACCGCGTACAGGGCGAATACCGTCAGCACCTGGGCCGCGACGTTGGCGACTTCGTCATCCGTCGTCGAGACGGTCTCTATGCCTATCAACTCGCGGTGGTGCTCGATGACGCCTGGCAGGGCATCACCGATATCGTGCGCGGCGCCGATCTGCTCGATTCGACGCCGCGCCAGTTGTACCTGCAAGAACTGCTCGGCCTGAAACAGCCGCGCTATCTGCACCTGCCATTGATCACTCAGCCGGACGGCAACAAACTCGGCAAGTCCTACCGCTCGCCACCGCTTGAAGCCGATCAAGCCACGCCGTTACTGCTGCGAGCCTTGCGTGCATTGGGGCAGAACCCCGGCACTGAGCTGGCCCACGCGTCGCCGCGCGAACTGCTTGTCTGGGGCAGCGCGCACTGGGATGCCGACAGGATCCCGCGCACACTGACCCTGCCCGAAGCGCAACTGCAATGACGACACTTGCAGTCGCGCGCCCATCCGTTACCATCGCCGCACGTTTTCGGGTACGCGCATAACAAAGAGAGGCCGGGATGTACATCTATCGCTTGGTCCTGCTTCTGGTCGTCGGGATCTACCTGTTCTCCCCCGCCATCATGGATTGGTGGATCGACGCGACGGGCGCCTGGTATCGCCCTTATCTGCTCTGGCTGATCCTGATTGTCGTGACCTTCATCCTGCAGAGCCAAAAAGATGCCGATGAGCTTTAGCCTGACCCAGATGATCCTGATCAGCGCCGCGTACCTCGCGGCACTGTTCGGCGTGGCCTGGGTCAGCGAACGGGGCATGATCCCGCGCGCGATCATTCGCCACCCGCTGACCTACACCCTGTCGCTTGGGGTTTACGCCAGTGCCTGGGCGTTCTATGGCACGGTGGGTCTGGCCTATCAGTACGGTTACGGCTTTCTGTCCAGCTATCTCGGCGTGTCCGGCGCGTTTCTGCTGGCGCCGGTGCTGCTTTATCCGATCCTGAAAATCACCCGCACCTACCAACTGTCATCGCTGGCCGACCTGTTCGCCTTCCGCTTTCGCAGCACCTGGGCCGGCGCGCTGACCACGATCTTCATGCTGATCGGCGTGCTGCCGCTGCTGGCCCTGCAGATTCAGGCAGTGGCCGACTCGATCGGCATTCTCACCGGCGAACGCGTGCAAAGCCGCGTGGCGCTGGCGTTCTGTGCGCTGATCATTCTGTTCACGATTTTCTTCGGTTCCCGGCATATCGCCACCCGCGAGAAACACGAAGGGCTGGTGTTCGCGATTGCCTTTGAGTCGATCATCAAACTCATCGCCCTCGGCGGCGTTGGCCTGTATGCGCTGTATGGCGTGTTCGACGGCCCGCAACAGCTTGAACTGTGGCTGCTGCAGAACCAGACCGCCCTCGCTGCCCTGCACACGCCGTTGCAGGAAGGCCCGTGGCGCACGCTGCTGTTGGTGTTCTTCGCCTCGGCGATCGTGATGCCGCACATGTATCACATGACATTTACCGAGAACCTCAATCCGCGCTCGCTGGTCAGTGCCAGTTGGGGCCTGCCGCTGTTTCTGCTGCTGATGAGCCTCGCCGTGCCGCTGATTCTCTGGGCCGGCCTGAAACTGGGCGCCACCACCGACCCGGAATATTTCACCCTCGGCATCGGCATTGCCGCCAACAGCAAACCGCTGGCCTTGCTTGCCTATGTCGGTGGTCTGTCCGCCGCCAGTGGCCTGATCATCGTCACCACCCTGGCCTTGTCGGGCATGGCGCTGAACCATCTGGTGCTGCCGCTCTATCAACCTCCTGCGGAGGGCAATATCTACCGCTGGCTGAAGTGGACCCGCCGGGCGCTGATCGTCGCCATCATCATGGCCGGTTTCGGTTTCTACCTGATGCTCGGCGTCGAACAGGATCTGGCCAACCTCGGCATCGTCGCATTCGTGGCTACCCTGCAATTCTTGCCCGGGGTGTTGTCGGTGCTGTACTGGCCGACCGCTAACCGCCGCGGCTTCATTGCCGGTCTGCTGGCGGGGATCACGGTCTGGGTGGTGACCATGTTGCTGCCGCTGGTCGGCAATCTGCAGGGTTTCTACATTCCGCTGCTGAACATGATCTACGTGCTCGACGACACCAGCTGGCACATGGCAGCCATCGCCTCGCTCGCCGCCAACGTGTTGATGTTCACACTGATCTCGCTGTTCACCAACGCGAGCCCGGAAGAAGCCAGCGCGGCCGAAGCCTGCGCCGTGGACAACGTGCGCCGCCCGCAACGCCGCGAACTGCACGCCGCCTCGCCGCAGGAATTCGCCACGCAACTGGCCAAACCGCTGGGCGCCAAGGCGGCGCAGAAAGAAGTCGAGCAAGCGCTGCGCGATCTGTATCTGCCCTTCGACGAACGCCGCCCTTACGCTTTGCGCCGTTTGCGCGACCGCATCGAGGCCAACCTGTCCGGCCTGATGGGCCCGAGCGTCGCGCAGGATATGGTGGAAACCTTCCTGCCCTATAAGGCCGGCGGCGAAAACTACGTCACCGAAGACATTCACTTCATCGAAAGCCGCCTCGAGGATTACCACTCGCGCCTTACCGGCCTGGCGGCCGAACTCGACGCCCTGCGCCGCTACCACCGGCAGACCTTGCAGGAGCTGCCGATGGGCGTCTGCTCGCTGGCCAAGGATCAGGAGATCCTGATGTGGAACAAGGCCATGGAAGAGCTGACCGGCATCGCTGCGCAGCGGGTGGTCGGTTCGCGCCTGAGCACCATCGCCAACCCGTGGAAAGAGTTGCTGCAAGGCTTCATCAATCTGCCCGACGAGCATTTGCACAAACAGCATCTGGCCCTCGATGGCCAGACCCGCTGGCTGAACCTGCACAAAGCGGCGATCGACGAGCCGTTGGCACCGGGCAACAGTGGCCTGGTGTTACTCGTCGAGGATTTGACCGAAACGCAGATGCTCGAAGACAAACTGGTGCACTCCGAACGTCTGGCCAGCATCGGTCGACTCGCGGCGGGTGTGGCGCATGAAATCGGCAACCCGATCACCGGCATTGCCTGTCTGGCGCAAAACCTGCGTGAAGAGCGCGAAGACGACGGCGAGCTGACGGAAATCAGCGGGCAGATTCTCGAGCAGACCAAACGCGTCTCGCGCATCGTCCAGTCGCTGATGAGTTTCGCCCATGCCGGCAGCCATCAGCACAGTGACGAACCGGTGTGTCTGGCGGAAGTCGCGCAGGATGCCATCGGCCTGCTGGCGCTGAACCGGCGCAATTTCGAAGTGCAGTTCTACAACCTGTGCGATCCCGACCATTGGGTCGAAGGCGACCCGCAGCGGCTTGCCCAGGTACTGATCAATCTGCTCTCGAACGCCCGTGACGCCTCGCCGCCGCACAGTGCCGTACGGGTCAAGAGTGAAGCCGGCGAACACACGGTCGATCTGATCGTCGAAGACGAAGGCAGTGGTATTCCGTCGAGCATCATGGACCGATTGTTCGAACCTTTCTTCACCACCAAGGATCCGGGTGAAGGCACCGGTCTGGGCCTTGCACTGGTCTATTCCATCGTTGAAGAGCATTATGGACAAATCACCATCGACAGCCCGGCTGATGTACAAAGCCAGCGCGGCACCCGTATCCGGGTGACCTTACCGCGTCATGTCGAAGCGACGTCCGCTGTGAACTGAGACCGTCGAGAGTATCGAATCAATGCCGCACATTTTGATCGTCGAAGACGAAACCATTATCCGCTCCGCCTTGCGCCGCCTGCTGGAACGCAACCAGTACCAGGTCAGCGAAGCCGGATCAGTGCAGGAAGCACAAGAACGCTTCACCATTCCTACGTTCGATCTGATCGTCAGCGACCTGCGCCTGCCGGGCGCCCCGGGCACCGAGCTGATCAAGCTCGGCCAGGGCACGCCGGTGCTGATCATGACCAGTTACGCCAGTCTGCGCTCGGCGGTCGACTCGATGAAAATGGGCGCGGTCGATTACATCGCCAAACCGTTCGACCACGATGAAATGCTCCAGGCGGTTGCGCGGATCCTGCGTGATCGCCAATCAGCGCCCGCCGTCGGCGAAGCCACGGCGAGCAAGCCTGCCACTGGCAACGGCAAAGCCTCGGTGGATAACAGCAACGGGGAAATCGGCATCATCGGTTCGTGCCCCCCGATGCAGGACCTGTACAGCAAGATCCGCAAGGTCGCGCCAACCGATTCCAACGTCCTGATCCAGGGCGAGTCCGGCACCGGCAAGGAGCTCGTGGCCCGCGCCCTGCACAATCTGTCGAAACGCGCCAAGGCGCCGATGATCTCGGTGAACTGCGCGGCGATTCCGGAAAGCCTGATCGAGTCCGAACTGTTCGGGCATGAGAAAGGCGCGTTCACCGGTGCCAGCGCCGGCCGCGCCGGTCTGGTCGAAGCGGCGGACGGCGGTACCTTGTTCCTCGATGAGATCGGCGAACTGCCACTGGAAGCCCAGGCTCGCCTGCTGCGGGTCTTGCAGGAAGGCGAAATTCGCCGGGTCGGTTCGGTGCAGTCGCAGAAAGTCGATGTGCGCCTGATCGCTGCAACCCACCGCGATCTCAAGAGCCTGGCGAAAATCGGCCAGTTCCGTGAAGACCTTTATTACCGTCTGCACGTGATTGCCCTCAAGCTGCCGCCGCTGCGCGAGCGTGGCGCCGACGTCAACGAAATCGCCAATGCCTTCCTCGCTCGCCAGAGCGCACGGATCAATCGCACCGACCTGAAATTTGCCGCCGATGCCGAACAGGCGATCCGGCACTATTCCTGGCCGGGCAACGTGCGCGAGCTGGAGAACGCCGTCGAGCGCGCGGTGATTCTCAGCGAAAGCCCGGAGATCTCGGCCGACCTGCTTGGCATCGACATCGAGCTGAGCGATCTGGAAGACGACGAGTTCATCGGTCTGCCGCCGCAAACCGGCGGTAACGCTAGCAACAGCAGCCATGAGCCGACCGAGGATCTGTCGCTGGAAGACTATTTCCAGCACTTCGTCCTCGAGCATCAGGACCACATGACCGAGACCGAACTGGCGCGCAAACTGGGCGTCAGCCGCAAATGCCTGTGGGAACGCCGCCAGCGTCTGGGCATTCCACGGCGCAAGACCGGGGTCGCCAGCGAGAGCTGAGCGTTACCCACCGCGTGTGCGGGTAACGCATGACAATGTGAAAAAACTGTTACCGCAGTCGATTCACGTAACAGAAGCCGGGGTTATCGGTAACGAAACCCCGGCTTTTTTTCGCCCCTGCAAAACGGTTATATCGACCTAACCCCTTGTTTTGCGGGGTTTGGCAAAAGTTGGCACGCACCCTGCTATATGTTTGGTACAAGAACAATAACAAGCAATGCACAAGACAATAAAAATAAGACGAATCGACTCACGTACAATAAAAACAAGACGGCGAGAGGCGCAGCTAACTGATTCTTTTGGAGAGGCGTTGTATTTGGGGCTTGCCCCACGACCAGGCCGAGAACAACAAAAACTGTCCTAAGACAGAGCCTGTACTGGTTGGATCGAGAGATCACTGCAATTCAGCGACCAAAGCAATCCGTTTGCTCTTGGCTCCCGATTGGGAGGGTCACGAAGGAAACACTTCGTGGCGAGGGCACTCAACAAAAACAAGAAGCCCGAATCAATAATAAAAAGAGCACGCAACTACTTCTTGGGGAGCTTCGGCTCCCCTTGTAGTTTCTCCCCTTGGTAAAATCCCCCCATTTTCCTCGCTCGGCCCTTGCAGCTTGCGGCTTTCAGCCCGAATCTGCTGTCTCCTACACCATCCCCCGACTAAATGCTAGAATCTGCGCCCATCATGCGGTCATTCTTTTGGTATGGCCGAACATTCCTTCAAACAGTGCATCCCATGCTGAAGAAGCTGTTCCAGTCATTCCGAACTCCCGTGCGTCGTACGCAACACATCCGCAGCACCCCTGAAGTGCTCAACAGTGGCCAACATTCGCTGCAGAAAACGCAGTTCAGCCGCTATGCGGTGAACATCGTCGAACGCCTGCAAGGTGCCGGTTACCAGGCTTATCTGGTCGGCGGTTGCGTGCGTGACATGCTGCTGGGCATCACGCCCAAGGATTTCGACGTCGCCACCAGCGCCACCCCCGAGCAGGTCCGCGCCGAATTCCGCAATGCGCGGATCATCGGTCGCCGGTTCAAACTGGTGCACATCCACTTCGGTCGCGAAATCATTGAAGTCGCGACCTTCCGCGCCAATCACCCGGTCAACGAAGACGACGAAGACAGCAATCAGTCTTCGCGCAACGAGAGCGGGCGGATTCTGCGCGACAACGTCTACGGCACTCTGGAAGAAGACGCGCAACGCCGCGACTTCACCATCAACGCCCTGTATTACGATCCGGTCAGCGAGCGCATCCTCGACTACGCCAACGGTGTACACGACATCCGCAATCACCTGATCCGTCTGATCGGCGATCCCAAGCAACGCTATCAGGAAGATCCGGTGCGCATGCTGCGGGCCGTGCGTTTCGCCGCCAAGCTCAATTTCGGCATAGAGAAGCACACCGTGCAGCCGATCCGCGAACTGGCACCGATGCTGCGCGAGATTCCCTCGGCGCGGCTGTTCGAAGAAGTGCTCAAGCTGTTCCTCTCCGGCCACGGCGCGATCACCTTTGAAATGCTGGTCGATCTGCAACTGTTCGCCCCGCTGTTCCCGGCCAGCGCCGAGGCGCTGGAATACAATCCGGAATACACCCACACGCTGATCAGCGAAGCGCTGAGCAACACCGACCTGCGCATCAAGCAGAACAAACCGGTGACCCCGGCGTTCTTGTTTGCCGCCCTGCTCTGGCCGGCACTGCCGGCCCGCGTGTTGCGTCTGCAGGAACGTGGCATGCCGCCGATTCCGGCGATGCAGGAAGCCGCTCACGAGCTGATTGCCGAACAGTGCCAGCGCATCGCGATTCCGAAGCGCTTCACCATGCCGATCCGCGAAATCTGGGACATGCAGGAACGCCTGCCACGGCGCAGCGGCAAACGTGCCGATCTGTTGCTGGACAACCCGCGCTTCCGCGCCGGTTACGATTTCCTCCTGCTGCGTGAAAGCGCCGGTGAGGAGACCGACGGCCTCGGCGAATGGTGGACCGATTATCAGGACGCCAACGACAGCGAGCGCCGCGACATGATCCGCGACCTCAGCGGCAAGGGTGACGATGCCAGTGGCGCACCGCGCAAGCGCCGCCGCAGCGGCGGTTCCAAGCGCAAGCGCGCCGGGGCTTCGAGCGCGACGGGCGAGTAAGCCATGGAACGCATCTACATTGGCCTGGGCAGCAACCTCGCTGACCCGGCCGACCAATTGCGCAGCGCCATTGCGGCGCTGGGGCAATTGCCGCAGACCAGCCTTGCCGGCGTTTCAGCCTTTTATCAAAGCGATTCACTGTTGCCGGGCCAGCCGCGTTACACCAACGCCGTCGCCGCCCTCGACAGCTCGCTCGCACCGATCGAGCTGCTCAACGCCTTGCAAGCCATCGAAAACGCTCAGGGCCGCGAACGCCTGGAGCGCTGGGGGCCACGCACGCTGGATCTGGATATCCTGCTGTTCGGCGATCGACTGATCGATGAGCCACGGCTGAAAGTCCCGCATTACCAGATTCAGGAGCGCGCCTTTGTGCTCTATCCCCTCGCTGAACTGGCGCCGCAGGGTCTGCGTCTCGCCGATGGCCGCAGGCTGACGGACCTGCTGGCCGCCTGCCCGTTCGTCGGCCTTGAACGCCTCCAGACAGATTGATTGCAATCCCCTGTGGGAGCGAGCGTGCTCGCGAAAGCGGTGCGTCATTCAACACTATGTTGACTGATCTGCCGCCTTCGCGAGCAGGCTCGCTCCCACATTGGTTTATTTCACATCCAGGATTTTGTCAGACAAGAATTCCCCAATTCAGGCCCGCCGCGCCGCTGAATCGCATCAGTAACGCCGGTAACACCGCCCGCGTAACAATGCGGTAACACACGCAATTGACTTCCGCTTGGCTCATCACGACTATAGGCGTCCCGCTGCCGCCAACCCGGCATGAACGGGCGCAATCCAGGCCTTTTAAAGCACGACACAAGACCGTGCGCCTGAGTAGATGAAGAATCACGCGCGTGACTCGCAGCAGTTTCCAGAGCGCCTGAACGAGGATTTTTTACATGCCAGCCATCACCCTGACCACGCTCCAGAGCCTCAAGCAGAAAGGTGAAAAGATCACCATGCTGACCTGCTATGACGCGACCTTCGCCCACGCCTGCAACGAGGCCGGTGTCGAAGTGCTGCTGGTCGGCGACTCCCTCGGCATGGTCCTGCAAGGTCATGACAGCACCCTGCCAGTGACCACGGCGGAAATGGCCTACCATGTCGCCAGCGTCAAGCGTGGCAACGGCGATGCCCTGATCCTTGCCGACCTGCCGTTCATGGCCAACGCCACCCTTGAGCAAACCATGATCAACAGCGCCATGCTGATGCAGGCCGGCGCGCACATGATCAAGGTCGAAGGTCAGCTGTGGCTGGCGGAGTCGATCCGTCTGCTCGCCGAGCGCGGTGTGCCGGTGTGCGCGCACATGGGCCTGACCCCGCAGGCGGTCAACATCCTCGGCGGCTATAAAGTGCAGGGACGCAACGAGAACCAGGCGCGGCAGATGCGGGCCGATGCGATCGCGCTGGAGCAGGCCGGTGCGTCGATGCTGCTGCTCGAGTGCGTGCCGAGCGAGCTGGCGGCGGAAATCAGCCAGGCCGTGGGCATTCCGGTGATCGGCATCGGCGCCGGCAACGCCACCGACGGTCAGGTGCTGGTATTGCACGACATGCTTGGCCTGTCGATCACCGGCCGCGTACCCAAATTCGTCAAGAACTTCATGCAAGGTCAGGACAGTATCCAGGCCGCGCTGAAGGCTTACGTCAGCGAAGTCAAAGCCACCACGTTCCCCGGCATCGAACACGGATTCTCTGCATGAACACCGTCAAAACCGTACGCGAACTGCGCGCCGCCGTCGCCCGCGCGCGCAGTGAAGGCAAGCGCATCGGCTTCGTGCCGACCATGGGCAACCTGCACAGCGGCCACGTCGCGCTGATCACTAAAGCCACTCAGCGAGTGGACTTCGTGGTCGCGAGTGTTTTCGTCAATCCGCTGCAATTCGGCGCCGGCGAAGACCTCGACAAATACCCGCGCACCCTCGCCGCCGATCAGCAAAAGCTCCTCGAAGCCGGTTGCGACCTGCTGTTCGCGCCAACGGTTGAAGAGATGTACCCCGACGGCATGGCCGGCCAAACCCGGGTCAGCGTGCCGCAACTCTCCGAAGGCCTGTGTGGTGCCAGCCGTCCGGGGCACTTCGAAGGCGTGGCGACGGTGGTCAGCAAGCTGTTCAACATGGTCCAGCCGGATCTGGCGATTTTCGGCCAGAAGGATTACCAGCAACTGGCGGTGATCCGCGCGCTGGTGCACGACCTGAACATGCCGATCCAGATCATCGGCGAGCCGACCGTGCGTGCAGCGGACGGTCTGGCGCTGTCGTCGCGCAACGGTTTTCTCAGTGAAGAGCAGCGTGCCGTGGCGCCGGTGGTGTACCGCGTGCTGAGCAACATTGCCGAAGCGATCAAGCAAGGTCAGCGTGATTACCCGGCGCTGGTAGCTGCGCAGTTGCAGGTGCTGGAAGCGGCCGGTCTGCGCCCGGATTATCTGGAAATCCGCCATGGCCTGACCTTACGTCCGGCGACGGCGCAGGATCGCGATCTGGTGATTCTGGCGGCGGCATTCCTCGGTACGACACGGTTGATCGACAACCTGCACCTGAATCTCGATAGCCCGACCTGAAGACAACGCATTTCCCCTGTAGGAGTGAGCCTGCTCGCGATAGCGGTAAATCAGTCAACAACGCTTTGACTGACAGACCGCTATCGCGAGCAGGCTCACTCCTACAGGTTTTTTTGGCGCTCGAAAGATTGCTTCAGGCCCTTCCCCCTCGGCCGGGCACCTCCGTCTGTCGGCCAGATTCCCGTTCGGATGTTAAAAAAGTACAGGGATCTGGTCAGACAAAGTCAAGACAGAACGCGGCGCGAGGTTTACTGTATTCGCCCTGTGTCCGGATATCGTGTCGACGCAGTTGATCCCATGCGCTAAAAGGGCATGGCTGATCTGTACCGTGTTCAAAAGGCCGTTCAAGTAAAAAGGAAAACCGCAGCGATGGCGTACTACCGCACTCCTCACGACGTTACCGCTCTGCCCGCCTGGCAAGCGTTGAAAGATCACCGCCAAGCCATGCAGGATTTCAGCATGCGCGAAGCCTTCAACGCCGATCCGCAGCGTTTCAATCAATTCACCCTCAGCAGCTGCGGCCTGTTTCTCGACTATTCGAAGAATTTGATCAACGACGAGACCCGCAACCTGCTGGTGGGTCTGGCCAATGAAGTCGATCTGAAGGGCGCGATCCAAGCGCTGTTCGACGGCGAAATCGTCAACGCCTCCGAAGGCCGCCCGGCGCTGCACACTGCCCTGCGCCGGCCGGTTGGCGACAAGTTGTCGGTCAACGGTGTCAACGTGATGCCGGAAGTGCACAAGGTGCTGAACCAGATCACTGATCTGGTCGGGCGAATCCACGACGGCCTGTGGCGCGGTTACACCGAAAAGCCGATCACCGACGTGGTAAACATCGGCATCGGTGGTTCGTTCCTCGGCCCTGAACTGGTGTCCGAAGCGCTGCTGTCCTACGCGCAGAAGGGTGTGCGTTGCCATTATCTGGCGAACATCGACGGCAGTGAATTTCACGAGCTGACACAGAAACTGCGCGCCGAGACCACGCTGTTCATCGTGTCGTCAAAGTCCTTCAACACCCTAGAAACCCTGAAGAATGCTCAGGCTGCACGCGCCTGGTACCTGGCGCAGGGCGGCTCCGAAGCCGAGCTGTATCGCCACTTCATCGCCGTATCGAGCAACAACGCCGCGGCTGTGGCCTTCGGTATCCGCGAAGAAAACATCTTCCCGATGTGGGACTGGGTCGGCGGTCGTTACTCGCTGTGGTCGGCCATCGGTTTGCCGATTGCCCTGGCCATCGGCATGTCCAACTTCAAGGAACTGCTGTCCGGTGCCTACACCATGGACCAGCATTTCCAGACCGCGCCGTTCGAACAGAACATGCCGGTGCTGCTGGCTCTGCTCGGCGTGTGGTACGGCAATTTCTGGGGCGCGCAAAGCCACGCGATCCTGCCGTACGACCACTACCTGCGCAATATCACCAAGCACCTGCAACAGTTGGACATGGAGTCCAACGGCAAGAGCGTGCGCCAGGACGGCACCTCGGTGTCGACCGATACCGGCCCGGTGATCTGGGGCGGCGTCGGCTGCAACGGCCAGCATGCTTACCACCAGTTGCTGCATCAGGGCACCCAATTGATCCCGGCCGACTTCATTGTGCCGATCGTCAGCTTCAACCCGGTTTCCGACCATCACCAGTGGCTGTACGCCAACTGCCTGTCGCAGAGCCAGGCGCTGATGCTCGGCAAGACGTTGCCGGAAGCCGAAGCCGAACTGCGCGACAAAGGCATGAGCGAAGACGAAGTGCACAAACTGGCGCCACACAAGGTGATCCCGGGCAACCGTCCGAGCAACACCCTGGTGGTCGAACGCATCAGCCCGCGCCGCCTCGGCGCACTGGTTGCCATGTATGAGCACAAAGTGTTCGTGCAAAGCGTGGTCTGGGGCATCAATGCCTTCGACCAGTGGGGTGTGGAGCTGGGCAAGGAACTGGGCAAAGGCGTCTATAACCGTCTGGTCGGCAGCGACGAGACCGTGGCTGACGATGCCTCGACTCAGGGCCTGATCAACTACTTCCGCGGGCGTCATCGCGGCTAAAAAAGGCCTTCGGTCTAACGCTGTTCCCCTGTGGGAGCGAGCCTGCTCGCGAAAGCGGTTTTTCATTCAACACCTTTGTTGATTGATACTCCGCCTTCGCGAGCAGGCTCGCTCCCACAGTTGTTTTGGCACATGACTTGAACCTGCGCAGCGCTCGGCGCATCTTTATTCGTGTCGCACCACAAGAATAAGGAACCGTCATGTTCGATATCAGCACGTTCCCCAAAGCCGATGCCGTGCGCCAGGCTGCTCAGTTGAGCCAGGAAGACTACCGGCGGCTGTACCGCGAGTCGATTGAACACCCCAGCGCATTCTGGGCCGAGCAGGCCACGCGTTTTCTCGACTGGAGCACGCCGTGGCAGACCGTTCAGCGCTATGACCTGAAAACCGGTGAAGCGGCCTGGTTTGCCGGCGGCAAGCTCAACGTCAGCTACAACTGCATCGACCGCCACCTCGCACAACGTGGCGAACAGACTGCCCTGCTCTGGGAAGGCGACGACCCTGCCGAATCGGCGCAGATCACTTACAAGAAACTCCATCACCACGTCTGCCGCCTGGCCAACGTGCTGAAAAGCCGTGGCGTGAAGAAAGGCGACCGGGTGTGCATCTACATGCCGATGATCCCCGAAGCCGCCTACGCCATGCTTGCCTGTGCGCGGATCGGCGCGATTCATTCGGTGGTATTCGGCGGATTCTCGCCGGATTCCCTGCGCGACCGTATCCTCGACGCCGACTGCCGCACCGTCATCACTGCTGATGAAGGCGTACGCGGCGGGCGCTTCGTGCCACTGAAAAACAACGTCGACAAAGCCCTGCAAAGTTGCCCGAACGTCAGCACCGTTGTGGTCGTCCAGCGCACTCAGGGCGAGGTCGATTGGGTCGAGGGCCGCGACCTCTGGTATCACCAGGCCATACGCGAAGTCGACGACGATTGCCCGCCGGAACCGATGGAAGCCGAAGACCCGTTGTTCATCCTCTACACCTCCGGCAGCACCGGCAAACCCAAAGGCGTGCTGCACACCACTGGCGGCTATTTGCTGCAAGCGGCGATGACCTTCAAGTACGTGCTCGATTACCGCGACGGTGAAGTGTTCTGGTGCACCGCCGACGTCGGCTGGGTCACCGGCCACAGTTATATCGTCTACGGGCCGCTGGCCAACGGTGCGACCACACTCATGTTCGAAGGCGTGCCGAGCTACCCGAGCAGTTCGCGTTTCTGGCAGGTCATCGACAAACACAAGGTCAACATCTTCTACACCGCACCGACCGCCCTGCGCGCGCTGATGCGCGAAGGCGCCGGGCCGTTGAAGGAAACTTCGCGCGCAAGCCTGAGATTGCTCGGCAGCGTCGGTGAGCCGATCAACCCGGAAGCGTGGGACTGGTATTTCAACGTTGTCGGTGAACAGCGCTGCCCGATCGTCGACACCTGGTGGCAGACCGAAACCGGCGGCATCATGCTCAGCCCGCTGGTCAGCGCACAACGGATCAAACCCGGCTGCGCGACGCAACCGATGTTCGGCGTGCAGCCGGTATTGCTTGATGAACACGGCAAGGAAATCCACGGCGCCGGCAACGGCGTGCTGGCGATCAAATCGAGCTGGCCGGCGCAGATTCGCAGCGTCTACGGCGATCCACAGCGAATGATCGACACTTACTTCAAGCCCTACCCCGGCTATTACTTCACCGGCGACGGCGCCCGCCGCGATGAGGATGGCGATTACTGGATCACCGGGCGCATCGACGACGTGATCAACGTTTCCGGCCACCGTATCGGTACCGCCGAGGTGGAAAGCGCACTGGTGCTGCACGACAGCATCGCCGAGGCAGCGGTGGTCGGTTATCCACACGACGTCAAAGGCCAGGGCATCTACGCGTTTGTCACGCCAATGAACGGCACCGAGGCCAACGAAGAGCTGAAGAAAGACTTGCTGGCACATGTGAGCAAGGAGATCGGCAGCTTCGCCAAACCGGACCTGATCCAATGGGCACCGGCGCTGCCGAAAACCCGCTCGGGCAAGATCATGCGGCGGATCCTGCGCAAGATTGCCTGCAACGAGCTCGACAGTCTGGGCGACACTTCGACGCTGGCTGACCCAAGCGTGGTGCAGGACCTCGTTGATAAACGTTTGAATCAATAGCTTCGCGAGCAGGCTCGCTCCTACAGGTGATCGCATTGCACATGTGGGAGCGAGCCTGCTCGCGAAGGCCATCACGCGATCCCCCGGCAAACTGTTAAACTCCCGCGCCCCAATTCCCCTCAGCAAGGCGCCCGCATGTCTTCCTTGAATCAGGCGCTGCGCGCCGCCCTCGATCAACGCCAGGACTTGCTCGCTGCGCTGCACAGCCAGGGCACCGATTGCTATCGGCTGTTCCATGGCAGCCAGGAAGGCGCCGGCGGCCTGACCATCGACCGCTACGGCCCGCAACTGCTGGTGCAGAGTTTTCATCAGACGCTGGAGCGTGACGACCTGCTGCAACTGCACGCCATGGTCAACCAGACGCTGGGCTTCGACACCCTTCTGGTCTACAACGACCGCTCCCGTGGCAATTCGCGGATTGATCGCGAGGACAGTGTCTATAAAGCCGATGACGCCGCACTGGCCGATCTGGTCGGCCATGAATGGGGCCTGAACTACCGCGTGCGCGGGCGTCATGCCGGGCAGGATCCGCTGTTGTTCCTCGACCTGCGTAATACGCGCGGCTGGGTCAAGGATCACGCGCAAGGCAAAAGCGTGCTCAACCTGTTCGCCTACACCTGTGGCGTTGGCCTCAGTGCTGCGGCCGGCGGTGCGCTCGAGGTGTGCAACCTCGATTTCGCCGAGGGCAATCTGGCGGTCGGGCGCGAGAACGGTTTGCTCAACCCGCAACTGCCGGAGATGCAATTCATTCAGTCCGATTACTTCCCGGCGATCCGTCAGCTTGCTGGCCTGCCGATCAGCCAGCGGCGCGGGCAGAAGTTGCCGAGCTATCAGCGCCTCGAACAGCGCCAATACGATCTGGTGCTGCTCGACCCGCCGGCGTGGGCGAAAAGCGCATTCGGCACCGTCGACCTGCTGCGCGATTATCAAAGCCTGCTCAAACCCGCGCTGCTTACTACCGCCGATGACGGCGTGCTGATCTGCTGCAACAACCTGGCGAAAGTCAGCATGGACGACTGGCGCGAACAAGTGCTGCGCTGCGCCGAAAAAGCCGGCCGCCCAGTGCGTGAATGGAGCGTGATGACCCCGGGCGCCGACTTCCCCTCGCGTGATCAGCAGCCACCGCTGAAGACGCTGATCTTGCAGCTGTGATTGCTTTTTGACGACGCCGCGCCCGTTGTAGGAGTGAGCCTGCTCGCGATAGCGGTCTGTCAGTGACCAGAATTGCTGACTGACACTCCGCTATCGCGAGCAGGCTCACTCCTACAATGGGGATCTGTTCCTACAGAAATTTCTGAACAATCCTGTCCCACATCAAGCACTTCGGAACCAGAATCGCGTGCCATACTCCAAGGCACTCCGATTCAGACAGATGAAGCCGCACATGCCCAAAGGATTGATTCGCGCGATTGGCGCACTGCTGACAGCCCTGGCCCTCTACAGCCTGCTGGGGTTTCGGATCCTGCCGGGCATTGCCTTGCGCGTGGCCAACCAGCAACTGGCGAACTACGCGACGGTGCCAGCGCATCTGCAGCGCATCGAACTCAACCCGTTCAGCCTTGAGGTCACCCTGTGGGGCCTGGTCATCGGCGAGCCGGGCAAGGAACAGGTCGGCTTTGATCGTCTCTACGCCAACCTGCAAATCGACAGCCTGTGGACCAAAGCGCTGCACCTGTCGGACATCGAACTGGACAAACCCAAGAGCGAAATCCTCTTCGCCAAGGACGGCAAGCTCAACCTGCTGGGCCTGTTCAACGTGCCGCCGAGTGAGCCGACACCCGCCGATCCCGACGCCAAGCCATTTCCGCTGCGCATCGACAACATCAAACTGGCCGGCGGCGTCGTGCATTTCGAGGACGCACGCCCCAGCGAGCCGATCGAATTCCTCTACGACGACCTCAGTTTCGAGCTGAAAAACCTGAGCACCCTGCCCGAAGACAGCGCCGACATGACCCTTATCGCGATCGGCCCCGCTGGCGGGCGGATCGACTGGACGGGCAACTTCAGCCTGATCCCGTTCACCTCCGAAGGCACCCTGAAAGTCACCGATGGCCAGATGAAATCCTTCTGGCCCTACGTCCGCGACGCCGTGCCGCTGGTACTGGAAAACGGCGTAGTCAGCCTCAGCACCGACTACAAACTCAACCTGTCGAAACAAACCGAACTGCTGCTGAACAACGTCGCGGTGAGCATCGCGCCGTTCGCCATCAAGGCCCCGGATGGACGCCCACTGGCCAGGCTCGAACGTCTCGACGTCAGCGAAACCTCGCTGGACCTGGCCAAGCAGCAAGTGGTGGTCGGCAAGATCCGCAGCAACAAGCTGGAAACCTGGGCGGCGCTGGAAGCCGATGGCCAACTGGACTGGCAGAAACTGTTCGCCAGCCAACCGTCGAAAGCGGCTGCCAAAGCCGCTGCCGAACCGGCTGATGCACCAGCGGCCGCCGACTCGCCGAAGGCTGAATCGAACGCACCGAGCAAGCCATGGCAGGTGCTGGTCAAGGATGTGCAACTGCGCAACTACACGGTCCATCTCGCCGACCGTTCAGCACAGCCGGCGGTGGCGCTGGACATCACCCCACTGAACGTCGACCTGCAGGATTTCGACAGCCTCAACGGCTCGCCTTTCAAGCTCAAGCTCGACAGCGGCCTGGGCAAGCAAGGCAGGATCAGCGCCGACGGTACGGTCAATCTGGCCCCGGTGAATGCGCAGCTCAACGTGAAAACCCAGGATGTCGACCTGCGGGTCGCGCAATCCTATATCAACCCGTTCATTCGTCTGGAACTGCGCAGCGGCATGCTTGGCAGTGACCTCAAGGTCGACCTGAAAAGCACCGAACCGCTGGCCCTCAGCGTCACCGGCCGCGCACAGATCGATCAGTTGCACACCCTCGATACGCTCAAGACCCGCGACTTCCTGAAATGGCAGCAAGTGGTGGTCGACGGCATCAACTATCAGCACGGCGACAGCCTGTCGATCGACAAGGTCAACCTGTTACAGCCGTACGTGCGTTTCATGATCAACGACGACCGCACCACCAACGTCGACGATTTGCTGATTCCGCAACCGGCGGACAGCGGTGCGAAACCGGCCGGAAGCAAACCGGCCGGCAAGGACAAACCGCTGGGCATTCACATTGGCTCGATTGCGATCAACGACGGCTCGGCGAACTTCGCCGACTTCAGCCTGACCCCGAATTTCGCTACCGCCGTGCAGCAGCTCAACGGCCAGATCGGCACCATCGACAGTCGTCAGGCAAAACCGGCCAGCGTCGACATCAAAGGCAAGGTCGACCGTTATGCGCCGGTGACGATCAAGGGTGCGGTCAATCCGTTCGACCCGATGGCCAGCCTCGACATCGCCACCAGTTTCAAACGCGTCGAACTGACGACCCTGACGCCCTACTCCGGCAAGTTCGCCGGGTACCGTATCCGCAAGGGCCGGCTGAATCTTGACCTGCATTACCTGATCACCAAGGGTCAGTTGAAGGCCGAGAACAAGGTCGTGGTCGAGCAACTGCAACTGGGCGAGAAAGTCGACAGCCCCGATGCGGTGAGTCTGCCGCTGAAACTGGCGATCGCCCTGCTCAAGGACGTCGACGGCAAGATCTCCATCGAATTGCCGGTGACCGGCGACCTGAACAATCCGCAGTTCAGCGTGATGCCGATCGTCTGGCAGACCCTGCGCAACCTCATCGTCAAAGCCGCCGCCGCGCCGTTCAAGATGATCGGTGGGCTGGTCAGTGGTGGCGGCTCCGAAGACCTCGGCACCGTATCCTTCGCGCCGGGCTCCAGCGACTTGAGCAAAGACGCCGAAGCGGCGCTGGTGAAACTGTCGCAAGCGCTCAAGGAGCGTCCGGCGCTGCGCCTGGAAATCGAAGGCACTGCCGCGAAAAGCAGCGACGGGCCATTGCTCGCGGAGCAGCGTCTGGAACGGGAATACCAGTACAACTACTACAAGATGCTTCAGCGCCGTGGCGATAAAGTTCCGGCCCAGGCCTCGCTGCTGCAAGTGCCGGAAGGCGAGAAAGCCGCGCTGCTCGAAGGCATCTACCGCACCCGCCTGAAAACCCAGCCACCGGCAGAATGGAAGGATCTGGGCAAGGAAGAACGCACGGCAAAAATGCGCCAGGCCGTGATTGTGTTCTGGAGTGGCAGCGACGTGCTGCTGCGACAGTTGGGTCAGGATCGCGCCAGCACCATCAAGGATTACCTGGTCGACAAGGGCAAGCTCGAGGATGACCGGGTGTACTTCATCGACGCCAACCTCGGCGAAGCCGAAAGCGATGGCCGCGTGGTAACGCAAATGCATCTGGATGCCGAATGATCATGCGTAATTGGCTGGCGGTGATCGCTCTGATGTGTGTTGCTGGCCACGCGTCGGCTTCGGACACTTTGCGCTGCGGCAGCCAGTTGATCAGCCTCGGCGACCGCGCAAGCGAGGTATTGCAAAAGTGTGGCGAGCCGGCCGGCCGGGACGTGCTCGGCTACAAGCGCAGTGCCAATCGGCGCGAAGAGTTTCAGGTCGAGGAATGGACCTACGGCCCGAACAACGGCATGTACCAGTACCTGCGCTTCGAAGGCAATCGCCTGCGGCAGATCACCAGCAAACGCGGTAACTGATCAATATATCATCCCTGTAGGAGTGAGCCTGCTCGCGATCGCAGTTTGTCAGTCGAGACATCAGTCAACTGACAGACCGCCATCGCGAGCCAGGCTCACTCCTACATTTGCTTTGTGTGACCCATGAATAGAACAGGCCCCGACACAAGTGCCGGGGCCTGTAATGGTCACATCCGTGTGACCGTTCGCATGAACTCTAAAGTTGCGGCAGACGTATTGCTCGGCCCGTCTGTCGCGTCTTCTCCCGGTTCAGGCGAGAAGTCTTGCCTTAGTCGGCTTTCAGGCCGTCAGCAGAAACTGCTTTAACGCCTTTGATTTTCTTGGTGATGTTCACCGCGGTGGTTTTCTGAGCTTCGGTGACAGCTACGTCAGAAGACAGGGAAACTACACCTTTGTTGGTTTCGACTTTGATGTCGGTGCCTGGAATACCTTTTTCGGTAACCAGATCGCTTTTCACTTTGGTGGTGATCCAAGTGTCGGAAGTAGCTTCTTTAGCCTTGGTAACTTCACCGGCAGCCAGAACCATTGGCGCTTGGGTAGCCTGAGCGGACTGGGCGAAAGCGCCACCAGCCATGGTCAGGGTCAGAGCGGTAGCAGCGGCAGTGATAGCGAACTTCTTCATACGAGTAACTCCTGTTTTTACTGGAAGTCTGCTGTAACGCTTGTCAGCAGGGTTACCGGAGATATTGCGAACGCTGTGCCAACTTTTTCGACCGTATAAAATCGTTTAAAAACAAACAGTTATGAAAAACGCTGATTTTCACTTTCATGCAAAATGCATGACTCACTTCAATTTCGCATGCAAGTTGCGGTTTTTTGGAAAGTTCATAAGCTGCTGAAATTATTGGAGCTTTTGTGAAGTGCTCGCGAAATGAAAAATGCCCCGCGGTGCGGGGCATTCGGGCTTCAGGCGCGAACCGGATTACGTACCGCTGGCCGTGCAGCCACGAGGCGAGTAATCGGCGTTGACAGTTGTCGCGCAGGTCCATGCGCCTGAAGTATTGCCCGTGGCGGATCCTGATCGAGAAAGCGTGACGGTTTTACCCAGAACCGGACCCGGCGCGTTAAGCAAGGTACAAGTGATTGATCCTGCGCCTGTAGACGCGGTGCCTGTAACCGCCAACGTACAGTTGGAAGTGGCAGTAGTACCGTTGGCGACGTTCGTCAGATCCGGGGTGCCGCCCTGATTGATCGTGTCTTCGAACGGTACTTTGAGCGCGGTAATCTCCGCCAGCCCCGCCGTCACCTTCGAACGCGCCTGATATTTCGAATACTGCGGCAGGGCGATTGTCGCCAGAATGCCGATGATCGCCACAACGATCAGCAGCTCGATCAATGTAAAGCCTTGTTGTTTTTTCATAGACACGCTCCATGCATGAGTCGAAATCTCATGATCTGAACAAGGCTCAGCACAGCCCATGCCAACGCCCTTTTGCCCCCGTCTGCTGGGCGCGCGCATTCCCCGACGCCGTTTCCTACAACCGGCAACCGCACTATCTGACACTTTTTGTCACCTGCACCGGCCGTGTTTGGCGCTGTCACTTGACTAGGCTATAAGTCATGAACGGCAAGCGTGCGGAATCCCCATGAATGACATCGCTCTGAGCGGTCTGGCCAAGCAATTGGTCCAGGCCGAATTGCTCACGGAAACAAGCGCCCGGCAATCCTGGGCGCAGGCCCAGCGCAATCGTGTGTCGCTGGTCAATTACCTGGTGCACAACAAACTGGTCAACAGCCGGCAGATCGCCGAGATCGCCTCGGAACATTTCGGCATGGCGCTGCTCGATCTCAACTGCCTCGACAAAGAAACCCAGCCCAAGGGCCTGGTCAGTGAAAAACTGGTTCGCCAGCACTGCGCCCTGCCCCTGTGGCGACGTGGCAACAAATTGTTCGTGGGTCTATCCGACCCGAGCAATCAGCAGGCAATCAGCGACATCCAGTTCAGCACCGGCCTGAGCACCGAAGCGATTCTGGTCGAGGACGACAAGCTCAGCGACGCCATCGACAAGTTCTTCGACAGCCATGCTTCGGGCCTGGAAGAAATGGCCGATGTCGATCTCGACGGCCTCGACGTCGAGTCCATCGATGACAACAAGCAGGACGTTATCGGCGGCCTCGATGCGGACGATGCTCCAGTCGTGCGCTTCGTGCACAAGATGCTGCTCGATGCGATCAAGAGCGGCTCTTCCGACCTGCATTTCGAGCCCTACGAGAAAAACTACCGGGTACGCATGCGCACCGACGGCATGCTGCGCGAGGTGGCCAAGCCGCCGATCCAGTTGGCCGGGCGCATCGCCGCACGTTTGAAGGTCATGGCCAGCCTCGATATTTCGGAACGGCGCAAACCCCAGGACGGGCGGATCAAGATGCGCCTGTCGAAAAGCAAATCCATCGATTTCCGCGTCAACACCCTGCCGACCCTGTGGGGCGAAAAAGTGGTGATCCGGATTCTCGACCCGTCCAGTGCGCAAATGGGCATCGACGCCTTGGGTTACGAGGCCGAACAAAAAGCCTTGTACCTCGCTGCGCTGAAACAGCCGCAAGGGATGATTCTGGTCACCGGGCCCACCGGTTCCGGTAAAACCGTGTCGCTGTACACCGGGCTGAACATCCTCAACACCGTCGACATCAACATCTCCACCGCCGAAGACCCGGTGGAGATCAACATGGAAGGCATCAACCAGGTCAACGTCAATCCCCGCCAGGGGCTGGATTTCGCTCAGGCCCTGCGTTCGTTTCTGCGTCAGGACCCG
Source organism: Pseudomonas sp. RIT-PI-o (assembly GCF_001297215.1). Taxonomy (NCBI): domain Bacteria; kingdom Pseudomonadati; phylum Pseudomonadota; class Gammaproteobacteria; order Pseudomonadales; family Pseudomonadaceae; genus Pseudomonas; species Pseudomonas sp. RIT-PI-o. Next base: position 298,885 of record NZ_LHPA01000024.1, on the reverse strand, counting down.
GATGTGATCATGGTCGGCGAGATCCGCGACCTGGAAACCGCCGAGATCGCGATCAAGGCTGCGCAGACCGGTCACCTGGTGCTGTCGACCCTGCACACCAACAGCGCAGCGGAAACCCTCACGCGCCTGCACAACATGGGCATTCCCGGTTTCAACATCGCCACCTCGGTGAGCCTGATCATCGCCCAGCGTCTGGCGCGCAAATTGTGCGCGCACTGCAAGCGGCCGCTGGAGATCCCGCACGAAACCTTGCTCAAGGAAGGCTTCCCCGAGGAACGCATCGGTCATTTCACGATCTACGAGCCGGTCGGTTGCGATCACTGCAATGGCGGTTACAAAGGACGCGTGGGGATTTATGAAGTGGTAAAAAACACACCGGACCTGCAACGGCTGATCATGGCCGAAGGCAATTCGCTGGAGATCGACATCCAGATGCGCCGCGACGGTTTCGCCGACCTGCGCACCTCCGGGCTGCACAAGGCCATGCAAGGCATCACCAGCCTTGAGGAAATCAACCGGGTCACCAAGGATTGAACATGGCGGTCAAGGCAGCAAAAGTCAGCGTTTATGCCTGGGAAGGCACGGACCGCAAAGGCAGCAAAGTCAGCGGCGAGTTGAGTGGGCAGAATCCCGCACTGATCAAGGCGCAGCTGCGCAAACAGGGGATCAACCCGGGCAAGGTGCGCAAGAAATCCGCCTCCCTGCTGAGCTTCGGCCAACGCATCAAGCCGCAGGACATCGCCTTGTTCACCCGGCAGATGGCGACCATGATGAAGGCCGGCGTGCCGCTGTTGCAGTCCTTCGACATCATCGGCGAGGGCTTCGAAAACCCGGCCATGCGCAAACTCGTCGACGAGGTCAAACAGGAGGTCGCCGCCGGTAACAGCTTCGCCACGTCATTGCGCAAAAAACCGCAATACTTCGACGAGTTGTACTGCAATCTGGTCGACGCCGGCGAGCAGTCTGGCGCCCTCGATACCTTGCTCGAACGCGTCGCGACCTATAAGGAAAAAAGCGAAGCGCTCAAGGCCAAGATCAAGAAGGCGATGACTTACCCTACTGCCGTGGTGCTGGTAGCGGCGGTGGTGACCGGCATTCTGCTGGTCAAAGTGGTACCGCAGTTCCAGTCGGTGTTTTCCGGGTTCGGCGCCGAATTGCCGGGCTTCACTCTGATGATCATCAGCCTGTCGGAGTTCATGCAGCAGTGGTGGTGGGCGATTCTCTTTGCCCTGGTGGCGGCGTTTTTCGGCACTCGCCACGCGCTGAAGACTTCGCAGGCCCTGCGCGACCGGCGCGATGCCTGGCTGCTGAAGCTGCCGCTGGTGGGCACCTTGATGTACAAGTCCGCCGTTGCGCGTTTTGCCCGCACCCTGTCGACGACATTCGCGGCCGGTGTGCCGTTGGTGGAAGCGCTCGATTCGGTCGCCGGCGCCACCGGCAATGTGGTGTTCAAGCGTGCGGTGCTGCGGGTCCGGCAGGATGTGTCGACCGGCATGCAGCTGAATTTCTCGATGCGTAGCACCGGTGTATTCCCCAACATGGCTGTACAAATGACCGCCATCGGCGAGGAGTCCGGGGCACTGGATGACATGCTCGACAAGGTTGCCAGTTTCTATGAGGCCGAAGTCGATAACATGGTCGACAACCTCACCAGCCTGATGGAGCCGTTCATCATGGTGGTGCTGGGGGTCATCGTCGGTGGACTGGTGGTGGCCATGTACCTGCCGATCTTCCAACTCGGCTCAGCGATCTGACATGCCTATCGACGAACTGTTTGCCGTGTCCCCGCTGGCCTTTGTGCTCACCGCGCTGCTGCTTGGTCTGGTGGTCGGCAGCTTCCTCAACGTGGTGGTCTGGCGTCTGCCGAAAATGCTCGAGCGCGACTGGCGCCAGCAGGCCCATGATGTGCTCGGCCTGCCCATTGAAACACCTGCGCCGACCTACAACCTGATGCTGCCGCATTCCGCGTGCCCGCATTGCGGACACCGGATCCGCCCTTGGGAAAATATTCCGCTGCTCAGTTATCTGGTGCTGCGCGGCTGCTGCTCGGCCTGCTCGGCACCGATCAGCAGACGTTACCCGCTGACCGAGCTGGCCTGCGGCCTGCTCTCGGCCTTCATCGCCTGGCACCTTGGCTTCGGCTGGCCGGCGGGTCTGCTGATCTTGCTGACGTGGGGCTTGCTGGCGATGAGCCTGATCGACTGCGAGCATCAACTGCTGCCCGATGTGCTGGTGCTGCCGTTGCTGTGGCTGGGGCTGATCGTCAACAGCTTCGGCGTATTCGTGCCGTTGTCCGACGCGCTGTGGGGCGCGGTCGCGGGTTATCTGGCGCTGTGGTCGGTGTTCTGGCTGTTCAAGTTACTCACCGGCAAGGACGGCATCGGCCATGGCGATTTCAAGCTGCTGGCCTTGCTCGGTGCATGGGGTGGCTGGCAGGTTCTGCCGCTGACCATTCTGTTGTCATCGCTGGTGGGGGCGATTTTGGGCGTCGTCATGCTGCGTCTGCGCGCCCAGGAAACCTCGACGCCGATCCCGTTCGGGCCCTTTCTGGCAATTGCCGGCTGGATTGCCTTGCTCTGGGGTGGTCAAATAACCGACTTCTATTGGCAGTCTGTCGGTTTGAAATGAATACCCCTGTGGAAAAACCCTGGATTCTCGGCCTGACCGGCGGCATCGGCAGCGGCAAAAGCGCGGCGGCCCAGCACTTCATCGACCTCGGTGTGCATGTGGTGGATGCCGATCACGCCGCGCGCTGGGTGGTCGAGCCGGGACGTCCGGCGCTGGCGAAGATCGCCGAACATTTCGGCCCCAGCGTGCTGCAGGCCGACGGTACACTCGACCGTGCCGCTCTGCGCAAACTGATCTTCGAAGACCCTGAACAACGGCGTTGGCTCGAAGCGCTGCTGCACCCGTTGATCGGCGAAGAAATCGCTCATCATCTGGCGCAGGCAAAATCGCCTTACGCGATTCTGGTTTCACCGTTGCTGATCGAGTCCGGGCAATACGCGATGACCCAACGTATCCTGGTCATCGATGCGCCACAGCAACTGCAGATCGAACGCACCCTGCAGCGAGACCAGACCAGCGAACAACAAGTGCAAGCGATCCTCAAGGCGCAATCGAGCCGTGAAGACCGCGTGAGCCGTGCCGACGACGTGATCGTCAACGACCGCGACCTCGCCTGGCTGCACAGCGAGGTCGAGCGTCTGCATCACTTTTATCTGACTTTATCCGGAGGCCAAGCATGAGCCAGATCCCAACCGTTGAATGCCCAACCTGCGGGGCCCCCGTCGAATTCACCCCGGCGAACAAATTCCGTCCGTTCTGCTCTGATCGCTGCAAACTGATCGACCTCGGCGCCTGGGCCTCGGAAGAGCACAAGATTCCGGTCGCCCCTGACGCCGAAGACGAGTTGTTTTCCGGCGATTTCGATCCGCGTCACTGATCGCTGATCGGGGTCGCATAAGCCCGCGAGCATGGCGGTTCGATGTGGATCAAGACTTCGGATCGTCATCCTTCCATGGTGCCGAGAGGTAGCGGGTGCGGTTGAAGGTCTCCAGCCACTCCGGGCAGAACACCACCAACGCACTGACCACCATGCCGTTGATGAAAGCTTCGGGAAACAGCAGCAGCCACAGGTAGCCGACGAAATCTTCCAGCCACTCCGGCATGGCGAACAGGCCGTCGTACCACAGCAGCGTCAGGCTCAGGATCAGGCACAACAGGCCCGACAACGCGGCGGCAAAGAAGCCGGAACAGAAGATGTAAACGAACGGGTTTCGTGGCTGCGCGCGCTCGACAAGGATCGCCACGCATTCGGTGATCAATACCGGTAACAGGATCAGCAACGCGCCATTGATGCCGACCGCAGCCAGATCCTGACGGCCCACCAACACCAGACCGATCTGCGCGACCAGCCCGCCGACGATCGCCAGCGGCCAATCGAGCAGCAGCGTCACCGCCGTCATGCCGATGAAGTGATAGGACACCCCGGTATCGAAATCCCTGCGCACCAGCCACAGCAGAAACAGCGCGAACACCGTGCCGAACAGCAAGTGCTGACGGCGACTGTCGCTGAACAGTTCGACCCACGGCGCGCGCATGATCGCCCAGAGCAGCACCGGCAGATAAATCAGCCAGCCGAGCGTCAGGCTTGCCGTTGAAAGCAGTTCGGCACCGATCATGATTCCCTCACCTGCTACTCGACACGCTTTTTGTAGGAGCTGCCGAAGGCTGCGATCTTTTGATCTTGTTTATAAAAGCAAAAGATCGCAGCCTTCGGCAGCTCCTACAAGGGCGCAATCGCACGACGTTTATATCTGGGCCAATGCAAAGCTATCTGCCTGTCGCATTTGGACGCTAAGCTTGGGCTTATGGATGATTCAGATTATTTACGCCTGCTGACCATCGCGGCCGAGCAAGCCAACGCGTTCCTGTCCAATGCCCGCAAATGGGAGCGTGAGCGTTGGGTCTGCCAGCGCCTGCTGCAAGGCTTGAACATCCCCTACCGTGCCGACGAATTCGCGCCGGCCGGTGAACCGCCGGACGTGCTGTTCCGCGATGCCAACTTCGAAGTTTTTTTCGTCCTCGACGAAGGCCGTCGCCTCAACGATGAATGGCGCGATGAATTGCAGCGCCGACGCAGCGCGTTTTCCCTGAGCCAACTGGTGCGCCGCGAAGCCAAGCCGAAACGCATCCCGGCCAATGAATTTCTCCTGCGTCTGGCGCCGACCCTGCGCAAGAAGGCGCACAACTACAAGGAACGCGGCATGGATCTGGGTGAACTGGACATCATCGCCTTCGCCAGCCTCAAACGCGAAGTGCTGGACCTCAACAGTCATTTCCCGCCACCGACCGAATACCTGCGCCAGGGCTGGCGCTCGCTGTCACTGGTCGGCCCGACGTTCGCCAGGGTGCTGTTCGCCCACCCCGACGCACCGGACTTTCTGCGCAGCAACCTTGGCCGCAGCATCGTCTTCGACGTGGGCATCAGTCTGTGACGCCGCTGCAGCAGTTGATCGCCGAAGTACCGCAAACAGGTCGGGTGCGCTGGATCGGCGTGCGTCCGGCGTCGCGTGGGCCGATGCTTGAGCTCGACGCGGTCGAGGCGCGACTGGAAGCCGGACTCACCGGCGACCACGCCAGACCGGGCGTGCGCAACGCGCGTCAGGTGACGCTGATTCAATGGGAACACCTGGCGGTGATCAACGCCTTGATGGGCCGTCCCGACGATCAACCGATCGGGCCTGAAGATATGCGGCGCAATCTCGTTATAAGCGGAATCAATTTGTTTAGCCTGAAGGGGCGGCGCTTTCGCATCGGGCAGGCGATACTCGAAACCACTGGCTGGTGTCAGCCCTGCGCACGTTTGCAGAACAATCTCGGTCCGGGCACTTTTCAAGCCGTGCGCGGGCATGGCGGGATCACCGCCCGAGTGTTACAAAGCGGCATCATTCGCCTCGACGATGAAGTACGCGTCGAACCGGTTCCGGACAGCGGCTATGCGCCGTTCCACCCCGGCTGACACCGCTGTAGCTTCTGCTCATTCAGTAACGTCTACCTGACGAGGCAAATATGACCAGCCGCCTGAACCCCGAAGACCAAAAGCATGTCGAAGAGTACCTGCAACTGTCCCAACACCGTGTCGAGCGCCGGCCTTTCCGGCCGTGGATGCTCCTGGTGCTGGTACTGGCGGTGACCATTGGTCTGGGCCTGTTGAGCCGATTTATCAGTTACCTGACGTTATGAGCTGCCTTGCGCTCCCTCGGGTAACCGCACCGATTTCCTTTAAAAACCTTGCGAGTTATCCCTATGTCCCATCGTATTGTCATTGTCGGCGGCGGCGCCGGCGGTCTGGAGTTGGCTACCCGTCTGGGTAAGACTCTGGGCAAACGCGGCACGGCCAGCGTCATGCTGGTCGACGCGAACCTGACCCACATCTGGAAACCGCTGCTGCACGAAGTCGCTGCCGGTTCCCTGAACTCTTCCGAAGACGAACTCAACTATGTCGCCCAGGCGAAATGGAACCACTTCGAGTTCCAGCTCGGGCGCATGAGCGGGCTCGATCGCGCGCAGAAGAAAATCCAGCTGGCCGCCACCTACGACGAAAACGGCGTCGAGCTGGTGCCGGCGCGTGAAGTGGCTTACGACTCGCTGGTAATCAGCGTCGGCAGCACCACCAACGATTTCGGCACCCAGGGTGCGGCGCAGCACTGCCTGTTCCTCGATACGCGCAAACAGGCCGAGCGCTTCCATCAGCAATTGCTCAATCACTATCTGCGCGCCCACGCCGGGCAGACCGATGTGGTCGAGCAGATCAGCGTGGCCATCGTCGGCGCCGGCGCCACAGGCGTGGAACTGGCGGCCGAGCTGCACAACGCCGCCCATGAACTGGCGGCGTATGGTCTGGACCGGATCAAACCTGAAAACATGCACATCACGCTGATCGAAGCCGGCCCGCGAGTGCTGCCTGCCCTGCCAGAGCGCATCAGCGGGCCGGTACACAAGACCCTGGAGAAGCTCGGGGTCAATGTGATGACCAACGCCGCGGTCAGCGAAGTCACCGCCGACAGCCTGATCACCGCCGATGGCAACGAGATCAAGGCCAGCCTGAAAGTCTGGGCCGCCGGTATTCGCGCACCGGGTTTCCTCAAGGACATCGACGGTCTGGAAACCAACCGCATCAATCAGCTGCAAGTACTGCCAACCCTGCAAACCACCCGCGACGAAAACATCTTTGCCTTCGGTGACTGCGCGGCCTGCCCGCAGCCGGGCACCGATCGCAACGTCCCGCCGCGTGCACAAGCTGCGCACCAGCAGGCGTCGCTGCTGGCCAAGTCGCTGAAACTGCGCATCGAAGGCAAGACCCTGCCGGAGTACAAGTACACCGACTACGGCTCGCTGATTTCGCTGTCGCGTTTTTCTGCTGTGGGTAACCTGATGGGCAACCTGACCGGCAGCGTCATGCTTGAAGGCTGGCTGGCGCGGATGTTCTACGTGTCGCTGTACCGCATGCACCAGATGGCGCTTTACGGCCCGTTCCGCACGGCGATGCTGATGCTGGGCAGCAAGATTGGCCGTGGTACCGAGCCGCGTCTGAAACTGCACTAAAGCGCAAACCTGTGGGAGCGAGCTTGCTCGCGAAAGCGGTGGGTCAGTCAAGACTGTCGTTGAATGATCCGGCCCCTTCGCGAGCAGGCTCGCTCCCACATTGTCTTGTGTTGTGCGCAATTCAGCAGACAACCACGATATATGTAGGAGTGAGCCTGCTCGCGATGGCGATCTATCCTTCACTCATGCAATGCCTGAACCACCGCTATCGCGAGCAGGCTCACTCCTACAATTGATCTCTGTTCATCAGAGCTGGAAGCGTCGCACCATGCCTTGCAGGGCATTGGCCAGTTGCGACAGCTCATGGCTCGACGCGCTGGTCTGATCGGCTCCTGCGGCCGAACGCACCGACAAATCACGAATATTCACCAGATTGCGATCCACCTCCCGCGCCACCTGCGCCTGTTCTTCAGCGGCGCTGGCGATGACTAGGTTGCGCTCGTGAATCTCGTGCACCGAAGCTGTGATGGTGACCAGCGCCTCACCCGCCCGCTCAGCCAGGACCAGCGTGCTCGCCGCACGGGAAGCGCTGGCCTGCATTGAATCCAGCGCCAGGCTCGAGCCGCTGCGCATGCCTTGCACCATTTGCTCGATTTCCTGCGTCGATTGCTGGGTCCGATACGCCAGTGCGCGCACCTCATCGGCCACTACCGCAAAACCTCGACCGCTTTCACCCGCGCGTGCCGCTTCAATGGCCGCGTTGAGCGCCAGCAGATTGGTCTGCTCGGCGATGGCGCGAATCACGTCCAGAACCTTACCGATGTCTTGCGACTGATTGGCCAGCGACTGCACCAATTCGCCGGTGTTCTGCACATCACTGGCCAAGGCGCTGATAGCGCTGGCGGTTTCGCTGACGCGCTCCTGGCCCAACTGCGCCGACTGACTGGATTGACGCGTGGCATCGGACGTCGACACCGCGTTGCGCGCGACCTCCTCCACCGCAGCGGTCATCTGATTGACCGCCGTGGCGGCTTGTTCGATTTCGTTGTTCTGCTGCTGCAGGCCTTGGGTGCTGTCGACGGTGACGGCGCTCAGTTCGTCAGCGGCGGTGGCCAACTGCGTGGCAGAGCCGCTGATGCCTTGCAGGGTCTCGCGCAGGTTTTGCTGCATCGTCGCCAGGGCCTTGAGCAAGCGGCTGACTTCATCGTTGCCATGGGTTTCGATGGGGCGGGTCAGATCGCCCTGCGCGACGCTTTCCGCGGCGCTTACGGCGCTGCTCAGCGGGCGCACGATACTGCGTGTGAGCAACATCGCCAATGCCACCGTGGCCAGTGCTGCCAGGGCGATGAACAGGGTTACGATTGTCCGCGAGGTTTCGTAATGCGCGGCGGACTTCTCGCTTTCAGCCGCGACCTGCCGAGCGAACAGATCGGCCAGATCGTTGAGTTGCTTGCCGGAGCCGTCGACCACGGTCTTCATGTCGACCAGCAGCAATTTGGTCAGCTCGTCACGCTTGCCTTGCTCGGCGAGAGTGAATGACTGGGCAATGCCGGTGCGATAGGCGGCGAAGGTTTTCTTGAACTGGTCATACAGCTGCTGACCCTCGGCAGTGTCGACCAGTTTGTCGTAGGCGGCGATCTTCTCGCTCAGCTCCTTGTCGCGGGTGTCCATCTGGCCGCGATAGGTGGCGATGTTGGCCGGATCCTGATCGAGCGCCATGCGCAGGGAAATGGTGCGGATGCGCAGCATCAGTTCGCGGATCTCGTCGCCGCCACGAATACTTGGCAACCAGCGGTTCTCCACCGCTACCTCACTGTCGCGAATGCTCGACATCTGCCCCAGCGCAAACACGCCGAGCAAGGCCACCAACACCGCGATCAGGGCAAATCCCAGGGCAGCCCGGGGAGCAATATTCAACTGACGAAGCAACATGACGAACGCCCTTATTCTTGTAATGGCCAGATTCAAGGGGCGAAGCGTTGGCAGTCCCCTCGTGTTAGCGGGCTATCGGCAGGTTGTATGACGACTTGAAGGGATTCGCCTTTCGGCAGGCAAAAAAAATCCCCGTATCTTTCGATACGAGGATTTTCAATATGGTCGGGGTAAGGGGATTCGAACTCCTGACATCCTGCTCCCAAAGCAGGCGCGCTACCGGACTGCGCTATACCCCGGTAAAAAAAAGGCGACCTTTCAAAGATCGCCTTCTTCGATCAGCGCTTTTGGCCTCTGATCTTAAGATTCGATCCCAGCGCTAACTGGTTTCAAAAATGGTGGGTCGTGTGGGATTCGAACCTACGACCAATTGGTTAAAAGCCAACTGCTCTACCAACTGAGCTAACGACCCAAATATGGTCGGGGTAAGGGGATTCGAACTCCTGACATCCTGCTCCCAAAGCAGGCGCGCTACCGGACTGCGCTATACCCCGATTTGAAATTGGCTCCGTGACCAGGACTCGAACCTGGGACCCAATGATTAACAGTCATTTGCTCTACCGACTGAGCTATCACGGAACTACATATTTCAAGTTACAACGGTGAAGCCTTGCTGCTTCTCGCCACCCGTTCGCATCGCTGCGTTCGTGTGTCTGAGGCGCGCTATTCTACAACCTAGAACACCTCTGTCAACCCCCTAAATTGCTTTCAAGTTAATGATTTGCAACTTATTTCAGATTCCAACCCGGTGGGTTGAAACGCTGCCGGTGACTGACTGCGGGGCGCACTTTACAAGCCTTTTCCTTTGAGTTCAACAGCCTGGCGAAAAAAAGGCCTCGCAATGCGAGGCCTTCCCGGTTTCATTGCCGCTGAGGCTTAGCCGAAAACGATTTCGTCGTTCTCGACCTTGCCAGTGGCGGTGTCGCCCGGCATGAAATGCCCCGACAGGATCAACTGCGCCAGCGGGTTTTCGATCCAGCGCTGGATCGCCCGTTTCAAAGGACGCGCGCCATACACCGGGTCGTAACCGACGGCGATCAGCTTGTCCATCGCCTCCGGACTCAGCTCCAGCTTCAGCTCGCGCTCGGCCAGGCGACTGCGCAGACGACCCAACTGGATCTCGGTAATCCCGGCGATCTGGTCGCGTGCCAGCGGCTCGAAGATCACCACTTCGTCGACGCGGTTGATGAACTCCGGCCGGAAGTGCGACGTCAGCGCGTCCATCACCGCGGCACGCTGCGCTTCACGATCACCGACCAGCTCCTGGATCTGCATCGAGCCGAGGTTGGACGTCATCACGATCACCGTGTTGCGGAAGTCCACCGTACGCCCGTGACTGTCGGTCAAACGGCCATCCTCGAGCACTTGCAGGAGGATGTTGAACACATCCGGATGCGCCTTCTCGACTTCATCCATGAGGATCACCGAATACGGCTTGCGACGCACCGCTTCGGTCAGATAACCGCCCTCTTCATAGCCGACGTAGCCCGGTGGCGCACCGATCAGACGAGCCACGGAATGTTTCTCCATGAACTCGGACATGTCGATCCGCACCATCGCCTCTTCCGTGTCGAAGAGGAATTCGGCCAGCGCCTTGCACAGCTCGGTTTTACCGACACCGGTCGGGCCGAGGAACATGAACGAGCCGCTCGGACGATTCGGGTCGGACAACCCGGCGCGGGAACGCCGCACGGCGTTGGCCACGGCCACGACCGCCTCTTCCTGACCGATTACCCGTTTGTGCAACAGGCTTTCCATCTTCATCAGCTTGTCGCGCTCGCCTTCGAGCATTTTCGACACAGGGATGCCGGTCCACTTCGACACGACTTCGGCGATCTCTTCCTCGGTCACCTTGCTGCGCAGCAACTGGTTTTCGCTCTTGCCGTGCTGGTCGACCATCTGCAGGCTGCGCTCCAGATCCGGGATCACCCCGTACTGCAACTCGGCCATGCGGTTCAGGTCGCCTTTGCGGCGCGCCGCTTCCAGTTCCTGACGCGACTGTTCGATCTTCTGTTGAATCTGCGCAGAGCCCTGCACCTCGGCTTTTTCCGAATTCCAGATTTCCTCCAGATCGGAATACTCACGCTCGTGACGCTCGATTTCTTCCTGGAGTTTTTCCAGACGTTTCTTCGCCGCGTCGTCGCTTTCTTTCTTCAGTGCCTGGGATTCCACTTTCAGCTGAATCAGGCGTCGCTCGAGACGATCGAGTACTTCCGGTTTGGAGTCGATCTCCATGCGGATGCGGCTGGCGGCTTCGTCGATCAGGTCGATGGCCTTGTCCGGCAACTGCCGGTCAGTGATGTAGCGATGGCTGAGCTTGGCCGCGGCGATGATCGCGCCGTCAGTGATCGCCACCTTGTGGTGAACCTCGTAACGTTCCTTGAGGCCGCGCAGAATGGCGATGGTGTCTTCTTCGCTTGGCTCGTCCACCAGGACTTTCTGGAAACGCCGCTCGAGCGCCGCGTCCTTCTCTATATATTGGCGGTACTCGTTGAGCGTGGTCGCGCCGACGCAGTGCAACTCGCCACGGGCCAGCGCGGGTTTGAGCATGTTACCGGCGTCCATCGAGCCTTCGCCTTTACCGGCGCCGACCATAGTGTGCAGTTCGTCGATGAACAGAATGATCTGCCCTTCCTGCTTCGACAGTTCGTTGAGCAGGCCTTTGAGGCGCTCTTCGAACTCACCGCGATACTTGGCACCGGCGATCAGTGCGCCCATGTCCAGCGACAGCAGGCGTTTGCCCTTGAGGCCGTCCGGCACTTCGCCATTGATGATGCGCTGGGCCAGACCTTCAGCGATCGCGGTTTTACCCACGCCAGGTTCACCGATGAGGACCGGGTTGTTCTTGGTACGGCGTTGCAGAACCTGAATGGTCCGACGGATTTCGTCGTCACGGCCGATCACCGGATCGAGCTTGCCGTCCTCGGCGCGCTTGGTCAGGTCGACGGTGTACTTGTCCAGCGCCTGCCGCGACTCTTCGTGGTTGGCGTCATTCACCGCTTCGCCGCCACGCAAGTTATTGATCGCGTTTTCCAGGGCTTTCTTGCTCACGCCCTGGCCGAGCAGCAACTTGCCGAGCTTGCTGTTCTCGTCCATCGCGGCGAGCAGCACCAGTTCGCTGGAGATGAACTGGTCGCCTTTCTGCTGGGCCAGACGGTCAGCCTGATTGAGCAGGCGCGCCAGATCCTGCGACATATTCACGTCGCCGGTCGGGTTCTGGATTTTCGGTAATTGGTCGAGCTCTTTGGTCAGCTCTTTACGCAAGCTGTTGACGTCGAAGCCTACTTGCATCAGCAGCGGCTTGATCGAACCGCCCTGCTGTTCAAGCATGGCCTGCATCAAGTGCGCCGGCTCGATGGCCGGATGATCGTGGCCAACCGCCAACGACTGGGCGTCGGACAGGGCCAACTGCAATTTGCTGGTTAAACGGTCTATACGCATGGGTCACCTTCCTTTTGAGCAGGCCGGACCTAAGAAACCATCCTGAATAAAGAAACCTGCCAGATACCACTGTAGATGCGGTCGATTCTGGGAGATTCAAGCGTCGGAGAGTTGATGCAGGTCAGGCAAGTCTAGCGGGTGAGCCAGATCAATGAAGCGAACCGACCGGTGCGCGACGCACGGCGGTAAGAAAAGAAGCGCGGATCGGTCACGGTGCAGAAACCGCCACCATAAACAGCCGTGACACCCCGTTCAGCCAGACGCAGGCGCGCCAGCAGATAGATATCAGCCATGAACTTGCCGGCATTGTTGCTCGGTACGAACGCTTCTGCTGCTTCAGGCAGTTGATTGATGAAGACTTCCCGTACTTCCGGACCGACCTCAAAGGCTTTGGGGCCAATGGCCGGGCCGAGCCAGACCAGTACCTCGTCAGCAGGAACATCGAGGCTGTCGAGGGTGGCTTCAAGCACGCCCGCCGCCAGACCACGCCAACCGGCATGAGCGGCCGCGACACGCGTGCCGGCACGATCGCAGAACAATGCCGGCAAACAGTCTGCCGTCATCGCCGCGCAGGCAATAGCCGGCGTTGCCGTCCAACTGGCATCTGCCGTCGCAACAACGCCCGGATCAGCATGAACTACGGCTATCCCGTGCACTTGCTGCAACCAGGCAGGCTGTATAGAAAAGTGCTCGGTCAGACGCCGACGGTTCTCGGCAACGGCCTCAGGACGATCATCGACATGATCGCCCAGATTAAGGCTGTCGAACGGCGCCTCACTGACACCGCCCTCGCGGGTGGTGACACAGGCCCTGACGCTGGCCGGCGCAGGCCAGTCCGGCGTCAGCCAGTTCATCCGACGAAGGCCTCGCGATCCTGCTTGAGCAGAGTCAGCAGCCAGACGAAATCTTCCGGCAGCGGCGATTCCCAGCTCATCCGCTCACCACTCGTCGGGTGATCCAGTTCAAGGAAGCGCGCGTGCAAGGCCTGACGCGGGAAGTGCTTGAGCGACTCGACCATGGTCGGGTTGGCCGCTGGCGGAATGCGGAAACGCCCGCCGTACGCCGGGTCGCCGACCAACGGGAAGTTGATGTGCGCCATATGCACGCGGATCTGGTGGGTCCGACCGGTTTCCAGTTTCACACGCACGTGGGTGTGGGAACGGAAACGCTCGAGCACGCGGTAGTGGCTGACGGCAGGCTTGCCGCCTTCCATCACTGCCATGCGCTGGCGCTGCTGGCCGTGACGACCGATCGGCGCGTTGATCTTGCCACCGGCGGTGACCACGCCGATCACGATGCATTCGTAGATGCGGCTGACGCTGCGGCTCTGCAATTGCGCGACCAGCTTGGTCTGCGCCTGAATGGTCTTGGCCACCACCATCAGACCGGTGGTGTCCTTGTCCAGTCGATGCACGATACCGGCACGCGGGACATTGATGATGTCCGGCACATGGTGCAACAAAGCGTTGAGCAAGGTGCCATCGGCGTGACCGGCAGCCGGGTGCACCACCAGGCCTGCAGGCTTGTTGATCACCAGGATGTCGTCGTCTTCATAGACGATATCGAGCTCGATGTCCTGGGCGATCCACTCGCCCTGGGCTTCCTGCTCGGCAGTCAGCTCAAGGATGGCACCGCCATGCACAATGTCGCGCGGGCGGATCACCGCCCCGTCCACAGTCAGGCGACCTTCTTTGATCCAGGCGGAAAGGCGCGAGCGTGAGTGCTCAGCGAAGAGTTGGGCGGCGACTTGATCGAGGCGTTGGCCGCCCAATTCGGACGGCACCTCTGCGCGAAGTTCAATTTTATCGGACATGCTCGGACTGGGCGTCGGCACAGCCTTTGGTTTCGGCTGCGCGCTTGTGGTTAAATACGGCGTCTTTTGCCCCGAGGCTTTTCAACGGGGCGCTCATCATAACAGGACGGCCCCGCCCAAGACAGCGGCCGTCATAGGGACGCAAGCCGCCATGCAAGTGAAACACCTGCTGCTGATCGCCATCCTCGCATTGACCGCTGCTTGCTCATCGAAGGAAGTCGTAGACGAAAACCTCAGCGAAGCCGAGCTGTATCAGCAGGCTCAGACTGATCTGGACAACAACAGCTACACCAGCGCCACAGCCAAGCTGAAGGCTCTGGAGTCGCGTTATCCGTTCGGTCGCTACGCCGATCAGGCTCAGCTGGAGTTGATCTACGCCAACTACAAGAACGCCGAGCCGGAAGCTGCAAAGTCTGCCGCCGAGCGTTTCATTCGTTTGCATCCGCAGCATCCGAACGTGGATTACGCGTACTACCTCAAGGGTCTGACCTCGTTCGACCAGGACGTCGGCCTGCTGGCGCGCTTCCTGCCGCTGGACATGACCAAGCGTGACCCGGGCGCCGCCCGCGACTCGTACAACGAGTTCGCGCAGCTGACCAGCCGCTACCCGAACAGCCGCTACGCGCCGGACGCCAAGCAGCGCATGATCTACCTGCGCAACCTGCTGGCCGCCTACGAAATCCACGTGGCCGACTACTACCTGACCCGTCAGGCTTACGTAGCCGCTGCCAACCGTGGCAAGTACGTGGTGGAAAACTTCCAGGAAACCCCTTCGGTCGGCGACGGCCTGGCGGTAATGACCGAAGCCTACCAGCGTCTGCACCTCGACGATCTGGCGGCGACCAGTCTGGAAACCCTGAAACTCAACTACCCGGATCACCCGAACCTGCAGGACGGCCAGTTCGTGCCACGCGTAGCCGAAGCCGACAACCGTTCGTTCCTGAGCAAGGCGACGTTGGGCCTGATCGAATCCCGTCCACCGCTGCCGCCGGGCGAGACCCGCGCCAACCAGGACGTGCAGAAGCAGTTCCAGGACGCGAAAGACGCGATCCCGAACGAGCTCAAGCCTAAAGACGAAAATGGCGACGTGATCGAAGAGCCAGAGCCGGAATCCAGCGACACCGACCGCTCGTGGTTCAGCTACATGACCTTCGGCGTGTTCGACTGATCACACCGGTTGTACGAAAAAGGGAGATCTGCGGATCTCCCTTTTTTATTGCCGCGCTTTAATAGGCTGTGCGCTGCTCGGGTCCTTGGCTAAACTGCCGGATCATCAGTCGAAAAGCCGCTCATCATGCTTCGTTTATTGTTCTGGATTGCCCTGATCTTCGCCGCCATCTGGCTCTGGCGCAAATTCAAGGCCCCCGCCTCGTCCACCCGATCGCCACGCGAACAGGACGCCCCGCCGATGGTGCGTTGCGCCCATTGCGGCGTGCACCTGCCGCGCGACCGCGCCCTGGGTAACCAGCAACAATGGTATTGCAGCCAGGCTCATCTTGAGCAAGGCCCGGGCGCCAGTGGTCGCTGAGGCCGCCAACGCCGACCAGAAACAGGCTCAGCGTCTGCTGCGCCTTTATCACCTGTACCGCTTGAGTGTCGGCATCACCCTGGTGCTGCTGATCTCCAGCAACATGGACAACCGCCTGCTGACGTCGGCCAACGACGATCTGCTGCGCGGTGGCAGCTGGCTGTATCTGATCATCAATATGCTGCTGGTGGTGTTCCTCGAAAACACCCGGCGCCCGGCGCAACTGTTCACTTTAGCGTTGGTCGATGTGCTGCTGTTGTGCGGCCTGTTCTACGCCGCTGGCGGCGTCGCCAGTGCGCTGGGCAATCTGCTGGTCGTCTCGGTGGCGATCAGCAATACCCTGCTGCGCCGGCGCATCGGCCTGCTGATTGCCGCCATTGCGGCAATCGGCATTGTCGGCCTGAGCTTTGTGCTGAGCTTCAGCCATCCCCTCAGCGCCAACGCCTACCTGCAAGCCGGCACCCTCGGCGCGCTGTGCTTTGCCGCCTCGTTGCTGGTGCAAGGGCTGATCCGCCGCCTCGAAGTCAGTGAAACCCTCGCCGAACAGCGCGCCAGTGAAGTGGTTGGCCTGGAAGCGCTCAACGCGTTGATCCTGCAACGCATGCGCACTGGCATTCTGGTGCTCGATGAGCAACGCCGGGTGCAACTGGCCAATCACAGCGCGCAAAGCCTGCTCGGCCATAGCCACCTGCAAGGTCATTTGATCGATGAGTATTCGCCCGCGCTGGTCGATCGCCTGCGCCTGTGGCGCAACAACCCGACCTTGCGCCCGCAGAGCCTGAAAATCCCCGGCAACGGCCTCGAGCTGCAACCAAGCTTCATCGCCCTTGAGCAGAGCCCGAACCAGCAGACCCTGGTGTTTCTCGAAGATCTGGCGCAAATCACCCAACAGGCGCAGCAACTCAAACTCGCTGCGCTCGGGCGTTTGACCGCGGGCATCTCCCACGAAATTCGCAATCCGTTGGGCGCAATCAGTCATGCCGCGCAGCTGTTGGCCGAGTCCGAGGAACTCGATAGCGCGGATCGGCGTCTGACGCAGATTATTCAAGATCACTCCCAGCGCATGAACCGAGTCATCGAAAACGTCCTGCAACTGTCCCGCCGTCAGCAAAGCGCACCGCAACGGCTGGACCTCAAGCCATGGCTGGAAGACTTCGTCGGCGAAACCCGCGAGCAGGCCACCGAGCGCCAGCACATTCATCTACGGATCAATTCGGGCGACTTCACCACGCTGATGGACCCCAACCAGCTGCGGCAGATTCTCGACAATCTGATACGCAACGCCTGGCGGCACAGTGCCCAGTTGCACGAGCAGGCCGAAGTCTGGCTGGCGCTGTTCGTCGACCCCGACAGCCAGTTGGCAGTACTCGAAGTGCAGGACAACGGCCCCGGCGTGTCGGCCGACGAGCAGGCGCATCTGTTCGAACCGTTCTTCACCACCAGCAGCCAGGGCACCGGTCTTGGCCTTTATCTGTCCCGTGAGCTGTGCGAAAGCAACCAGGCACGCCTAGACTTCAAATCACGCCAAGGCGGCGGCTGCTTTCGCATCACCTTTGCTCACGGACGGAAACAAAGTTGAATACAAGCCCACGGCAAAAAATTCTTATCGTCGACGACGAACCGGATATCCGCGAGCTCCTGGAAATCACCCTGGGACGGATGAAACTCGAGACCTTCAGCGCGCGCAACCTGGGCGAGGCTCAGGCGCTGTTACAGCGCGAGCACTTTGACCTGTGCCTGACCGACATGCGCCTGCCCGACGGCACCGGGCTGGAGCTGGTACAACACATCCAGCAGCGCGCTCCGCATCTGCCGGTGGCGATGATCACCGCGTACGGAAGCCTGGAAACGGCTATCAATGCGCTGAAGGCCGGCGCGTTCGATTTCCTCACCAAACCAGTGGAGCTGCCGCGACTGCGCGAGCTGGTCAGCTCGGCGCTGCGCATGCCGACAGCCGGTGGCCTGAGTACGGCAATCGAGCGACGCTTGCTGGGCGACTCGCCGCCGATGGCCAATCTGCGCAAGCAGATCGACAAGCTCGCGCGCAGCCAGGCGCCGGTGTACATCAGCGGTGAATCCGGCAGCGGCAAAGAACTGGTCGCGCGCCTGATTCACGAACAAGGCCCGCGCGCCAGTCAGCCCTTTGTGCCGGTGAACTGCGGGGCGATTCCGTCGGAGCTGATGGAAAGCGAATTCTTCGGCCACCGCAAAGGCAGTTTCACCGGTGCCGTCGAAGACAAGCCGGGGCTGTTCCAGGCGGCCCATGGCGGCACTCTGTTTCTCGATGAAGTTGCCGATCTGCCACTGCCGATGCAGGTGAAACTGCTGCGGGCGATTCAGGAAAAAGCCGTGCGCAGCATCGGCGGCCAGCAGGAAACGGTGGTCGACGTGCGCATCCTGTGCGCCACACACAAAGACCTTGAAGCCGAAGTCGCGGCCGAGCGCTTCCGTCAGGATCTGTATTACCGGCTCAACGTCATTGAACTGCGCGTGCCCTCCCTGCGAGAACGTCGCGACGACATCGAGGCGCTCGCCATGCATGTGCTCAAGCGTCTGGCCAAGGACACTGGACAACCCGAAGCGCGCCTGCATCCGCAAGCGCTGGAGGCGCTGAAGAACTATCGCTTTCCCGGCAACGTGCGCGAACTGGAGAATGTCCTCGAACGCGCGCACACCTTGTGTGAACAGCGCACGATCGAAGCGCAGGATCTGCGTTTGAGCGAAGGAAATTGCGCCGCGGATGGGGCGACGGCTGATCTGACGCAGATCGACAATCTCGAGGATTATCTGGAGAGCGTCGAGCGCAAACTCATTCTGCAGGCGCTGGAGGAAACCCGCTGGAACCGCACGGCGGCGGCGCAGCGGTTGAGTCTGTCGTTTCGGTCGATGCGTTATCGGCTGAAGAAGTTGGGTCTGGACTAGATCGCAAAGATCGCAGCCTTCGGCAGCTCCCACATTGGAATGCGTTCCCTGTAGGAGCTGCCGAAGGCTGCGATCTTTTGATCTTGCTTCAGATGCGGCCCTCAGGCGCATACGGCGCCGGGTCAATGATCGGCGCCCGCCCCAGCATCACATCGGCAAACAACTGACACGAGGCCGGCGCCAGCACCAGCCCATTGCGGTAATGCCCGCAGTTCAGCCACAAACCCTCGAACCCCGGCACCCGGCCAATGTACGGCACGCCTTCCGGCGAACCCGGCCGCAGCCCGGCCCAATGCCCGACCACTTCGGCATCCGCCAGCGCCGGCAACAACTCGATCGCCGAGGCCTTGAGGCTTTCCAACGCCACATCGGTCGGGGTCTTGTCGTAGCCTTCGTGCTCCAGCGTGCTGCCAATCAGAATGTGGCCGTCGCGACGCGGGATCGCATAACGCCCCTTGGCCAGCACCATGCTAGGCAGGAAATCAGCCGCGCACTTGTAGAGAATCATTTGGCCTTTGACGGGTTCTACCGGCAGCGTCAGGTTCAGCGTCTTGAGCAGATCACCGCTCCACGCCCCCGCCGTCAGCACCATCTCGTCGCCGCTGATCACCCCAGTGGAGGTTTGCACACCAACCACGCGCTCGCCTTCGCGGACGAAACCACTGACTTCGCACTGCTCATGAATCGTCACGTTCGGCAGCGCCAGCAATGCCGCTTTCAGCGACTTGACCAGCCGTGGGTTGCGCACGTTGGCGACATCGGCCATGTAGATCGCCCGGCTGAAACCGCTGCCGAGGACCGGCACCGCGTCATGCACCGCCGAGATATCCACAGCCTGCAGCGGCCGGTTCTCCCGCTCGGCCCAGGCCAGCGCTCCGGCCTCATCGTCCAGATCCAGCCAATACAGGCCGGTGGTGTGCACTTCAGGATCGACCCCGGTGCCGGCAAACAAGCGCTCGCCGAGCTGTGGATAAAAATCCTGCGACCAATGCGCCAGCGCAGTAACCGCCGGGCTGTAGCGCCACGGATACAGCGGCGAAACAATGCCGCCGCCGGCCCAGGACGACTCCTGGCCGACATTCGAGCGGTCCAGCAGCACCACGCTGCGCACTTCGGAGGCGAGATTGTAGGCAGTGAGCAGGCCAATTACCCCGCCACCGACAATCACCACTTGCTGTTGCCTGGTCATGTTTGATCCAACCGTAAAAAAGACAGTGGGCGCAAAAGGCGCCCGAAAGAGAGTGCGTCAGCGGCCCCAGCAATCCTTGGTGGTCACTCCGGTGGTCGCGTTGTTCATGCTTCGCACGCCGGTATTGGTCAGGGTGAAATCACCGCATTTGTCGGTGGCCATGGCCGATCCGGTTTTACGAATCGCGGTCAGCGCAAAGGTCTGGTCGGTCAGCGTTGGGGTGATGGTGTAGAAATCATTGCCCGTGCTCAGCCCGGTGACGCCGGTGTAGACATTGTTGCGGGTGTAGAAGCGTTCGAGGGTCTGCGCCTGCTCCGAGAGCAGCGAGACCACTTCGGCGCGACGGCCCTTCTTCACGTATTCGTTGTAGCTGGGAATGCTGATGGTGAGGATGATCCCGATAATCGCGATGACGATCATGATTTCGATCAGGGTAAAACCTCGGCTGGATCTGCGCATGCCTCAAATTCTCGCTTACTGGATTTGTCGCCACATGATACGACGGCTGCCGCCGCCACCCTTTTCCACAACGGTGGTGATGACGCCACTGGTGTCGCTCACGAGCTTGGTCTTGGCATCTCGGGAAATGACGTTAAGGGTCGGAATGCCACCGGTGAATACCACGCCACTGGATATCGTGTCATTGCTGTCGACCAAACGGTCACCCGTGGTGTCGATCACGGCGTAGTTGAGCATCTTACCGTTGAACGCATCGAGTTCGACCAGTCTGCCCGTACCAAAGCTCGAACACGGATCGGTGGTATCGACGCTGGCGGTGGTAAAAACGACTCGCCCCAGCACAATGCTGGCCTGGTTGATCACGCGCTCGCCGGTCAGCACGTTGTTGTACACCAGCGGCAAATACCAGCCTTTCTCTCCCGGATACGTCGTTTCATTCTGGCTGGTGGTCAGGAACTGCCCGGAACTGCCGGAGAACGAACCGGTAATCGCCTGCGCCTGCAAACTGCTGACGGTGATTTGTCCGGCCCCACCTTCTGCATCCCAGATTGAATAGAACGCCTGCAGATCCTTGTTGGTCTTGTCGGCGGTTTCGTTGAACTTGCCGGTGCCAAAGAACACCTGCTTGCCGCCCTGAGCGTTATCCGCCAGCAGCGGTTGCGCGGTGATCGGCTGCGTTGCCCCGCCCGGCGCGGTGAACAAAGGCTTGCCGGCAAACGCCATGCCCCAGCTCTCCGGCGCCGTTGCACTCAAGTCGAATTTCCACATGCGTCCTTTCAGGTCGCCAGCGTAGGCCGCCTGTACCACGTTCGAAGAGTTCACCCTGAGTTCCACAGATGACAGACCGTTGCTGGTTTCCGTGCTGTCGACGACGATTTTCCTGATCAGCGAACCATCCAGCGCATCCAGTACATACAACGCTGCAACCCCCGAATTGCTGCCGTAGCCATTGGCGATGAAAGTCGCCCAGCGACCATTGGCCAAGCGTGCCACTTCCGGCCTGGCATAGGCGTAACCCAGATCATTGAACGCATTCGCCGTGTTGGCCGTGGCCGGCGCACTGACTTCCCACAGTGCCCTGATCACGTTCCCTGCCGAGGCATCGAACAGTTGCAGCCCATAGAAGGTTTTGCCGCCGGCCCCCGTTCCGCCAATGGCCAGGGTTTTCCAGGTGGTACCGGCCTGCGCATCGAACACGCCGACCTGACCATCCACCAGAAATTTGTGGCTGACGCCGTTGACGTAGTTGGTGTCCGCGATCAGTCGCAGGGACGGCAGCACGCTGGAGGGCATATAGGCATAACGACGGGTGCCGTTCGCCGAATTGATCACATTGACGAAACCGTCGTTGGCGTTGACCACCAGACTGGTGTTCATGTTCGCAGCCTTGGTCGTCAGGTAGTTGGTGTAGCTGCTGTCACCCGTCAAATCGGACGCGGTCTTGTCCGAAGGCGACGCGAGCACCAGCGGCGAATTGATGATGTCGCCGAGCAGCGCACTACGCACCTTGAGCCCGGCCTTGTTGGTCCCCTTGCTCCACTCGACCAGATCATTGCCGCTGATACCGGTGGGCAGGCCCTGATTCAGCGTGGTCTGCTGGGCTGGGGAAAAGCTGCCGAATGCCAGAGCAATTGGCGCATTGCTCGCGGTGTTCCATGACTGGAAAGTCGGCGCCGTGGCAGAGGGCACGATCGTGGTGTCGGTCGACCATTGCGCCGCCGAGGTATTTACCGTGCCGGTCGAGGTAAACCCGAACGACCTGATCGTGCCGCGCCAATCCTTGGGATCGTAAGTGGTCTGGTAAAAACTGCTGCCACTGCTCAAGGTGCTGCTGCTGGCGACGCCGGCGCCACCGGAGCCGGCCTTGGAAGTGATATCGCTCAATGCCGACGATAACGCCGCATTGAGCCCGGAGCTGTCGGTCGCCTGGTAGTACCTGCCCTGCCCATAACTGGCGGCGTCGGACAACATGTCGTTATCCGCAGCGAAACCCACGGTGTAGGTGTTCATGTTCTGCCGGGGAAAATCCACCGCGTTCCAGCTCTTGCCGGCGGCGTCGGTACCGGTCGAGCGCATGTCGATGTCGAAGGCGAATTTGGCAATGTCATCCAGATACAGGGTGTCGCCTTCGCCGTCACCGTTGAGGTTGTCGCCATCGTTATTCACGCCATCCCAGTTCGGTAAACGGCTGCCCCCCAGTGGATCATTGGTGGGGAACGTCCGGTCGTAGGTCGGCAAGCCATCGGTGATTACCACGCCGTAGTTTTTCTGGCAGCGATATTGAATCGGGCTGGTATAGGTCGCCGGCGTGCCGTTGTAGTAAGGCGCCAAGCCACGCATGTAGCGCGTCACCTCGTAATAGCTCTCGGCCAACGGTGTATTGGCCACGGCATTCAAGCCGTTGATCGATGAAATCAGCGCATTGTAGTTAGCGTCCGCCTGGGCCTGGGTCACACTGCCGGTAACCGGCGACAGATCGGTGATCGAGCGCGCGATGAAGCCACCATTGCCCGGGTTGCTGCTGGTGGCCGGGTTGAACGTCGACAGGCCCATGCGCAGGGTGCGGTTGCTGCTGACCAATGCGGTGGAAACGTTGCGCGCGACGTTCATCCGGTAATCGTTGGGGATCGCCCCCGTGGTGAAGTCGCGGGTGCCGTTGCTGTTAGCCAGGCTGACTATGTAGGAAATGTAATCGGCGGAATACCGAGTGTTCTCGTTGCCTACGGGGTCGGGGAGCTTGAGGCACAAGGGCGCCACGCTGTTGTTGTAGAACGCATAGGCGCCTCCCGAGCAACCGGAAGTCGGCAGGCTCGATAGAAACACCGTGTCGCCGGTGATCGGTGGAGCATTGAGTGCAGAGCACAATCCGAGAAAAGCATTGCACTGCCGGGCGGGTGTGCGGTTGACGTTCGGGTCGAATCCGGCGGCGTAGATAATGCTGTTCATACTGCCGGAGTCGTCGATCAGCAGCATCACGTTCGGCGCCACCGCAGCCGCGCTCAGCAGCGGCGAATCGGAAGGCGTGAATGCCCACGCCGGCGCCGCCAGATAGAAACTCAGGAGCATGCCGATCAGCAGCGAGCCGCAGCGCTCAATACTTCGCATAGATACTCTCCACCACGCTACGCGAATTGCCGGCGATGCCGACTGCGGTGACTCGATACAACGTCGCCGAGGTGTTACTTGGCACGTTCACTGCCGTCAGGGTCGTGCCGATGTTCTGCACGCCATAAAAGCCATTACCGGCGGCGATCCAGGTCACCCCCGAGGTCGAATTGAAGCCGGCCGAACTGACCACTGACGACTCCGCCGGCGGCAGGCATTGGGTCGTGCCGCTGCACACGGCCAACGAGTAACTGTCCAGCTGCACCGCGCTTTCGCCAACACGCAACGCCGCTTCCGCAGACTGGAACGATTGATTGCGCAAGCTCACGCTGCCGGCCATTTTTTCTTGCAGGTTGGCGCTCTGCATCGACGACAAGCCAATCAACGTGAGTAACAGCAGAAACACCAGACTGACCAGCAAGACCATGCCGCGCTGTGCCTGACGTTGTTGCAAGGAAATCCTCATCACCGCCCCCTCACTGCAAGCGATTGCGCAATGCCGCAACCACGTTGAAGGTTTGATCGCGCACCCGATTGTTCGGGTCGGTGAGGGTCAGGCTCAGACGCACACTGCGGATGCGCGCGGGATCCCCGGGATTGCTGCTGTAAGTGGAGGCCGCCACGTCGGTCGCGGAGCTGGCCAGGCCGAAGGTGACGTTGAAGGCGCTGACGTTGTTCACCAGCACTTGCTGCGCGGGATTGCCGCTGCCGGTGCCCATGAGGATCTGGTTATTGCTGAAGCTGTAGATCAGGCGGCGGATCGGGAAAGCGATTTGCCCCGTGGTCGGGCTGCGCAATCCGCTGTAGGCGACCGCGCTGTTGCGACAGTCTGAAATCACTGTCCAGGTCGGCGTTCCCCCGCCGCTGCCGACATCGGCGGTGACCCTGGTCAGCTTGAGATTGGCGTTATCCCAGTTGATCGGGGGGAGTTGCGCGGCGGTGCAGACGCCCGCGCTGCTCGCATCAGTGATGGGGCCGGGACAGCCGAACATGCCGCCCATGCGGATTTCCTGAATCATTTTGCTGAGGACGAAACGCGCGTCCTCCTGCATCGCCGCGGCGCTGTTCTGACTGACGTAGGTGTTTTTCGCGGCATTGAAGATCTGCACCACACCCAGCACGACAATCAGCCCCAAAGCCAATGCGATCAGCAACTCGATCAAACCGAAACCACGGCTGGCATACTTCATGGCGTGGCCACCGGATCGACCGCCGCCCGACTGGTCAGCACGAAACTGCGCTGGGCACTGGCAGCGTTGGCGGCGCGCGCATCGCTCCAGGTAATGGTGATGGTATAGACACGCTGGTTGAGGGTGATGCTGCCCGTCGCGGTCGGACCGCCAAAGTTGGCGATATTGGTGGTGAAGTCGTAGAGATCCTGATCCCGCGCCACGCTGAGGTTGCCCGAGGTCGGCGGTGTAGTGGTGTAGTCGGCGCCGGAATTGGCGCGAATGCGGTCCATCATGTCGTAGGCGATAAAGCTCGCCTGACTGGTCATCCGCGAACTGTCGGTGTACTTCAGCGCATTGAGTTGCACTGCCGCCGCGCCCAACAGGCCGACAGTGAGAATCAGCAACGCGACCAGCACTTCGATCAGCGTCATGCCCTCCTGTGCGATTTTGCTCCCTGCCCTCATCCGCAATTTCCACCCAGTTGAATGCGTCCGTTCAAACACACGTTCAGCGTCCTGCTTTGCGTGCCCAGCGTGTAACCGATGACCACCGCCGTCGACGGTGCCGCCAGACCGCCAAGATTGTTGAAATCCAGTGCGGTCACTCCTGAGGGTAGCGTCAGAGTCGCCCCGCTGCTCATCGCTGGAACAACCCGCAACACATTGGCCGGATTGCCGGTACTGTCGTAGACCGCCAGCTCACCGGTCCAGACACTGCCGCCAGCGGTCGGACGCAAACGCGTGGTCACGCCGCGATTGATCGCTTCGAGGCGAGCAAAATTGATTGCGCGCTGCAGGTCGCCGACTTCGGTATCCGCCTTGCTGCTCTGAATCGTACGGGTAAAGGCCGGCACCGCCAGCGTGATCAGTACCAGGAACACCGCGATGGCGACCAGCAACTCGACCAGCGTGAAACCTTTTGTACGAAGATCCATCGATGCCCTCCGTTGCCGTCGGCTATACCTGCTTCTACACGCTAGAACATTCGCTCGGCACATGCCGACTGATTTGGCCTGCGCGGCGCACGGATTGCGCTGCTCACACCATTCCACGGAGGGATTTTTCATGCCGCAACACGGTTTCAGCCTGATTGAACTGCTTATGGGACTGGCGATTGGCGCAATTGTTCTGCTGCTGGTCAGCCCGGCGTTCGCTGCGCTCAAGGAAGCAACTCAACGCGATCATGCAGCGCAATCGCTGATCGAAGGTATTCGCCACGCCCGCACACTGGCTATGACACACAATCACAACGTGGTGATCCATGGCATCGACGGCGACTGGAGCCGTGGCTGGCGAATCATTCTGGATCTGAGCGGCAAGGGTTCGCAGGACAGCAGCAATCCGCTGCTGGTTGAACGTGCCAGTGAGGCGAAGGTGCCGATTGTCGGCAACTGGTGGGTGAGCCGCTATGTGCGGTTCAGTCATCTGGGGCAACCGCTGATGCCGGGACGGCGATTTCAGGCGGGGACAATACACATCTGCTCGCCGCGCGCACCGGTCAGCCAGCGGCAGATCGTGCTGGCGGCGACCGGTCGCGTGCGCCTGAGCAGTCAGGAGACCGAACAGGCGCTGTGCGACAGCAGCAGGAACGTCAGATCGAGCGGACGCGCAGCTCTTTCGGCATCGAAAACGTGATGTTCTCTTCACGGCCGGCCAGCTCATCGGCACCGGTCGCGCCCCAGGCCTGCAATTGCTGAATGACGCCACGCACCAGTACTTCCGGTGCCGAGGCGCCGGCGGTGATGCCGATGCGCTCGACGCCGTCGAACCAGCTCTGTTGCAGGTCTTCGGCACCGTCGATCAGGTAGGCCGGGGTCGCCATGCGTTCAGCCAGTTCACGCAGACGGTTGGAGTTGGAGCTGTTCGGGCTGCCGACCACCAGTACCACGTCGCACTCGTCGGCCAGTTGCTTGACGGCGTCTTGACGGTTTTGCGTGGCGTAGCAAATGTCGTCCTTGCGCGGACCGCCGATCGCCGGGAAGCGCGTGCGCAGGGCATCGATGACGCGGCTGGTGTCGTCCATCGACAACGTCGTCTGGGTGACGAAGGCGAGTTTTTCCGGGTTGCGCACTTGCAACTCGGCCACGTCCTTCTCGTCTTCGACAAGATAGATCGCACCGCCATTGCTGGCATCGTACTGACCCATGGTGCCTTCGACTTCCGGGTGACCGGCGTGGCCGATCAGGATGCACTCGCGACCGTCTCGGCTGTATTTGGCGACTTCGATGTGCACCTTGGTCACCAGCGGGCAGGTTGCATCGAAAACCTTCAAACCACGACCGGCGGCTTCGTTGCGCACGGCTTGCGAAACACCGTGGGCGCTGAAGATGACGATGACGTCATCGGGCACCTGATCGAGCTCTTCGACGAAAATCGCGCCACGGCTGCGCAGGTCTTCAACGACGAACTTGTTGTGCACCACTTCGTGACGCACGTAGATCGGCGGCCCGAAGACTTCCAGGGCGCGGTTGACGATTTCGATCGCCCGGTCCACACCGGCGCAGAAGCCACGGGGGTTGGCGAGTTTGATTTGCATGCTGTGCCTCGTGTCTTGCGCGCAAGAAATAACGAATTCTGTGGAAAACAGTGTGGGAGCGACGGTGTGACGATTCGACCTGCTCGCGAAAGCGGTGTGTCAGACAACACCAACGTTGAATGTCATTCAGCATTCGCGAGCAGGCTCGCTCCCACATTTGACCTTATACAGTCAGTTATAGCGCTTTGACGGAAATGATTTCCACGTCAAAGGTCAGCGTCTTGCCGGCCAGAGGGTGGTTGAAGTCGACGGTCACTTGCGTGTCGTCGAATTCCTTCACCACACCTGGCAATTCAGTATTGGCCGCATCGTTGAAGATCACCAGCAGGCCCGGTGACAACTCCATGTCGGTGAACTGCGAACGCGGGATGGTCTGCACGTTCTGCGGGTTCGGCTGACCGAAGGCGTTTTCCGGCTCGACGGTCAGGGTGCGCTTGTCGCCGGCCTTGAAGCCGAACAGTGCGGCTTCGAAACCCGGGAGCAGGTTGCCGTCGCCGACCTTGAAGGTGGCCGGGGCCTTGTCGAACGTACTGTCGACGGTATCACCGTTTTCCAGGCGCAGGGCAAAGTGCAGCGTGACTTCGGTGTTCTGGCCGATGCGTTGCTCAGTCGATAGCGGTTCAGTCATGAGCGGCCTCTTCGGTTTTCTTCGATTTGAACATGTCCAGCGCCAGCATGATCGCGCCGACGGTGATCGCGCTGTCGGCAATGTTGAACGCCGGGAAATACCAGCGGTTCTGCCAGTGCACCAGAATGAAGTCGATCACATGGCCCAGGGCAATGCGGTCATACAGGTTGCCCAGCGCGCCACCCAGCACCAGCGCCAGGGCGACGGCCAGCCAGGTGTCGTTGCGGCCCAGGCGCTTGAGCCAGACCACCAGCACGGCACTGACGACAATGGCGATCAGGGCAAACAGCCAGCGCTGCCAGCCGGAGCTGTCCGCGAGGAAGCTGAAGGCGGCGCCAGTGTTGTAGGCCAGGGTCCAGCTGAACAGATCGGGAATGATCACGATCTGCTGGAACATTTCGAGCTTGCTTTCGAAGTAGAACTTGCTGGCCTGGTCAATGACCAGGACCAGCAGGCTCAACCACAGCCAGCTCAGCCGTCCGAAACGGCCAACGGCATCAGGCATAGTGACGAACCTCGCCAGCGCCGCTGATGTTGTCGACGCAACGACCGCAGATTTCCGGATGCTCCGGGTTCACGCCGACGTCTTCGCGGCAGTGCCAGCAACGTGCGCATTTCGGGAAGGCCGATTTGACGATCTTCAGTTTCAGACCACTGACTTCGGTGACCACGGCATCGGCCGGAGCCTGCACGAATGGCGCAACGCTGGCAGTCGAGGTGATCAGGACAAAGCGCAGCTCGTTGCTCAGCTTGGCCAGATCGGCGCTCAGCGCTTCTTCGGCAAACAGCGTGACTTCGGCCTGCAGGTTGCCACCGACGGCTTTCGCCGCACGCTGGATTTCCATCTCTTTGTTGACCGCGACTTTCACTTCCATGATGCGATCCCAGTAGGCGCGACCCAGCTCGAAGCCTTCCGGCAGCTCGGTCAGACCTTCGTACCAGGTGTTGAGCATGACGGATTCGTTACGCTCGCCTGGCAGGTATTGCCACAGCTCATCGGCAGTGAAGGCGAGGATCGGCGCGATCCAGCGCACCAGCGCTTCGGAGATGTGGAACAGCGCGGTCTGGCACGAGCGCCGTGCCTTGCTGTCGGCGCCGGTGGTGTACTGGCGGTCCTTGATGATGTCGAGGTAGAAACCACCCAGCTCCTGCACGCAGAAGTTGTGGATCTTCGAGTAGACGTTCCAGAAACGGTATTCGCCGTAGTGCTCTTGCAACTCGCGTTGCAGCAGCAGCGTGCGATCCACCGCCCAGCGATCCAGCGCCAGCATGTCTTCGGCCGGCAGCAGGTCGGTGGCCGGGTTGAAACCGGTCAGGTTGGAAAGCAGGAAGCGCGCGGTGTTACGGATACGACGATAGGCGTCGGCGCTGCGCTGCAGGATCTGCTCGGACACCGCCATTTCGCCGGAGTAGTCGGTCGAAGCGACCCACAGACGCATGATGTCGGCGCCCAGGGTGTCGTTGACCTTCTGCGGCGCGATCACGTTGCCCAGCGATTTGGACATCTTGCGACCGGACTCGTCGACGGTGAAGCCGTGCGTCAGCAGCTCGCGATACGGCGCGTGGTTGTCGATGGCGCAACCGGTCAGCAAGGACGAGTGGAACCAGCCACGGTGCTGGTCGGAACCTTCCAGGTACAGGTCGGCACGCGGGCCGCTCTCGTGACCCATCGGGTGCGAACCGCGCAGGACGTGCCAGTGCGTGGTGCCCGAGTCGAACCAGACGTCGAGGGTGTCGCTGATCTTGTCGTACTGCGGCGCTTCATCGCCGAGCAGTTCGGCGGCGTCGAGTTTGAACCAGGCTTCGATGCCTTCGACTTCAACGCGTTTGGCGACTTCTTCCATCAGCTCGACGGTACGCGGGTGCAGCTCGCCGCTTTCCTTGTTGAGGAAGAACGGGATCGGCACGCCCCAGTTGCGCTGACGCGAGATGCACCAGTCCGGACGGTTGGCGATCATCGAGTGCAGGCGCGCCTGGCCCCAGGCCGGGACGAACCTGGTGTCTTCAATGGCTTTGAGCGAGCGCACGCGCAGGGTGTCGCCGCTGGTTGGCTGCTTGTCCATGCCGATGAACCACTGCGCGGTGGCGCGGTAGATCAGCGGGGTCTTGTGGCGCCAGCAGTGCATGTAGCTGTGTTCGATAACGGTGGTGTGCATCAGCGCACCGACTTCGGTCAGTTTTTCGACGATGGCCGGGTTGGCCTTCCAGATGAACTGGCCGCCGAAGAATTCCAGCGACGGCACGTACACGCCGTTGCTCTGCACAGGGTTGAGGATGTCATCGTTGACCATGCCGTATTTCTTGCAGGTCACGAAGTCGTCCACGCCATAGGCCGGGGCGGAGTGAACCACGCCGGTGCCTGCGCCCAGTTCGACGTAGTCAGCCAGGTACACCGGCGACAGACGATCGTAGAACGGGTGACGGAAGTTGATCAGCTCCAGCTCTTTACCGGTGGTGGTGGCGATCACCGAACCTTCCACGCCATAGCGCGCCAGGCAGGCTTCGACCAGCTCTTCAGCCAGCACCAGCAGCTTGTCGCCGATATCGACCAGCGCGTAGTTGAATTCCGGGTGCACGTTCAACGCCTGGTTGGCCGGGATGGTCCACGGGGTGGTGGTCCAGATCACGATCGCAGCAGGTTTGCCCAGCGAGGCCAGACCGAACGCGGCAGCCAGTTTGGCTTCGTCGGCGATCGGGAAGGCCACGTCGATGGTCGAGGACTTCTTGTTCTCATACTCGACTTCCGCTTCAGCCAGGGCCGAACCGCAGTCGAAGCACCAGTTCACGGGCTTCAGGCCCTTGAACACGAAACCACCCTTGACGATCTCGGCGAGGGCGCGGATTTCACCGGCCTCGTTCTTGAAATCCATGGTCTTGTACGGGTTGGCGAAGTCGCCCAGCACGCCGAGGCGGATGAACTCGGACTTCTGCCCTTCGATCTGTTCGGTGGCGTAGGCACGGCACAGCTCGCGGGTTTTATCCGCGCCGAGGTTCTTGCCGTGGGTCACTTCAACCTTGTGCTCGATCGGCAGGCCATGGCAGTCCCAGCCCGGGACGTATGGCGCGTCGAAACCCGACAGGGTTTTCGAGCGGATGATCATGTCTTTGAGAATCTTGTTCAGTGCGTGACCGATGTGGATCGTGCCGTTGGCGTACGGAGGGCCGTCGTGCAGGACGAACTTCGGACGATCCTTGCCAATCTCGCGCAACTTTCCGTACAGGCCAATACTGTCCCAGCGCTGCAGGATCTGCGGTTCGCGCTGTGGCAGGCCGGCCTTCATTGGGAAGGCGGTGTCCGGAAGGTTTAGCGTGGCTTTATAGTCGGTCATTTAAGGCTCTTCATTAGCGATGGGCGCTAGGTGCGGCTAGTGCACGGGCGGTGGCGACATCCGCATTGATCGCCGTTTTCAATGCCTCCAGAGAGGCGAAGCGCTGCTCTTCACGCAGCTTTTGGTGGAAAACCACCGTCAAACGCCGGTCATACAGATCGCCGGCAAAATCTAACAGATGGACCTCGAGGTGGGCTTTGCCATCCCCTTGCACCGTGGGGCGCACGCCGATATTGGCGACGCCGGGCCAGGTCTTGCCGTCGATGTCGACATTCACCAGATACACCCCGGTGAACGGCACGCGACGACGCTTGAGTTGAATGTTGGCAGTGGGTGTTCCCAATTGCCGGGCCAGTTTCTGGCCATGCAGCACGCGACCGGCGATGCGGTACGGACGACCGAGCAAGCGTTCGGCCAAGGCAAAATCGGCGGCGGCCAAAGCATTGCGCACTTGCGTGCTGCTGACGCGAATGCCATCCAGCTCGACGGTTTGCGCGGCTTCGACGGTGAATCCGTGTACCTGCCCGGCCTGCATGAGGAAATCGAAATCGCCGAGGCGGTCGCAGCCGAAGCGGAAATCGTCACCGACCTCCAGATGCTGCACGCCGAGGCCATCGACCAGAATGGTATCGACGAATTCACTGGCGCTAAGCTTGCTCAACCGCTGGTTGAAAGCCAGGCACAACACCCGGTCGACGCCTTCGGCAGCCAGCAACTGCAGCTTGTCACGCAACCGCGCCAGACGCGCCGGTGCGGTGTCGGGAGCAAAGAACTCCCGTGGCTGCGGCTCGAAAATCACCACGCAGCTGGGTACGCCCAACTCGAGCGCACGCTCACGCAGCCGGGCCAGGATAGCCTGGTGACCACGGTGAACACCGTCAAAGTTGCCAATAGTGGCGACGCAGCCCCGATGCTGGGGGCGCAAGTTGTGGAGGCCTCGAACCAGCTGCATAACGCGCTTCTTGCTCATAAAGTGGTCGATTATAACCACACCCGACGGCCGACGACAGGCAACACCGTAACGCAAAGTGAACGAGCCGACAAAACCGTCGACCCGTGCCTGTCGATAAAGGCTGAAACCTTAGCTCAAGGCCTTGCGATTGAAGTCGCGCAGGCGGAAACCCAGCAGCAGCAACATACCGAAATACGCCACCACCCCGGCCACCACCAGCGCGCCCAGGCGCAAGAAGCGCTCGAGCATGTGCCCCTCATCCCAGGCGGGCATGAAATGCATGCCGGCCAGCAACACCGCGGACATCACCGTCACCGCAACAACCAGTTTGAAACCGAACTTGCCCCAGCCCGGCTGCGGTTGATACATCTTCTGCTTGCGCAGTTGATAGAACAGCAACCCGGCGTTGAGGCAAGCACCGGCACTGATTGCCAGCGCCAGACCGGCGTGGGCCAGCGGCCCGATCAGCGCCAGGTTGAACAACTGAGTGCAGACCAGCGTGAAGATTGCGATTTTCACCGGGGTACGGATGTTCTGTTGCGCATAAAAGCCCGGCGCCAGCACCTTGATCACGATAATCCCGAGCAGGCCGACCGAATAGGCGATCAGCGCACGCTGGGTCATCTCGGCATCGAAGCCACTGAACTGACCGTACTGGAACAGCGAAACGGTCAGCGGTTCGGCGAGAATTCCCAGCGCCAGCGCGCACGGCAGCACCAGCACAAAGCACAGGCGCAGCCCCCAGTCGAGGATGCGTGAATACTCGTGGCGATCCTTGCTGGCGTAGGTCTTGGCCAGCGTTGGCAGCAGAATCGTACCGAGCGCCACACCCAACACGCCCGAGGGCAACTCCATCAAACGGTCGGCGTAGTACATCCACGACACTGAACCTGCGACCAGAAACGAGGCGAAGATGGTGTTGATGATCAGCGAGATCTGACTGACCGACACACCGAGAATCGCCGGCAGCATCTGCTTCATCACCCGCCACACGCCGCTGTCGCGCAGGTTCAGGCGCGGCAGCACCAGCATGCCGATCTTTTTCAGGTGCGGCAGCTGATACAGCAATTGCGCCAGACCGCCGACCAACACCGCCCAGCCGAGGGCCATGACCGGCGGATCGAAGTACGGCGTGAGGAACAGCGAAAACACGATCATGCTGACGTTGAGCAGAGTCGGCACGAACGCCGGCACCGAGAAGCGGTTCCAGGTGTTGAGGATCGCGCCGGCCAGCGACGACAGCGAGATCAGCAATATATAAGGAAAGGTCACCCGCAACAGATCGGAGGTGAGCTGGAATTTTTCCGGGGTATCGGTAAACCCCGGCGCCGTGGCCCAGATCACCCAGGGCGCGGCGATCATGCCCAGCGCCGTCACTACCGCCAGCACCAGCGTCAACAGGCCCGACACATAGGCAATAAAGGTGCGCGTCGCCTCTTCGCCCTGCTGACTTTTATATTCGGCCAGAATCGGCACGAAAGCCTGGGAGAAAGCGCCTTCGGCAAAGATCCGCCGCAGCAGATTGGGCAGTTTGAAAGCAATAAAGAAGGCGTCCGTGGCCATCCCGGCGCCGAATGTCCGCGCGATCAGCGTGTCACGAACAAAACCCAGAATCCGGGAAAGCATCGTGATAGAGCTGACGGCGGCCAACGATTTGAGCAGATTCATTGAGAGAGTTTGTGCCTGTCGATAAACAGCAGGCGAACAATGCGCCCACTTGTGCGATACTCCGCGCCGCAACAGCACAGAGCCAAAGCTCGCGAGTTTACAGGTCAAGCGCCGGAAATAAATATCCCGCCTCTTTATACCTACCACTTAGCGGAACGATTCAAGTGCCCTTGACAAGACAAGTCTTCATCGGCATGATTCGCGGCCTATTTTGTTTGCTATTTCCTAAAAAGTCTTTCGAGGAGCTCGACGGTGGCCAACTCACCTTCCGCCAAAAAACGTGCAAAACAGGCTGAGAAGCGTCGCAGCCACAACGCCAGCCTGCGTTCCATGGTTCGTACCTACATCAAGAATGTAGTTAAGGCCATCGACGCAAAAGACGCTGAAAAAGCTCAAGCTGCATACGTTCTGGCTGTGCCAGTTATCGACCGTATGGCCGATAAAGGCATCATCCACAAGAACAAGGCTGCTCGTCATAAGAGCCGTCTGAATGGCCACGTCAAAGCGCTGAAAGAAGCCGCTTAATCGACGTAGTCATTAAAAAACCGACCTCAGGGTCGGTTTTTTATTGCCTGGGATTCAACAAGCTACAGGCAAAAAAAGTAGGAGTGAGCCTGCTCGCGATGGCGGCGTATCAGTCGATGCAATTGTTGACTGATACACAGCTATCGCGAGCAGGCTCACTCCTACAATTGGTTTTGCTGTGTTATGGCTGCACAGGCACCCACGGCAGAATCGGGATGGCAGTGACCGCATTCTGCGGACTACCCTCGATCAGGCGATCGCTGTAGACCAGGTACACCAGGGTGTTGCGCTTCTTGTCGAGGAAACGCACGACCTGCATGGTCTTGAACACCAGCGAGGTGCGCTCCTTGAATACCTCGTCGCCATCCTTCAGCTCGCCCTTGAACTTGATCGGCCCGACCTGACGACAAGCGATCGATGCCTCGGCGCGATCCTCTGCCAGACCGAGACCACCCTTTACCCCGCCGGTCTTGGCGCGTGACAGGTAGCAGGTCACGCCCTCGACTTTCGGATCGTCGAACGCCTCGACCACGATCCGGTCATTCGGCCCGACAAATTTGAACACCGTCGACACCTGACCGATCTCTTCGGCCGAGGCCAGCAGTGGCATGGCCATCAACAGGCCCAACAATCCTTCCGCTACGCGCATCGAATTTTCCCTAGACCAGAATCAGGTTGTCACGGTGAACCAGTTCCGGTTCAGCCATGTAACCGAGCAAACCGACAATCGCATCCGACGACTGACCGATGATTTTTTGCGCCTCCAGGGCGCTGTAATTGGCCAGCCCCCGCGCGATCTCACGACCGTCCGGCGCCACGCAGACCACCATCTCACCACGCCGGAAACTGCCCTGAACCAGTTTCACCCCTACCGGCAGCAGACTTTTGTTGCCCTTGGACAACGCCGACACTGCCCCTTCATCCAGCACCAGAGTGCCACGGGTTTGCAGATGCCCCGCCAGCCACTGCTTGCGCGCCGCGAGCATGCCGCGCTCAGGCGACAGCAGCGTACCGATGCGCTCGCCCGCCTTGAGGCGATCGAGCACGCGCTCAAGCCGCCCACCGACGATGATGGTGTGCGCCCCGGAACGCGCCGCCAGGCGCGCCGCGCGCAACTTGGTCTGCATGCCGCCGCGCCCCAGAGCACCGCCGGTACCGCCGGCGACCGCATCGAGCGTCGGATCATCGGCGCGCGCTTCATAAATCAACTGCGCATCAGGATTGTTGCGCGGATCGGCGTCGAACATGCCGTCGCGATCGGTGAGGATCACCAGCAGATCGGCCTCGACCAGATTGGCCACCAGCGCCGCCAGCGTGTCGTTGTCGCCGAAACGGATTTCGTCGGTCACCACGGTATCGTTTTCGTTGATCACCGGAATGACTTTCAACTCGACCAACGCACGCAAGGTGCTGCGGGCGTTGAGGTAGCGCTTGCGGTCAGACAGGTCGTCGTGGGTCAGGAGAATCTGCGCGGTGTGCCGGCCATGCTCGGCGAAGCTCGATTCCCACGCCTGCACCAGACCCATCTGACCGATCGCAGCGGCCGCCTGCAACTCGTGCATGGCACTGGGTCGCGAGGTCCAGCCCAAGCGACTCATGCCGGCCGCCACCGCCCCGGAGGACACCAGCACCAGCTCGACGCCCGCTTCATGCAGCGCCACCATCTGCTCGACCCAGACACTCATTGCCGCGCGATCCAGCCCTTTGCCATCAGCTGTCAGCAAAGCGCTGCCGATCTTCACGACCCAACGCTGCGCACCTGTCACCTTGCTCCGCATCATCTTCAACCTTAGCTTGAGGGCAGCGCGACCTGGCACTGCCCGTGACGTTAATCGTGGCGATTGCTGACCAACGATCGATTTCCGGATACTAAAACGCCGCTCGATTGAGCGGCGTTCAAGTTTATCGCAACGGATCAGTCACGCACGTAAATGATTTCCGGACCGTCTTCGTCATCCACATCTTCTTCGTCCCAGTCATCGTCGCCGATGTCATGGACCGACTTCACGCCACTGCGGCGCAGGGCACGCTTGTCGTCCAGCGCCTGCAACTGCGCACGGGCTTCATCTTCGATGCGCTGATCGAGATCGGCCAGCTCTTCCTTGTACGCAGGGTCTGCGGCCAGGCGATCGGCACGGTCTTCCATATAACGCATGATGTCGTGGCACAGACGCTCGGTACCGATCTTGGCGATGGCCGAGATCACGTACACCGGACCGGTCCATTCCAGACGATCGACGATTTCCTTGACGCGAGCATCGTGCTCTTCTTCAAGGATCTGGTCGCACTTGTTCAGCACCAGCCAGCGATCACGCTCAGCCAGCGACGGGCTGAATTTGATCAGCTCGTTGACGATCACTTCAGCCGCGTCCGGAGCACTGGAATCATCCAGCGGCGCCATGTCGACTAGGTGCAGCAGCAGACGGGTACGCGCCAAGTGCTTGAGGAAGCGAATGCCCAGGCCGGCACCGTCGGAAGCGCCTTCGATCAGACCCGGAATGTCGGCAATGACGAAGCTCTTCCAGCGATCGACGCTGACCACACCGAGGTTTGGCACCAGCGTGGTGAACGGGTAGTCGGCGACTTTCGGCTTGGCCGCCGAGACCGAACGGATAAAGGTACTTTTACCGGCATTCGGCAAACCCAGCAGGCCGACGTCGGCCAGCACTTTCATTTCCAGTTTCAGGTCGCGCTGCTCGCCCGGCTTGCCCGGCGTGGTCTGACGCGGCGCACGGTTGGTACTGGATTTGAAACGGGTGTTGCCCAGACCGTGCCAGCCGCCCTGCACTACCATCAGTTTCTGGCCGGCCTTGGTCAGGTCGCCGATCACTTCCTGAGTGGCGGAGTCGATCACGGTGGTGCCGACCGGCACGCGCAGGATCAGATCTTCACCCTTCTTGCCGGTGCAGTCGGTGCTGCCGCCGTTGGAGCCACGCTCGGCATCGAAGTGGCGGGTGTAACGGTAGTCGACCAGGGTGTTGAGGTTTTCGTCAGCCATCATGTAGATGGAACCGCCGTCACCGCCATCACCACCGTTCGGGCCACCGTTCTCGATGAATTTTTCCCGACGGAAACTCATGGCACCGTTGCCACCGTCACCAGCCTTTACGCGAATCGATACTTCATCAACAAACTTCATAACCAACGCCTCTCGCCGTACGGACGAGCCGAAAAACAATCAAGACATAAGACTCTTGCAAAAATGAGCGCAGCGACCCCAAGACACGACCTGCATCGCACGCCGACAGCCCATACAAACAGCTTTGCAAGAGACTCACCCCACAAACGAAAAAGCCCCGTCGCAAGACAGGGCTTCTCCAGCGATCTCGCGATTAAGCCGCGATTACGCTCACGTAACGACGACCGAAGGCGCCCTTTACTTCGAACTTGATCACGCCTTCGATTTTAGCGAAGAGAGTGTGATCCTTGCCCATGCCAACGCCGTAGCCAGCGTGGAATTGGGTGCCGCGCTGACGCACGATGATGTTGCCGGCCTTGATGACCTGGCCGCCATACATCTTCACGCCAAGGCGTTTGGCTTCTGAGTCGCGACCGTTACGGGTACTACCACCAGCTTTTTTGTGTGCCATGAGTTCAATTCTCCTAGTGAGGAATTAGGCTGTAATTAAGCCTGAATACCGGTGATTTTGATCTCGGTGAACCACTGGCGGTGGCCCATACGCTTCATGTGGTGCTTACGGCGACGGAACTTGATGATGCGGACTTTATCGTGACGACCTTGGGAGATCACTTCAGCCTTGACGGTTGCGCCAGCAACAACTGGTGCGCCGATGTTCACGTCGTCGCCATTGGCGACCAGCAGAACGCGATCAAAAGTCACGGATTCGCCAGTAGCGATTTCCAGTTTTTCGATCTTCAGGTATTCACCTTCAGCGACCTTGTATTGCTTACCGCCGGTAACGATTACTGCGTACATGGTATTTCTCCGATAATCCTGCTCACCCAGCTCTTTATAAGAAGAGGTATTGGCTGGCATGGCTGCATGGGGCTGGAACGGCCCAAGTGCAATTGCGTAAGGCAGGTGCTGCCCAGGAAGTTCAGGGTGCGCGATTGTACGCAAGCAATCTGCGTCGCGCAAGTGGCCGTCTATCGCGCCTTGACAGGTCTGGACGGGGGTCCTAGCATGCCGCGCAACCCTTCTGGAGCGACTCTCGCTGATGCAACCCCAAGCTTTCTACCGCGCGGTGGCGGACGATTTTAGCGCCGTCGACGGCATCATCAAGAAGCAGCTGACGTCTCGAGTGCCGCTGGTATCGAAAATCGGCGATTACATCACTTCGGCCGGCGGCAAACGCCTGCGTCCTTTATTAGTGTTGCTGTGTGGCAAGGCCCTGGGTCGCGAAGGCGACGACATGCGCCTGCTGGCCGCCACCATCGAATTCCTGCACACCGCGACCTTGCTGCATGACGACGTCGTCGACATGTCCGGCATGCGCCGTGGCCGCTCGACCGCCAACGCCATGTGGGGCAACGCTCCAAGCGTGCTGGTCGGCGATTTCCTGTATTCGCGCTCGTTCGAAATGATGGTCGAACTGGGCTCGATGCCGGTCATGAAGATTCTGTCGCAAGCCACGCGCATCATCGCTGAAGGCGAAGTGTTGCAGCTGTCCAAGGTGCGTGACGCCAGCACCAGCGAAGAAACCTACATGGAAGTCATCCGCGGCAAGACCGCGATGCTCTTCGAAGCATCGACCCACAGCGCCGCCGCCCTGGCCGGCGCCACCGCCGAGCAGAGCGAAGCCCTGCGCACCTTCGGCGATCACCTGGGTGTGGCATTCCAGCTGGTTGATGACCTGCTTGACTACAAAGGCGACGCGGAAACCCTGGGCAAGAACGTCGGTGACGATCTGGCCGAAGGCAAGCCGACCCTGCCGTTGATCTACACCATGCGCGAAGGCACGGCCGAACAGGCAGCACTCGTGCGTCAGGCGATCCAGAAAGGCGGGATCGAAGACCTGGAAAGCATCCGCATCGCCGTCGAAGCGTCGGGATCGCTGGAATACACCGCGCAACTGGCCCGCGATTACGTGGCCCGTGCGATCAAGTGCCTGGAAGCGCTGCCGGCCAGCGAATATCGCGATGCACTGGTTGAACTGAGCGAGTTCGCGGTCGCCCGCACGCACTGATTCATCCCCTGTGGGAGCGAGCCTGCTCGCGAAAGCAATCTGCCAATCGACTCAATGTTGACTGACACAGCGCTTTCGCGAGCAGGCTCGCTCCCACAGTTGTTTCTGCGCTATGCCCTTCGCAGCCTAAAACCCTATACAATGTGCGCCCTTTAGCCCTCCTGATACCCAAGGAACCTTAGTGAGCACGTTGCCACCCTGCCCGAAATGCAATTCCGAATACACCTACGAAGACGGCACCCAACTGGTCTGCCCCGAGTGCGCCCACGAGTGGTCTGCCAGCGGCGAAGCCGAAGTGGCGGCCGATGATGCCGTGAAGAAAGATTCGGTCGGCAACGTCCTGCAGGACGGCGACACCATCACCGTGATCAAGGATCTCAAGGTCAAGGGCACCTCGCTGGTGGTCAAGGTCGGCACCAAGGTCAAGAACATCCGCCTGTGCGATGGCGATCACGACATCGACTGCAAGATCGACGGCATCGGCCCGATGAAGCTCAAATCCGAGTTCGTCAGAAAAGTCTGAGCCTTGTGTCATCCATCCCGCGCCAGCCGTGGGATGGAGCGTTGCCCTCCCCGCTTCAGCTCAATGAATCCGCGCATGGCCATCAGCCAGCCATTTTGACCTGACACAACCTTTATCTGGAAAAATCCACGATCCGCCAATAGGCACTTGCTATTTGATGAATAAGAATTATTCTCATTGAAACCTTTCAAGGAGATGAGACCCATGACTTATTTGATCGACGCCTGGCTGGATCGCCCACACCCGTACCTCAGAATCCTCCATCGGGAAACCGGCGAAGTCTGTGCGGTGCTTGAAGAAGAAGCCTTGCATGAACTGCAGGATCAAGGTGATCTGGACGTCAGCAGCCTCAATTCCAGCGAGCCGCTGGTGCTCAAGGAGCTGGTGCGCAATCTGTTCCTGTTCTGCTATGCCCGGGCATTGCGCCCGACCAATGAGCTGCACAACAAGATCGAAATATGAAACGCGGTCAAAACTGTAGGAGTGAGCCTGCTCGCGATAGCGGTGTGTCAGCCAGCCAATCAACAACTGACACATCGCGTTCGCGAGCAGGCTCACTCCTACATTGGCCTGCCATCAAGCAGGCTGGGGATTACAGAACGTCCAGCAGCTCGACGTCGAACACCAGAACGCTGTGCGGCGGGATGCTGCCCACGCCTTGTGCGCCGTAAGCCAGTTCGCTCGGCACGTACAGGCGCCATTTGCTGCCGGCGTTCATCAGTTGCAGGGCTTCGGTCCAGCCAGCGATCACGCCGCCAACCGGGAACTCGGCAGGCTGGCCGCGCTCGTAGGAGCTGTCGAACACAGTGCCGTCGATCAGCGTGCCGTGGTAGTGCGTGCGCACTTGGTCTTCACGGGTCGGCTTGGCGCCGTCGCCCTGGGTCAGCACTTCGAATTGCAGGCCGGAAGCCAGGGTGGTGATGCCGTCACGCTTGGCGTTTTCCGCGAGGAAAGCCAGGCCTTCGCCAGCCGCGGCCTCAGCCTTGGCAGCCGCTTCGGCTTGCATGATTTCGCGGATCACCTTGAAGCTGGCGGACATTTCTTCCTGGCCAACACGGCTTGGCTTGCCGGCGAAAGCGTCGGTCAGACCGGCCAGGATCGCGTCCAGGCTGACACCCGGTGGCGGGTTGTCGCGCAGCTGGTCGCCAAGTTGACGGCCGATACCGTAGCTGACGCGGGTTTCGTCGGTGGACAGATTTACTTCGGACATGACACTGCTCCGCTGTGCGGACGGCCACAGGACTTGCCGTGCGTGCACAGCGCGTCCCGGCGCGCCCGGAACCAAAAGGGCGAGCAGACTAGCACAGATACCCCGGGCCTGGGGCCGGCCCTACAGCGCCGAGCGCCAGGCGAGCGGCACTTTCAGGCTTTCATTGATGCCACCGCCCAAACCGCACATTTCGTCGTGCACCGAGGTGTGCACCAGATTGAACGGCAGCACCGGAAACGCATGCAGCATGTCCCGCGCGTGCTCGACAGAACGAAGAGTCAGGGTTTTGCCCAGCGGATCATGCAGCGGATGAGCCGCCCCGTGCATGCGCGCTTCCAGCAGATAGATCCCGCCTTCCATGGAAATCAGATTCAACTCATCGACCTTGCCGGCGATGGCATACGCGTTCAACTCTTGCAGGTTCATGGAAGCACCTCAAACGGTGGAGAATCGCACCATTACAGAGTTAGGCCGCTGCGCTTGAAAGCACAAGCCACAAACGAAACCGCCCGTCTGTTTCGCAACAGACGGGCGGTTCTTCGTAACTTGAAGGGTTGATCAGTGCTTGGTGACCTTGTCGAGGTAGCCCATGGCGAACGCGGACACCACAAATGTCATGTGAATGATCACGTACCACATCAGGTGCTCGGGATCGACATTCTTGGCGTCCATGAAGATACGCAGCAAGTGGATCGAGGAAATCGCCACGATCGAC
This sequence comes from Pseudomonas sp. RIT-PI-o, assembly GCF_001297215.1. NCBI lineage: Bacteria > Pseudomonadati > Pseudomonadota > Gammaproteobacteria > Pseudomonadales > Pseudomonadaceae > Pseudomonas > Pseudomonas sp. RIT-PI-o. Next base: position 257,042 of record NZ_LHPA01000024.1, on the reverse strand, counting down.
GCTGCGACTTTCATCTTCAGCGACGACGAGTCCATGGTGCCCAGCCAGCTGAGCTTCTCTTTGCCTTCGTCGATATCCAGTTGCGAGACGAAGTTCTCATAGCCGGAAATCATCACCATCACCAGCAGACCACCCACCAGCGCCATGTCGATCAGCGACAGCAGCACCAGAATCAGGTCCGATTCGGCCATCGCGAAGACGTTGGGCAGGATATGGATGATTTCCTGGAAGAACTTCAATGCCAGCGCCAGCAAACCGAGGGACAGGCCGATGTAGATCGGCGCCAGCAGCCAGCGGGTGGCGTACATTGCATTTTCAATAAAGCGTTCCATTGAATCTCACACAAGGGGCTGGAAATGGCGGCGAGTATAACAGCCCGCTGTGACAGCCAGAAACCGCCGGAAAATCCGCCACCTGCGTGTGTGTGACAAAGTTTTTCTGCTAGTGTCCAAGGCATTGACAGCCCAATGACAGTGGACAGGACGCGTGGAAATGGATGTGCGATCAGCCTTGACGACTGCCGGAATCTGCCTTGCCTTGCTCATCGGTGGTTGCTCGCCCGGCGATGAAAAGCACGTCGCCAACCTCGACGAAAAGACGGCCACGTTCGAACAGTCACTGGACACGATCAGCGATCCGAAGCTCAAGGACGCCATCACCGAACTCGGCGGTTCGCTGCTGTTGCTGGAACGGGCCCGACTCAAGCTCGACGACATCACGCCGCACACTGAATACGGCGCCGACGCCCTCGCCGTGCTCAAGCACTACCCTACCCCGCAGGCGCTGGTCGATACGTTCATCAATGGCCTGTTCGTGCTGCACAAGGACGCCAGCTCGGATTACCTCACCGACCTGCAACCGGTGTTTCCTTTCAACCTGAACATTCCCGGCGGTTTTCTGTTCCCGCACGGCATCGAGTGGCACTCGGTGACGCTGAGCAACAAACGCGTGATCGCCTGGCAGCCGGAGTGGTCGGAAACCGATCCGGGCATTCAGCTCAGCCCGTCCAGCTCCAACGTGACCAACCCCGATGATCTGACGGTGACCTACCCGTTCATCGATGGCCTCAACGTAGACAAGAAAAGCCTGCCACAACCGGTCAGCCTGCAAGGCCAGGTCGAAGTGATCGCGCCCCGGCGGCTGTACAGCTTCGACCTGACGCAGAAAGACGTCGGCCAGACCCGCAGCAATGACAACCTCAGCGTCAAACTGCTCAAGCTGGAGAAGAACTACGCCGAGGTCGAAGTCAGCAACAGCCTGCCATTGGCCGCAGAAGTCGCCGAGGCCCGCATCAATCCGCTCATCGTTCAGGCCCGCGACGCCAGCGGCCAATACCTGGTGCGCGCCGGTTCGATCAACGAGAGCCCGGAGCAGGTCGAGTTTTATCAGCACCAACTCACCCAGTTACAGAAGCAGAAGAGCTGGAGCGACGCCCTGGAAAAACAGCTCAGCGACGATCAGCAAGCCTTCGAGAAAGAGCATCCGCGCCGTTACAACAAGGTGTATTTCCACGGCCCGATCGACACACTGGAAGTCAGCGTGCTCGACTTCTCCTCGGCGACAGTGACGCGCAAACCCCTGGACCTGCCGGTTCGCACTTTCGATCCGCACACCACGGCCAAAGCCGTGCAGCCGCTTGACCTGCCGGTGGTGGTTTACGACGATCTCGCCGCGAACTGGCTCAAAGGCGCGGACCTGACCGAAGAACAACTGAAGGCCGGCGTGCGCATTCATCAATCCGTGGAAGAGCCGAGCGCGGCGCGTATCGAGTTTTCCCACCGCCGCACTTTCAACGACGAACTGCTTGGCGACGAACTCAACCCCGGGGTCAGCCCGGTAACCTTCTTCACGGAAAAGCGCGGCGGCAAACTCGACGAGCCGATCGAGCTGCCACCCGAGGCGTACCAGGTCGATCCGCTGCAAGCGACGATTACTTATGATCTGAATCTGTTTCCGGAAACCCCGGCGATCGCCGTGGGCTCGATGCCGCTGTTTCTGGCCACGGTGGCGAAACAATCCTACGACGCGCAGTCATTGCCCAAAGGCCTGGCGATCAAGGACAACACACTGGTGGTCGACCTGAAAGCCTTCCCGCCCAACGAGTGGCGTTTCTTCGTCAAGGACGACAGCGGCCACTATCTCAAGCAGATTCTCTCGGTCAGCCACGACGCCAGCACCGAAGGCCCGGCGCTACTCGGCGTGCACTACTTTTACGGTCGCCCGACTCGCGTGGAAACCTATCAGCGCACCGACCTCGCCACCGTGCAATACGGCTTCGAGGTCAAGCTCGACAAGGCGCCGGTGGACCAGACGGCGCCTTAACCGTTAAGGCTGCGCCCACGACCGCCGTTGATCTGCCGCAACTGAGCTTGCAGGTGCAGGCTCCAGATCTGCGGATCATCGGCGAGTTCGTAGCCATGCAAGGTCAGGCTTTCAACGATGGTGTCGAGAATCGACTCGGCCGCCACCGGGCCGTGGAACGGGCCCTGGGCTTTGATCGCGGAAGGTTGTTCGCCGGCCATGCCGGCCGCGAAGAGCAGCGTCCACATGCCGTTGTCGCCGGCCAGCGGCTTGACGGCGCATTCGATCCGGGTCACCAGACCCAGGCATTGACGGGTGAGACAGAGGTTGCGCGACATGGCGGCGACCCTCGGTAAAGCCGTTATTCAGCCCCACGGGAGGACTGGCTCGATCCAGTGATACTGTCGATATCCTTGACCTGAGAATAGAAGAAAAGTGTCCCGCGCAAGCCAAATGGAACCAGAAGGCGCCGAATGGTCATTGTGTGAAGTTTGGCGCCAGAGTCGTGACACATTCCCCGAAGATCAATGCAAAACCTGATCTGCAAAACAAATGTAGGAGTGAGCCTGCTCGCGATGGCGGAGTGTCAGGCAACTTTTTGTCGACTGATACTCCGCCATCGCGAGCAGGCTCACTCCTACAGTTTGACCGCGCTTGGCTTAAGCGGGTTTGGCTTCGGCGAGGGCCTCTTGCGCCAGTTCCTTCTCGGCCTCTTTCAGGTCCTCTTCGCTGATCATCTCGGCGATATCGCGCAGGCGCTCGACCACGCGGGCATTGATGCTGCCTTCGGGGAATTCGCCATCGGCATTCGGCTCACCGGCCGGCTCGCCGACCAGCAGGCTCAACGCCTCATCGGCCTGCCGCACTGCGTAGACATGGAACTGCCCGGCGCGTACGGCGGCGAGGACTTTCTCGTCGAGCATCAGCGTGGCGACGTTGGCCTGAGGAATGATCGCGCCCTGCTCGCCAGTCAGGCCGCGCGCTTCGCAGAGGCGGAAGAAGCCTTCGATCTTCTCGTTGACCCCGCCGACCGCCTGCACCTCACCGAACTGGTTGATCGAACCGGTGATGGCGAAGCACTGCTTGAGCGGCGTTTTCGACAGCGCCGAAATCAGCGTGCACGCCTCGCCCAGCGACGCACTGTCGCCATCGACGTAGCCGTAGGACTGCTCGAGGGCGATGCTCGCCGAGATCGCCAGCGGGAATTCCTGCGCGTAACGGCTGCCCAGATAGCCGGTGAGAATCATCACGCCCTTGGAGTGGATCGGCTGGCCGAGGTTGACCTCACGCTCGATGTCGACGATACCGCTGCCGCCCGGGTACACCGTGGCGGAGATCCGCGCCGGCACACCGAACGCCGAGTCGCCGACTTCCAGCACCGTCAGACCGTTGCACTTGCCGACCGCCGCACCATCGGTGTCGATGAGGATGATCCCGGCGAGCATGTCGTCGAGAATCCGCGCCGAGACGCGCCCGGTGCGGGTGGCCTTGGCTTTCAAAGCTCGCTCGATATGCCCGGCATCGGTCATCTCATCGCCGGCCAGATGGCGGATGAAATCGGCCTCGCTGACCAGTTGGAACAGATCGCCGATACGCGCCGACAAGCGTCCCTGATGCTCGGCCAGCCGTGCGCTGTAGGTCGCCAGCCGCGCCACCGCATCGGCGGTCAACGGCGCCATGCCTTCTTCCGAAGTGCGGGTTTTCAGCAGTTGGGCGAACTGCTCGAGGCTTTCGTCGACCATCGGGATGTCTTCGTCGAAGTCGACCAGAACGCGGAACATCTCCTGGAAGTCCGGATCGAGGTCCTGCAGCGTGTAATACAACTGCCGCGCACCGATGATGATGACTTTGACCTGCAACGGAATGTGCTGCGGATTGAGGGTCACGGTGGCGAAGCGGCCCATCTCGCCCAGCGGCGATTCCATTTTCAGTTTGCGCGATTGCAGGGCGCGTTTCAGCGCATCCCACACGAACGGCTCGCTGAGCATTTTTTCTGCTTCGAGAATCAGGAAACCGCCATTGGCGCGATGCAGCGCGCCCGGGCGCAACTGTCGATAGGTTGTATAGAGCGCACCTTGATCGGTGGTGTACTCGATGCGACCGAACAGGTTTTCATAGGTCGGATGCGGCTCGAAAACCACCGGTGCACCGCCGCTGGCCGGATGCCCGACCACCAGGCTGGGTGCGTATTGCTCTTCCAGCAACTTGCGCGCGACGGCGTCGGTCTTGCTGTCATCGACCAGTTGCTCGACCACGGTTTTCAGCAGGTAGACCTGCATGGCCTGCAGGTAACCGCAGACCGCAGCGTTTTCCGCGTACTTCTCCGACAGCGGCGCCAGCAACGGCTGCAACGCCAGGGTGATGGTTTCTTCGTTGAGCTGACGCAGTTGATTGTTCGACTCGCGCTTCCACTGCGGCAGGCTGGCGAGTTCTTCGTTCAGGCGCTCTTCGAGGCCGGAAATGTCGTCGTGGAAACGCTCGCGCTCGGCTTCCGGCAACTGCGCGAATTCAGCTTCGTCGAGGGCCTTGCCGTCGAGCATCGGCGTGAAAGCGATGTTGCTGCTGTCGCGGTACAGGGCGACGTCTTTTTCCAGGGCCAGGCGCTCGATGATGTCCAGCGCCTTGTCGTAGCGCTGGTTGAAGGCGCGGTCGATGGCGCTTTTTTTCTGCTGATACGAAGGGTGTTCGAAGACGGCCGGGAAAGTCGCCAGCAGGTTGTCGATCAAGCCGTTGATGTCGCCGATGAACGAGCCCGCCGTGCCCGATGGCAGCTCCAGTGCGCGCGGTTCGCGCGGCTCATCGAAGTTGTTGACGTAGACCCAGTCTGCCGGGGTCTGCAGGCGCTTGCCCTCGGCTTTCAGGTAGCGTTTGACGAACGAGAAGCGGCCGGTGCCCGGCTCGCCCATGACGAATACGTTGTAACCGGGGCGTGGCATCGCCACACCGAACTGCAAGGCTTCGACCGCGCGCTCCTGGCCGAGCACACCGCGAAAGGGCTCCAGATCATTGGTGGTAGTGAAGCTGAACTGTTCAGCGGAAAACGGACGAGTCAGCGCTTCGGGCGCAAGACGCAGGCTGGCAGCAACAGGATCAGGCATCGGGCTTCCTTAACAATCAGGCGGGGCAGGTAGCGGCATTCTGGCGCTGCCCGTGCCCCACTGGCAAGGCGCGCCACATGACAAAGCATAGACAAGCGCGCGGCGGGTCGGCGCGTCCCGATAAATCAGAGGTTTATTCCAAATATTTTGCAAAAAGTCACGGAACCGCTGGAACGTGCCTAAACTCCAAACTGCGCGGCTGGAACTAATACCGGCCCACTGACACTTTCGGCGCTGTCCTCGGGCAGAGTACGAAAGGCCAGAACCCTGTCCATTGGTATGCACATAAAGAGAACAAAGCTATGAAACGGATTCTTCTCGGTACTCTCTTCACCGCTGTATCCATCAACGCAATGGCGCAAGCCCCGGGCGGCCCGGATTGCGGTTGGGGCAACATGCTGTTCGAAGGTCAGCGTGGCACCCCGGCGCACTTCCTTGCTTCCACCACCAACGGCACTTCCGGTAACGCCACGTTCGGTATGACTTCCGGCACCAACGGTTGCTCGACCAACGCGTCGCTGACCTACGGCGGCAAATCCTGGTTCGCCATGAATGGCATGATGAACGAGCTGTCCGAAGACATGGCCAAAGGCAACGGCGAAGCGCTGACCACCTATGCCGTGGTACTGGGCGTAGCACCGGAAGACCGCGCGCATTTCGCGGCCGTGACCCACGAGCACTTCCAGCAGATCTTCAGCAAAGCTGACGTGACCGCTGAAGACGTGCATACCAACACCCTGGCGGTACTGAAATCGGACCCACGTCTGGCCAAGTACGCAACTCAGGCTTAAGCTCGACCCCGCCCGCTTCCTTCGGGGAGCGGGTTTTGTTTTTTCGGCCCGTCCCTCTTTGGGTCTTTATTTCTTTCCTGTTCAAGTTGCCGACTATGCTCAAACGCCTTGCCTGGCTGGCGCTCTGTGTCTGCGCCCCGCTGTCCGCCGCGCCTCACATCGATCCTCAACGTTTGCAGCAACTGGCCAACGACCGCTTCTGGATTTCCCTCGGTCATTACGAAACCGCCAAGCTCGGCGGCTGGCGCAGCTATGTCAGCGACAAGAAATTCTTTCTCGCCCCCGATGGCAACGAACATCCGGACCGCGAACTGGCCGCCACCGTGCAGGCGCTGTACGCCCCGGCCAGCCTCGGCGAGCAACACGCCCAATGCGTTTACCCGGCGCGTACACGCTGGCTGAAAGCACAGCTCAATCTCTCCGACCTGCCCGCGCCGGAGTGCGCGGAATATAAAAAATGGTTCAAGGACGTCTCGCCGCACAGCGCGGTGATGATTTTCCCGGCGGCGTATCTCAACAGCCCTTCGTCGATGTTCGGCCACACCTTGCTGCGCATTGACCAGGCGGACGTGCAGGCCGACAAGACCTCGCTGCTCAGCTACGCGATCAACTTCGGCGCCTACATCGAGGGCTCGGACAACAGCATTCTGTATGCCTGGAAAGGCTTGATGGGCGGCTACCCGGGGCTGTTTGCACTGGTGCCGTATCAGGAAAAGCTCTCTGAATACCGCAGCCTGGAAAACCGCGACCTGTGGGAATACCGGCTCAACCTGACCCAGGAAGAAACCGCACGCATGGTCGAGCATGTGTGGGAGCTCAAGCAGATCCAGTTCGACTATTTCTTCTTCGACGAAAACTGCTCGTATCGCTTGCTTGAGCTGCTGCAAGTGGCGCGGCCGAGCCTGCGCCTGACCGAACAATTCCCGCTGACCGCAATCCCGACCGACACCGTCAAAGCGGTGAAAGAGGCCGGGCTGGTCGAGCACATCGAATATCGCCCGTCCCGCGAACGTGAACTGCTCAGCCGCGCCGAGCCGTTGAGCGATGAAGAACAGCAATGGGTGCTCAAGGTCAGCGCCGATCAAAAAGTCCTGCAAGAGTCAACGTTCAAAGCCCTGCCCCGCGCGCGTCAGGCGTTGATCGTCGATGCCGCCTATCGTCTGGAGCGCTACCGCGCCAACGGCCAGGAACGCGACCCGCAGAGAGCGCAGCGCAGCTTCGAACTGCTGCGCGCGATCAACAAGAACCCGGCGCCGGAGCTGGAAATTCCGCAACCCGGTCTGCCCGAAGATGGCCACGAGTCCCGCACCTGGCAGGCCGGCCTCGGTACGCGCGGTGATCGCGCCTTTGGCGAATATGGCCTGCGCATGGCCTATCACGACCTCAACGACAACGCCGAAAGCTTTCCCCTCGGCGCACAGATCGAGATCCTGCAACTGAAGCTGCGTCAGTACGAAGGCAATGACTGGCAGTTGCAGCAACTGGATCTGGCCACCATTCGTTCGCTGACACCGCGCAACGAGCTGCTGCAGCCGCTGTCCTGGCAGGTCACCGGCGGCCTCGAGCGCGTGCCGGGCAAGCATGATGACGAAACACTGGTCAGCCACGTCAACGGTGGCGGCGGCGGTACGTGGCAGTTGGGCGAAGACGTACTCGGCTTTGCCCTTGGCACGGTACGCGTGGAACACAACAACGACTTCGCCGAGTTTGTTTCCCCGGCCGGTGGCTTCAATACCGGCGTGCTGTGGAAAAACCCGCTGGGCAACCTGAGCCTGGAGGCCAAGGGCGATTATTTCTTCAACGGCGAAGTGCGCCGCAGCCTGAGCCTGAACCAGCAATGGGAGCTGTCGCGCAACCTCGGTTTGCGTTTGAGCGCGCAGCGCGAGTTCAGCCACCTCGCCACACCCGAAACCGAAGTCATGCTCGAAGTGAAGTGGTATCACTACTGATCCCGGACATGCCCCTGTAGGAGTGAGCCTGCTCGCGATAGCGGTATTCCAGTCGCTCTATCATCGACTGATAGATTGCTATCGCGAGCAGGCTCACTCCTACAGGGGATCTGTGCTGTTCAACGAATTACTCACACGCCTTTCACCGACACCTGACCAATACCCTTCTAGACTTCCCGTATCAGCCGAAAACCGGCGCGGGAGAGTGCGATGTGGCGGTGCGTGGGGTTGTTGGGCGTTGTCCTGGCGCTGGGCGGTTGCCAGACCACTCATGAAGACTTGATCGCCAAGGGTTATCCACCGGCCTTCGCCGACGGCTTCGATGACGGTTGCGTCAGTGGCCGGCAAGCGGCGGGTTCGATCAGCGGCGAGTTTCGCAAGAACGTGCCGCGCTATCTCAAGGACCAGCAATACGCCGAAGGCTGGGTCGATGGCTTTCGCCAATGCCAGGCGATGCTGGAAAACAAGGATCGCGAGCAATACCGCAACGAGCATTGGGATGAGCGCGAACGCGCCTGGCAGCAGCAGAAGGATCAGGACGTCGGGCGGGCTTATCGCTCGCAATAGGTCGCTTGCAGACATCCGTTGAAACCAAATGCCGCCAACCATGGCCCAAATCCTTTAATAGGAGGACTTCATGAGTCGCGCATTCGTCAACGAAGACAACGCCGCCGCGCAGGCCGATCAGCCGGTCGAACGCCAGGTCAGCACGCAGCCCAACTACGTCACGCCGCAGGGCCTGGCGCAGTTGCAGGCGAAGGTCGCCGAACTGCAAAGCCTGCACGCCGAGCAAACGGCCAAGGGCGAGCAGGCCGACAAGCAGCGACTGGCGGATCTGCAACGGGATCTGCGGTATTTCACTCAACGCCTGAGCAGTGCCCAAGTGGCTGTCGCCGCGACTTCCACCGACAAGGTGCAGATCGGCAGTTGGGTGACTTTTGCTGACGAGCACGACACAGAACACCGCGTGCGATTGGTCGGTGAGGATCAGGCCGACGCCAGTCAGGGCCTGATCAACTGGGCCTCACCGCTGGGCCGAGCCTTGCTCGGCGCCCGGCTCAATGATGAAGTGTTGTGGCAGCGGCCTGCCGGCGATCAACTGATCGAAGTGATCCGCATCGAACCGGCTTAAACCACGCCTTGCGCCAGCATCGCATCGGCGACTTTGACGAAACCGGCGATGTTCGCGCCCTTGACGTAATTGACCTGACCGTTGTCTTCGCCGTAATGCACGCAGGCGTGGTGGATCGATTGCATGATCGCGTGCAGCTTGCTGTCTACCTCTCCCGCTGTCCACAGCAGGCGCATGGCGTTCTGCGACATCTCCAGACCGCTCACGGCCACGCCGCCGGCATTCGAAGCTTTGCCCGGCGCAAAGAGAATGCCCGCCTCGATTAAGGTATCCACAGCCTCCAGCGTGGTCGGCATGTTCGCGCCTTCGGCAACGCACACGCAGCCGTTGCCCAGCAGCGTGCGCGCGGCCTCGGCATCGAGTTCGTTCTGCGTCGCGCAAGGCAGTGCGATGTCACAGGGCAGCGACCATGGATGCTGTCCGGCGCGGAACTCCAGGCCATGAGCGCCCGCCAATCCGCTGAGGCGCCCGCGTTTGACGTTTTTCAGTCCCAGCAGCGCCCGCCACTGTTCTTCGCTCAAACCGGCTTCGCAATACAGCGTGCCTTCGGAGTCGGACAGGGAGATCACCTTGCCGCCGAGGTCCATGACCTTGCGCGCCGCGTATTGCGCGACGTTACCGGAACCGGAAATCGCCACACGCTTGCCTTCCACCGTCTGCCCGCGGCGCTTGAGCATTTCTTCAGCGAAGTACACGCAACCGAAGCCGGTGGCTTCCGGGCGAATCAGGCTGCCGCCGTAGGTCATGCCTTTGCCGGTGAGGACGCTGGTGAACTGGTTGCTCAGGCGTTTGTACTGACCAAAGAGGAAACCGATTTCCCGCGCCCCGACGCCGATATCGCCGGCCGGCACGTCAACGTCGGCGCCGATGTGGCGGTACAGCTCGCTCATGAACGCCTGGCAGAAGCGCATGACTTCGGCATCGCTCTTGCCCTTCGGATCGAAGTCCGAACCGCCCTTGCCGCCGCCCATGGGCAGCGACGTCAGAGAGTTCTTGAAGGTCTGTTCGAAGGCGAGGAATTTCAGCACGCCAAGGTTTACTGACGGATGAAAACGCAAGCCGCCCTTGTACGGGCCAATTGCGCTGTTCATCTGGATACGGAAGCCGCGATTGACCTGCACCTTGCCCTGATCATCGACCCACGACACACGGAACACCACGGCGCGTTCCGGCTCGCAGATGCGCTCGAGAATCCCCGAGGTCAGGTAATGCGGATTGGCTTCGAGAAACGGCCACAGACTGCGCAGGACTTCCTCGACAGCCTGGTGAAATTCGGGCTGGTCCGGGTCACGTTTTTTCAGGCGCGCGAGGAAGGATTCGACGGATTCGATCATGGGAAAAGTCTCGGCAAATTTATTGTCGTTGGAGGAGATTGGGCCGGACTGTAACAAACGAGTTGCGCACAGGAACAGAGCAAAATGTCGCAGTTATGAAATTAAATGGTGCACAGGATATAAATCAGGCGGTTTTTTGAGCTGATTTTGCACCTGAGTGGGGAGTCTGGATTCAAGCAATGCACCACCAGTTATACAGCTATCGCGAGCAGGCTCACTCCTACAGGGGAACGCATTTCAAATGTAGGAGTGAGCCTGCTCGCGATGGCCACACCTCGGTCCCGCTGAAAAAAACCGGGCAAAAAAAACGGAGCCCGAAGGCTCCGCTCTTTCTGCAACCAACCCGATATCAGGCCAGTTTCTTGTGACGTACCCGGTGTGGCTGGGCCGCTGCTTCGCCGAGGCGTTTCTTGCGATCGGCTTCGTACTCGGTGTAGTTGCCTTCGAAAAACACCGCTTGCGAGTCGTCTTCGTACGCCAGGATGTGCGTGGCGACACGGTCAAGGAACCACCGATCGTGGGAGATCACAATGGCGGCGCCCGGGAAGTCCAGCAGGGCTTCCTCCAGCGAACGCAGGGTTTCCACGTCGAGGTCGTTGGACGGTTCGTCGAGCAGCAGGACGTTGCCGCCCTCCTTCAGGGTCAGCGCCAGGTGCAGACGACCGCGCTCACCGCCGGACAGATCCTTGACGAACTTCTGCTGGTCGCCGCCCTTGAAGTTGAAGCGGCCGACGTAGGTGCGCGACGGGATCTCGTAGTTGCCGATGCGGATCTGGTCGGAACCGTCGGAGATCTGCTGGAACACGGTCTTGCTGCCGTCGAGGTCTTCGCGGCTCTGGTCGACGCAGGCCAGTTGCACGGTTTCGCCGATTTCGATGCTGCCCGAATCCGGGGTTTCCTTGCCCATGAGCATGCGGAACAGCGTCGACTTACCGGCACCGTTACCACCGATCACGCCGACGATGGCGCCCTTCGGCATGGAGAACGACAGGTTGTCGATCAGCACGCGATCGCCGTAACCCTTGGTGACGTTCTTGAACTCGATGACCTTGTCGCCCAGGCGCGGACCGGCCGGGATATAGATCTCGTTGGTTTCGCTGCGCTTCTGGAATTCCTGCGATTGCATTTCTTCGAAGCGTTGCAGACGTGCCTTGGATTTCGACTGGCGGGCCTTGGCGCCTTTGCGCACCCACTCCAGTTCTTCTTTCATGGCTTTTTCATGAGCCGACTGCTGCTTGGACTCCTGGGCCAGACGATCGGACTTGGCTTCGAGCCAGCCCGAATAGTTGCCCTCGTAAGGAATGCCCGCGCCGCGGTCGAGTTCCAGAATCCAGCCGGCAACGTTGTCGAGGAAGTACCGGTCGTGCGTGATCGCGACCACTGTGCCCGGGAAGTCGTGGAGGAAATGCTCCAGCCACGCCACGGAGTCGGCATCCAGGTGGTTGGTCGGTTCGTCGAGCAGCAGCATGTCCGGGGCGGACAGCAGCAGACGGCACAGGGCGACACGACGCTTTTCACCACCGGACAGGTGTTCCACTTTCGCGTCCCAGGCCGGCAAGCGCAGCGCATCGGCGGCGACTTCCAGCTGGCGCTCGAGGTTGTGACCATCGCTGGCCTGCAGGATCGCTTCGAGCTTGGCCTGTTCAGCGGCGAGCTTGTCGAAGTCGGCATCCGGGTCGGCGTAGGCGGCGTAGACCTCGTCCAGGCGCGCTTGCGCATCCTTGATCACGCTGACCGCTTCCTCGACCACTTCACGTACGGTCTTGGCGGGGTCGAGCTGCGGCTCTTGCGGCAGGTAACCGATGTTCAGGTCCGGCATCGGACGGGCTTCGCCTTCGAACTCGGTATCGACGCCGGCCATGATTTTCAGCAGCGTGGATTTACCCGAACCGTTGAGGCCGAGCACGCCGATCTTGGCGCCGGGGAAGAAGGACAGCGAAATGTTCTTGAGGATTTCCCGCTTCGGCGGAACAACTTTGCCCAGCCGATGCATGGTGAAGACGTATTGAGCCATGGAGAACCTTGGGTCAGTGACAGATGAATGATTGGAGCGCAGGCGATGCCTGGCCAGACTGTGCGCGTCGTTCACTTGATCACGATCAATGCGTGCGCGCTGGAAAAAGTCTGATTGTAGGGGCTGGAACGCCCCCGTCTAACCGGCAAAGCTACCTGAATGACCGGTGGCAGTCCAGCCGAGAGGGGCTGGCACTTCGCCACAACTCAAGGCATGCTAGCCGCCCTTCGGGCGTCCGGCTTATAGTGCACGTCGCGCCAGTCCAGCCAAATCGCAGGATCACAGCTTGACCAATGTCACTCCGCCAGCCTCTGTGAGCAGCACCCCACCGGCGCCCGGCTCGCCCCTGCGCGGGACATTGAAGGGGGCGCTGGCCACCCTCGTGCTGTTATTGCTCGCGTTGCTGTTCTGGCAACTGCTCGATCAATTGCGTGAAACCCAGAAGAACCAGCGCCAGTACACCATCGACTACACCGCCGACCTCGCCGCGCAAGTCAGCCTGAACATGGCGCTGAACGCGCAAATCGCCCTCAATCTGCTACCGATCGTCGAGCAACCGCAAACCGCCGACGAACAGCAGATGCTCTTGCGCAAACTGCAGCGCTCGCTGCCCGATCTGCGCAGCATGGCCCTGCTCTCGCCCTCCGGCCGGATCATCAGCGACAGCGCCAGCGACAGCTCCGACGCCGATTACCTGACCGAACTGGTACGCCGCAGCCGCGCCCAGGCGCATTACTTCAGCAACGCCGATGACGGCTCGGTGGTGCACCTGCTGTTGCATCAGGCCAGCGGCAGCAGCCGCGGTTACTGGGCGTTGCGCTTGACGCCGACGTTCTTCGACTCGCTGACCAAACAGGACGCCACCGCCCTGCGCCCATTGTGGCTGGTGGAAAACCGCCTCAATCACCAGATCATCAGCCGCGAAGCCGGATTGCCCTCGGCCAAGGCTGGCGGGCTGACCCCCGACGATGTCGCCAACACCGTGCTGACCGTGCCGCTGAGCAGCAGCGACTGGCAATTGCGCGGGCTGTTCGACCGCCAGCGCGTGCTGGAAGAATTGCTGCCGGCGTTCATCGGCAAATGCCTGCTCGGCCTGGCGTTCTCGATGCTGCCGGTGATTGCCCTGCTCAACATGCGCCGCCGCCAGCGCCAGGTGCATGAAGGCCGGCGGCGCTATCAGGACATTTTCGAAGGCACCGGCGTGGCCTTGTGCGTGCTTGACCTGTCCGGCCTCAAGCAGATGTTCGACAAGGCGCAGATCCAGACCAGCGACCAGCTCAAGGCCTGGCTCGACCAACCGCAGCAGCGCCAGCAATTGCTCGCGGAAATGCGCGTTACCGAGGTCAATCAGGTCGCCCTGCAACTGCTCGATGTGCATTCCTGCGACGATGCCTGGCAACTGCTGATCGACGGCCAGCGCCATCCGCAGTGCGCGATCGGTCAGCAGATCCTCGACGCCGTGCTGCAGCAGCAGAAGCAGCTGGAACTGGAAATCAAACTGCCCAACAGCAATGGCCGCGACCAGCACCTGTGGATGGTCCTGCGCCTGCCGAGCGAGCAGCACGACTATAAAGCGGTGATCCTCAGCATCAACGACATCACCAGCCGCAAGCTGATCGAGCTGTCGTTGCTGGAGCGCGAAGGCTTCTGGTCGGACGTGGTGCGTACCGTGCCGGATCATCTGTATGTGCAGGACGTGATCAGCCAGCGGATGATTTTCAGCAACCACCACCTCGGCCAGACCCTGGGATACAACCGCACTGAACTGCATCAGATGGGCGAATACTTCTGGGAAATCCTCCTGCACCCGGAAGACGCCGACTATTACCATCGTTCGCGGCAGTTGCAGCGCCACGCCGGTTACAGCCAGCTGTTGCAATGCCAGCTGCGCTTCCGCCATCGCGACGGCAAGTGGCGGCGCTTTGACATTCGTGAACAGGCACTGGCGCGGGACAAGCACGATCAGGTCACGCGGATCATCGGCGTCGCCAAGGACATCACCGAACAGATCGAGGCCAGCGAATCGCTGCGTGACAGCGAGCAGCGCTACCGCATGCTCGCCGAAAGCATCAGCGACGTGATTTTCTCCACCGACTCCAAGCTTTCGCTGAACTACGTCAGCCCGTCGGTGCAGGCTGTGCTTGGCTACAACGCCGAATGGATTTTCCAGAATGGCTGGCAATCGACCATCGCCAACCCCGGGCAGTTGAACGGCATCTACACGCTGATGGACCGCGTCAGCAAAGCGCTGGACAAGCCCGAGCAACTGGCGTTGCTGCGCAGTCAGGTGCAAACCCAGCTGTTCCTGTTCGATTGCCTGCGCGCCGACGGCCGGAAGATTCCGATCGAACTGCGCCTGGTGCTGGTCTGGGACGAACACGGCGCGTTCGAAGGCGTGCTCGGCGTCGGCCGCGATATCAGTCAGCAGCGCCGTGCCGAGAAAGACCTGCGCATGGCTGCTACGGTATTCGAGCACTCGACCTCGGCGATCCTGATCACCGACCCGGCCGGCTACATCGTCCAGGCCAACGAAGCGTTCAGTCGGGTCAGCGGTTACACAGTCAGCGAAGTCCTCGACCAATTGCCGAACATGCTCACCGTCGACGAGCAGCAGGACGCGCACCTGCGCTACGTGCTCAAGCAGTTGCACGAGCACAGCACCTGGGAAGGCGAAGTGTGGATGAAGCGCCGCAACGGCGAGCATTACCCGGCGTGGGTCGGCATCACCGCCGTGCTCGACGACGAAGGCGATCTGGCCAGTTACGTGTGTTTCTTCAGCGACATCAGCGAGCGCAAGGCCAGCGAGCAGCGCATCCACCGCCTCGCCTACTACGACGCCCTCACCCACCTGCCGAACCGCACGCTGTTCCAGGACCGTCTGCACACCGCACTGCAAGCGGCCGAACGGCAGAAGTCGTGGGTGGTGCTGATGTTCCTCGACCTCGACCGTTTCAAACCGATCAATGACTCACTTGGCCACGCCGCTGGCGACCGCATGCTCAAGGACATGGCCACGCGTCTGCTGGCCTGCGTCGATGACGACGACACCGTGGCGCGCATGGGTGGTGACGAATTCACCTTGCTGTTGCAGCATCGCTCCAGCCGTGAACTGGCGCTGAACCGGGCGATTCATGTGGCCGAGCAGATCCTCGCCAGCCTGGTGCGGCCGTTCGTGCTCGAGGGCCGCGAGTTCTTCGTCACCGCCAGTATCGGCATTGCCCTGAGCCCGCAGGACGGCAACGAACTCAGCCAGTTGATGAAGAACGCCGACACCGCGATGTACCACGCCAAGGAACGCGGCAAGAACAACTTCCAGTTCTATCAGGCCGACATGAACGCCAGTGCGCTGGAACGTCTGGAGCTGGAAAGCGATTTGCGTCATGCGCTGGAGCAGAACGAATTCGTCCTGTATTACCAGCCACAGTTCAGCGGCGACGGCAAACGTTTGACCGGCGCCGAAGCGCTGCTGCGCTGGCGCCATCCGCGGCGTGGACTGGTGCCGCCGGGGGATTTCATTCCGGTGCTGGAAGAGCTCGGGCTGGTGGTGGACGTTGGCGACTGGGTCATCAGCGAGGCCTGTCGACAGCTGAAAACCTGGCACCAGCAGCGGGTGCGGGTGCCGAAGGTCTCGGTGAACATTTCCGCACGGCAGTTCTCCGACGGCCAGTTGGGCACCCGGATTGCCACCATCCTGCGGGAAACCGGCCTGCCACCGGCGTGTCTGGAACTGGAACTGACCGAAAGTATCCTGATGCGCGAAGTCAGCGAGGCAATGCAGATTCTTGCCGGACTGAAAAACCTCGGCCTGAGTATCGCAGTCGATGACTTCGGCACCGGTTATTCATCGCTGAACTACCTCAAGCAATTCCCGATCGACGTGCTGAAGATCGACCGCACCTTCGTTGACGGCCTGCCGTCCGGCGAACAGGACGCGCAGATCGCCCGGGCAATTATCGCCATGGCCCACAGCCTGAACCTGGCGGTAATTGCCGAGGGCGTGGAAACCCACGAGCAACTGGACTTTCTGCGTGAGCATGGCTGCGATGAGGTGCAGGGTTATCTGTTCGGACGGCCGATGCCGGCGGGGCGGTTCGAGGCGCAGTTCTGCAACGACGCGCTGTTCATGTTCGACTAGAACACGCAATTGTGGCGAGGGAGCTTGCTCCCGCTTGAGTGCGCAGCGCTCACAGGGTTTTGGGGCCGCTGCGCAGCCCGGCGGGAGCAAGCTCCCTCGCCACACAACCACCCGATCACCGCTGATCCCGTCATGAACGCCACTTGTCTGCGACATGATGTCGTTTCATATGTCATCCAAAAGCGGTTGGGTTAGAATGCCCCCCTTTTCTGCCCCCGATCCTTGAGGACCGCCATGTTCAGCCGTGATTTGACTATTGCCAAGTACGACGCCGACCTTTTTGCCGCCATGGAGCAAGAAGCTCAGCGTCAGGAAGAACACATTGAGCTGATCGCTTCGGAAAACTACACCAGCCCAGCGGTGATGGAAGCTCAAGGCTCGGTCCTGACCAACAAGTACGCTGAAGGCTATCCGGGCAAGCGTTACTACGGTGGTTGCGAATACGTCGACGTGGTTGAACAATTGGCCATCGACCGCGCCAAGGAACTGTTCGGCGCCGATTACGCCAACGTTCAGCCGCACGCCGGTTCCCAAGCCAACGCTGCTGTCTACCTGGCCCTGCTGTCGGCCGGCGACACCATTCTGGGCATGAGCCTGGCCCACGGCGGTCACCTGACCCACGGCGCCAGCGTTTCCTCCTCGGGCAAGCTGTACAACGCCATCCAGTACGGCATCGACGCCAACGGCCTGATCGACTACGACGAAGTCGAGCGCCTGGCAGTCGAGCACAAGCCGAAAATGATCGTCGCCGGTTTCTCTGCCTACTCGCAGATCCTCGACTTCCCGCGCTTCCGCGCAATCGCTGACAAGATCGGCGCCTACCTGTTCGTCGACATGGCTCACGTTGCCGGTCTGGTTGCCGCTGGCGTCTACCCGAACCCGGTGCCGTACGCTGATGTCGTGACCACTACCACCCACAAGACCCTGCGCGGTCCACGTGGCGGTCTGATCCTGGCCAAGGCCAACGCCGAGATCGAGAAAAAGCTCAACTCCGCAGTATTCCCGGGCGCTCAGGGTGGCCCGCTGGAGCACGTGATCGCGGCCAAGGCGATCTGCTTCAAGGAAGCGCTGCAGCCTGAGTTCAAGGCTTACCAGCAACAAGTGGTGAAAAACGCCAAGGCCATGGCCGAAGTGTTCATCGCGCGCGGTTTCGACGTGGTGTCCGGCGGTACTGAAAACCACCTGTTCCTGCTGTCGCTGATCAAGCAGGACATCTCTGGTAAAGACGCCGACGCCGCACTGGGTAAAGCGTTCATCACCGTGAACAAGAACTCCGTGCCTAACGATCCACGCTCGCCGTTCGTCACCTCCGGCCTGCGCTTCGGTACCCCGGCTGTGACCACGCGCGGCTTCAAAGAGGCCGAGTGCAAAGAGCTGGCCGGCTGGATCTGCGACATCCTGGCTGACCTGAACAACGAAGCGGTGATCGATGCCGTTCGTGAGAAAGTCAAAGCCATCTGCAAGAAACTGCCGGTGTACGGCGCTTAAGTGCGACGTTAAACCTGCAGCATGAAAAACCGGCCAAGTGATTGGCCGGTTTTTTTTCGCCTGTTGAAAAGATCAAAAGATCGCAGCCTTCGGCAGCTCCTACGGGAAAATCGCATTTCAAATGCAGGAGCTGTCGGAGGCTGCGATCTTGGCTTCTGGACCACCGGTCAGACCGGTCATGCCAATTTCATGCTGCCCACTTGTAATCAGGAAAAACCCAAGCCTAGACTGCGCCTGCACTGGACATACCGGTAAGACCACAATAATTAAGTCCTGAATCCGATGCGCAACGCGTGCGGCAGCCAGGACACCGACCCAGGATTCCTCCCATGCTCAGATGGTGCTCGCGTTCAATCTTCCTTCAAGTGGTTCTCGGACTGATGCTCGGCATCGTCTGCGGGCTGACCCTTCCCGAATACTCCGCCCAACTGAAACCGCTCGGCGATGGCTTTATCAAACTGATCAAGATGCTGATCGGCCTGATCGTGTTCTGCGTGGTGGTCAGCGGCATCAGCGGCGCGGGCGATCTGAAGAAGGTCGGGCGCATCGGCCTCAAATCGGTGATCTACTTTGAAGTGCTGACCACCATCGCCCTGGTGATCGGCCTGGTGTTCGCTTTCAGTACCGGCATCGGCAGCGGCGCGAATATTCATCTTGAGCAACTCTCCAGCGCCGACATGGGCGACCTCGCTGAACGCAGCCAGCACATGCACACCACCACGCAATTCCTGATGGACCTGATCCCGACCTCGGTGATCGGTGCCTTCGCCGACAACAACATTCTGCAAGTGCTGCTGTTCTCGGTGCTGTTCGGCAGTGCGCTGAATCTGGTCGGCGAAGCGGCGTCCGGGATCTCGCGGCTGATCAACGAACTCAGCCATGTGATCTTCCGCATCATGGGCATGATCGTGCGGCTGGCGCCGATCGGCGTGTTCGGCGCCATCGCCTTCACCACCAGCAAATACGGCCTCGATTCGCTGCAACACCTGGGCAGCCTGGTCGGTCTGTTCTACCTGACCTGCGTCGCCTTCGTCGCGCTGATTCTCGGTCTGGTGATGCGCGTTTCCGGCCTGCGCATGTGGCCGCTGCTCAAATACCTGCGTGAAGAACTGCTGATCGTCATGGGCACCGCTTCTTCCGACGCCGTGCTGCCGCAGATCATGCGCAAGCTCGAACACCTCGGTATCGGCAGCTCCACCGTCGGCTTGGTGATCCCGACCGGGTACTCGTTCAACCTCGACGGGTTCTCGATCTACCTGACCCTGGCCATCGTGTTCATCGCCAACGCCACCGGCACACCACTGGCGATGACTGATTTGCTGACGATTCTGCTGGTGTCGCTGATCACCTCGAAAGGCGCCCACGGCATTCCCGGATCGGCGCTGGTGATTCTCGCGGCGACTTTGACCGCAATCCCGGCGATTCCCGTGGTCGGTCTGGTGCTGGTGCTGGCCGTGGACTGGTTCATGGGCATCGGCCGCGCGCTGACCAACCTGATCGGCAACTGCGTCGCCACCGTGGCCATCGCCCGCTGGGAAAAGGACATCGACGTGCAGCGCGCGAACAAGGTGCTCAACGGCGAACAGGGCTATAACTTTCAACCGCGAAAAACCGTCGCTCAGGCGGCGGCCAAAGAATTTTGAATGAGTGCCGTGCCTGCTGATTGGCAGGCACGGCGCAGGGAGCCAATACGTGATTACAACTTCAACCGTCGTCAATTCAGTGGTGGAAAAGCTCCGCGCCGCGTTGGCTCGTGGCCAGTGGCGCACAGGCGACATGCTGCCGGGCCAGCGCGAACTGGCCGAACAACTGGGCATCAGCCGGCCGAGTCTGCGCGAAGCGGTGATCGTCCTCGAAACCCTCGGTCTGGTGCGCTCGATGCCGGGCAAAGGCGTGGTCGTCCTCGATGCGCAACTCAGCGACAGCCAGAGCCACGACAGCGCGGTGGCCGGCGCCAGTCTCGAAGACGTGCTGCAACTGCGCTACACCCTCGAGCCGTTCATCGTCGGGCTGGTCGCGCAATCGATCAGCAGCAAGGAAGTCGGCCAGTTGCGCCTGACCCTGATGGACATGCGCGAAGCCCTCGAGGCCGGTGACAGTGAAGCCGGGGTCAGCGCCTACATCGCCTTCCACGAAGAACTGTTCACGCTGACCTCGAACCCGATTTTCCCGAGCGTGGTACAGCAGACCAGCAACGCCCTCAAGCAAAGCGCCGACGTGTTGCGCAATTCCCCGGAACATCTGGCTGAGCGTCTGGAAGAAAACGAAGCCGTGGTCCGCGCGATCCGCAGCAAGAACAGCGCTCAGGCCAGCGCGGAAATGCGCCGGCACATTCTGCGCGAAGGCCAGCGCATGGGCGTCGAGCTGAATATCCCGGACGACAACCTGCCCACCTGATTTGCCAGGAGAACGGCCATGAACAGTTTTGCTTCAGCCTCGCATGCGCACTCCACTGCCCTGCCCTTCCCTGGCCTGCGCACGCCGGTGGAGGATCTGTATCCGCGAGTGTTCGACGCGATCCTCGAGCAGCGTATCGATGAACACAGCCGGTTTACCGAGGACAGTCTGAAGGCGATGTTCAGTGCCAGCCGCGCCGATGTGCGGCGGGTACTGACGCAGTTGTCCCATGAACAGATCGTGGTGCTGCGCGCCAATCATCGGCCGCGAGTGGCGGCGCCCGATCGAGAGCTGATCCGGCAGACGCTGCATGCGCGGCGGCTGGCTGAAAGCACCCTGGTGCGGTTGGCGTGTCAGCGCTCGCGTGCAGATGAGCTACAACGTCTGCGCACGTTGATCGAACGCGAGAAGCGCGCCGTCGAGCAGGATCGGCGCGGGGCGGCGATTCGCTTGTCGGGGGAGTTTCATCTGCAGTTGGCGCGGATGGCGGGGAATGCACCGTTGGCGCATTTTCTTGACAGTCTGGTGCCGCTGACGTCATTGGCGATTGCGCGATGTGAGGGTTCTACGCACAGTTGTTGCGCCTGGCAGGAACACAAAGCGCTGGTTGAAGCGGTGGAGCGTGGAGACGCTTCCAAGGCTGGCATGCTGATGAATCGGCATCTGGATCATCTTGAGCAGACATTGCTGGGTTCAGACCTTGAGCATTGTGTTGCAGGTTAGATTGCTATCGCGAGCAGGCTCACTCCTACATTTGAAACGCGTTCCCCTGTAGGAGTGAGCCTGCTCGCGATGGCGTCATCATTGACACTACAAACCCATCAGGCAGAGGCCACCCTGGCAAACCCCGCCCGAATCTTCTCTTCCGGCAAGTCATCGGCAATAAACACGATCACACTCTCTCGCGCTTCGCCTTCGGCCCATTCGGTGTCCCAGTCGAAACCATAAAGCTTCAACACCCCCTGAAACACCAGCCGTCGATCTTCCCCGGCGATATTCAGCACGCCTTTGTAGCGCAGCAATTGCTTGCCGTGCTCTTCCAGCAGTTCGTTCATGAACTCGCTGAGCTGATCAATATCCAGTGCCTGATCGGTGCGCAGCACCAGGCTGGAGATGCGATCGATCGAGGGTGCCTTGCTCACCGGACGCAGGCTCAAACCGCCGCCCAGATCAGCATTGAGGTTGAAGCCGCGCACATCCAGCAGTTCGGCCAGATCAATGTTGCCATGCTCGACCACGCGGATCGGCGCGCGACGGTTGATTCGCGTAAGGCGTTCGCTCAATGCGGTGAACGTCGCCTCATCGACCAGATCGGTCTTGCTCACCAGCAAGCGATCGGCGAAACCGATCTGCGCCTGGGCGATGGTCTGGGTCAGGTGCACATCGGCGTGAGCGGCGTCGACCAAGGTGATGATGCCGTCGAGCAGATAACGCTCGCGCAGCTCTTCATCGATGAAGAACGTCTGCGCTACCGGCGCCGGATCGGCCAGACCGGTGCATTCGATCACCAGACGATCGAAGGCGATTTCGCCACTGTCCAGGCGCTCGAGCAGCAAGTACAGCGCCTTGGTCAGGTCGGTGTGAATGGTGCAGCAGACGCAGCCGTTGGCCAGGGTCATGACCTGCACCGGCTCGTCACCGAGCAGTTGGGTGTCGATCCCGGCGTCGCTGAATTCGTTCTCGATCACGGCGATTTTCAGACCGTGCTCGGCTTTCAGTAAATGACGCAGCAAGGTGGTCTTGCCGGCGCCGAGGAAACCGCTGAGTACCGTTACCGGAATGGGAGAAGACAAAACCCGATCTCCTTAAAGAAACACAAAAAAAATGTGGGAGCGAGCCTGCTCGCGAAAGCGGTGTGCCAGTCAAATCACTCATCAACTGACTCTCCACTTCGCGAGCAGACTCGCTCCCACAGGGGGATTACCTCAACCGCAGGCTGTCAGCTCAACAGCACTTCGGCCCACCCTTGCCACCGTAACGGGCTTCCTGACGTTCCCGAAAGAACATCTCGTAGCTCATCACCGGTTTATCCGGGTGCTTGGTTTGCATATGCTCGACGTAGGTGTCGTAGTCGGGCATGCCGACCATCAGGCGCGCGGCCTGACCGAGGTATTTACCGAGGCGACTCAGGTCATTGAACATGCTGCAATCCTCTGGTTACGCATCCGGCAGGGCCTGGAATGGCGATTCTTTATCCGTGCGCTCTTTCTTGCCCCAGGCGGCGATGCCGACCTTGAGCGCGTAGAACAGGATGCTGAAGACCACGAACAGGAACAGCGCGGTGAGTGTGGCGTTGGTGTAGGCGTTGAAGATCACGTGCTGCATCTGCTCGACGCTTTTCGCCGGTGCCAGCACCTGACCGTTGGCCAGCGCATCGCTGTACTTCTTCGCCAGCGAAAGGAAGCCGATCGCCGGGTTGGCGTCGAACAGTTTGATGAAGCCAGCGGTGGTGGTGCAGATCAACAGCCAGGTGGCCGGCAACAGGGTGACCCAGATGTAGCGCTGGCGCTTCATCTTGATCAGGACCACGGTGCCGAGCATCAGCGCGATACCGGCGAGCATCTGGTTGGAGATGCCGAACAGTGGCCACAAGGTGTTGATGCCGCCCAGTGGATCGATCACGCCCTGATACAGCAACCAGCCCCACATCGCCACACAACCGGCGGTGGCGATCAGGTTGGCGGTCCAGGATTCGGTGCGCTTCAGCGCCGGGACGAAGGAGCCGAGCAGGTCCTGCAGCATGAAACGCCCGGCACGAGTACCGGCGTCGACAGCGGTGAGGATGAACAGCGCTTCGAACAGGATCGCGAAGTGGTACCAGAACGCCATGGTGTTTTCACCCGGCAGGACACTGTGCAGGATCTGCGCGATACCGACCGCCAGGGTCGGCGCACCACCGGCGCGAGCCAGGATGGTGGTTTCGCCGATGTCATGGGCAACCGCTTGCAGCGCCTCAGGCGTGATTGCGAAGCCCCAACTGGTGACCATTTGCGCTACTGACGCGGCATCACTGCCGACCACGGCGGCCGGGCTGTTCATGGCGAAGTACACACCCGGCTCGATCACCGAAGCGGCAACCATGGCCATGATCGCTACGAACGACTCCATCAGCATGCCGCCGTAACCGATGTAGCGGGCGTTGGTTTCGTTATCCAGCAGCTTCGGCGTGGTGCCTGAAGAAATCAGTGCGTGGAAACCCGATACCGCGCCGCAGGCGATGGTGATGAACAGGAACGGGAACAGACCGCCCTTCCACACCGGCCCGGTGCCGTCGACGAACTGGGTCAGCGCCGGCATTTTCAGCTCGGGCATGGTGATCAGGATACCGATCGCCAGCGCGACGATGGTGCCGATCTTGAGGAAGGTCGACAGATAGTCACGCGGGGCGAGAATCAGCCAGACCGGCAGCGACGCGGCGACAAAACCGTAACCGACCAGCATCCAGGTAATCTGCACACCGGTGAAGGTGAAGGCCTTGGCCCATACCGGATCGGCAGCAATCTGCCCGCCCAGCCAGATCGAACCGAGCAGCAGCAACACGCCGACCACGGAGATTTCGCCGATGCGGCCCGGGCGGATGTAGCGCATGTAGATGCCCATGAACATCGCGATCGGGATCGTCGCCATCACGGTGAAGATGCCCCACGGGCTCTCGGCCAGGGCCTTGACCACGATCAGCGCCAGCACCGCGAGGATGATGATCATGATCAGGAAGCAGCCGAACAGCGCGATGGTCCCGGGAATCCGGCCCATTTCTTCACGCACCATGTCGCCCAGGGATCGGCCGTTGCGGCGGGTCGACATGAACAGGACCATGAAGTCCTGCACCGCGCCCGCCAGCACCACACCGGCAATCAGCCAGAGCGTGCCGGGCAGATACCCCATCTGCGCCGCCAGCACCGGACCGACCAGCGGCCCCGCGCCAGCGATGGCCGCGAAGTGGTGACCGAAAAGAATGTGTTTGTTGGTCGGCACATAGTCCAGACCATCGTTGTTGAGCACGGCGGGGGTGGCCCGACGCGGATCCAGTTGCATCACGTTGTTGGCGATGAACAGACTGTAATAACGGTACGCAACCAGATAAATGGCCACGGCAGCGACCACAATCCACAAGGCGTTGATCGCCTCGCCGCGGCGCAATGCCACTACGCCCAGGGCGCACGCTCCTACGATTGCCAGCACGAGCCAGGGTAAGTGGCGCAGCAGGCTATTATTATTTTTCATTTTTTTATTCCAGCCAGGGTGGACAAGAAAGACAGCCACCCCGAGTTTAGCGCTTACGGCGCCAAAGGCCATACCCCGACATAGGTCTAGACGCGTGCGCGATTGGCTGGCGCACGCATTCGCAGTCTATAGTCAGCGAACCTTCATGAGGATTTGCGCCATGAACGATCACTCCGCCAATCGACGTCGCTTCAAACGTATTGCGTTCGATGCCCGAACCGAGCTGAAACAGGGCGAGTACACCTGGCCGGTCAGGCTGATCGACCTGTCACTCAAGGGATTGTTGATCGAACGGCCGGAACCGTGGCTTGGTGATAAAGAGCAGGACTTTGCCGTCGACATTCATCTGAGCGATGACGTCGACATCGAGATGGATGTGCATCTGGCCCACGAGGAGAACGGCCATTTGGGGTTCATCTGCCGGCATATCAGCCTGGAGTCGATCCAGCGCCTGCGGCGGTTGATCGAGTTGAACCTGGCGGGTGAGGCCGAGCTGGAGCGCGAGTTGGGTGCGTTGATCGAAATCTAGAACCCGCCATCGATCAACTGTAGGAGTGAGCCTGCTCGCGATAGCGGTCTGCCATTCAACATATCATTGACTGATTGACCGCTATCGCGAGCAGGCTCACTCCTACAGGGGAATGGTGGTTATTCGAAGAGCGCGTCGAGGGCTTGTTCGAGGCGAGTGACCGCAATGATCTGCAACCCCGCCGGCGCTTCCTTCGGTGCGTTGCCCTTGGGCACGATCGCGCGTTTGAAACCGTGCTTGGCCGCTTCCTTCAAACGTTCCTGGCCGCTCGGCACCGGGCGCACTTCGCCGGACAGGCCGACTTCGCCGAACACCAGCAGATCATGGGGCAACGGCCGATTGCGCAAACTCGACATCACCGCCGCCATCAGCGCCAGATCCGACGCGGTTTCCAGCACCTTCACGCCACCGACCACGTTGAGGAACACGTCCTGATCGTGGGTCGGGATGCCGCCATGACGGTGCAACACCGCGAGCAGCATCGCCAGACGGTTCTGATCCAGACCCAGCGTCACCCGGCGCGGGTTGGCCAGATGACTGTCATCGACCAGCGCCTGCACCTCCACCAGCATCGGCCGGGTGCCTTCCCACGTCGCCATGACCACACTGCCGGGGACTTCTTCCTGGGCCCGGGTGAGAAAAATCGCCGAAGGATTGGAGACTTCTTTCAGGCCCTTGTCGGTCATGCCGAACACGCCCAACTCGTTGACCGCGCCGAAACGGTTTTTCACTGCACGCAGCAAACGCAGGCGACCGTCGGATTCGCCTTCGAAATACAGCACGGTGTCGACCATGTGTTCCAGCACACGAGGACCGGCCAGAGCGCCCTCTTTGGTGACGTGGCCGACAAGGAAAATCGCCGTGCCGCTCTGCTTGGCGTAACGCACCAGCAACGCCGCGCTCTCGCGCACCTGGGATACGCCGCCCGGTGCCGATTGCAGTTGCTCGGTGAAAATGGTCTGGATCGAGTCGATCACCATCACCTTGGGCTTTTCCTGACGGGCGGTGGCGATGATGGTTTCGATGCAGGTCTCGGTCATCACCCGCAGTTGATCCTGCGGCAGGCCGAGACGGCGTGCGCGCATCGCCACTTGCTGCTGGGATTCCTCACCAGTGACGTACAGCGCCGGCATGCTTTTGGCCAGATTGCACAGGGTCTGCAGCAGAATGGTCGACTTGCCGATCCCCGGGTCACCGCCGATCAGCACCACTGAACCGTCGACCAGCCCGCCGCCGAGGACGCGATCTAGCTCACCGGAGGCGGTGGAAAACCGTGGAATTTCTTCGATGCTGACTTCGGCCAGGGTCTTGATCTGGGCCTGTTGCCCGGCCCAGCCGGTACGTCCGGTGGGTGCCGTGGCGCCGCCGCTTTCGATCATGGTTTCAGTCAGGGTGTTCCAGGCACCGCACTCACCGCACTGCCCGGCCCACTTGGGAAAGGTTGCGCCGCACTCGGTGCAGCCGTACATGCGCTTGGCCTTGGCCATCAGAACCCCCGGAACAAAAGACGCGATGATAACGCAGCCACCACCGATCAGCGCGGCGCAGCGGTACGGATTTCGCCACTGGCCAGACGCGCGGCGCTGTTGCCCAGCGGATCCTCGGCGTTGAGGTCCGCGCCCTTGGCTTGCAATGCATCAAGCAATTCCAGACGCTTGAACAGCCCGGCATACATCGCCGCCGTCTGTCCGGCGCCGTTACGCTGGTCGGGGCTGCAATCGGTCGCCATCAGGCGCCGGGCAATCTGCAACTCGCCCTTGAATATCGCGCCCATCAGCGCCGTGTTGCCACGTTGATCCTGAGCACAGGCGTCCGCGCCTGCTGCCAACAGTCGCTCAACCGCCGGCGCCTGACCGTGATAGGCGGCCAGAATCAGCGCGGTGTAACCCTTGCTGTCGCGAGTATCAAGGGAATAGCCGGACTCGATAAAGGTTTCGAGCATCGGCACATCCCCGCGGCGCGCGGCATCGAAGTAATAAGCCTGCAACTGCGCCTTGATTGCCTCGGGGCTTTGCTCGACCGGGGCCGCCCCCGCAGTGAACGACAGGCACGCGGCCAGGCATGAAAGAAAAATCCGCATCGGGCACTCTCCTTGAACGCACGCGAGGCATGACCGGCCCTCGCGTGCGCCGCATCGCTATCAGTCGGTCAGTTTGGCCGCCAGTGCTTTCACACGGCTGAGGTCGCCCTTGGCCACTTCGGTCACACCGCTGCCGTACTCAGGGTCGGCCTTGTACAGGAACGACAGGATGATGTGCTTGCTCTCGTCATCGGTGGTGGCCAGCGAGCCGCCGAAGCTGTCGATCAGGTCGCGACGCTCCTGCTTGCTGTACGAGCGATACAGATCACCGGCCTGCTTGAAGTTCTGCTCGCGCTGGATCTTCGCCTGCTGGGTGCTGCCGGACAGCGCCGACTGGCTGTAACGCGCCGCTGGCGTCTCTTCACGCGGTTGCAGGCGGCTCGGCTGGTAGTTGACGCCGGACTGGCTGGCGCCGAAATTCATCGCACCGTCCTGATTGCCATTGTTCACCGCAGTTTTCGGCGCATTGATCGGCAATTGCAAAGCGTTGGCGCCGAGACGATACATCTGCGTATCGGCATAAGAGAACACCCGGCCCTGCAACAAACGATCTTCCGAAGGTTCAATACCCGGAACTACGTTGGCCGGCGCCATGGCTACTTGTTCGGTTTCCTGGAAGACGTTGGCCGGATTGCGGTTCAAGATCATTTGTCCAACTTTGCGTTCGGGAATACCCGGCCAGATCTTGGTCGCGTCCAATGGATCGAAATCAAACTTGGACAAATCCTGTGGCTTCAGAACTTGCACGTACAAGTCCCACTTCGGGAAGTTGCCTTTGTTGATATTGCTGACCAGATCATTGGTCATATGGCTGTAATCCTGACCCTGAACTTTTGCAACCTGCTTTGGCCGCAGGTTATTAATGCCCTGCAAGCTCTTCCAATGAAACTTCACATAATGAACTTCATTCTTTGCGTTGATCAGCTTATAGGCATGAACGCCATTGCCGTCCATTTCCCGGTAACTGGCCGGAGTACCGTAGTTGGAATACAGCTCGGTCAGCGTGCGGGTGGCTTCGGGTACATGGGAGAAGAAATCGAACCGGCGCGAATCGTCGTCAAGGTTGGTGCGCGGATCGGGCTTGAAGGCATGCACCATGTCCGGGAATTTGATCGCATCGCGGATGAAGAAGGTCGGGAAGTTGTTGCCGACCAGATCCCAGTTGCCGTCAGCGGTGTAGAACTTGGTGGCGAAGCCGCGCGGGTCGCGCAGGGTTTCCGGGGAGTGGTTGCCGTGCACCACCGCCGAGAAACGCACGAACACCGGGGTGCTCTGGCCTGCGGCGAACACCTTGGCCTTGCTCAGGTCGCTGAGGTCGTTGGTCACGGTGAAGGTGCCATGGGCGCCGGTGCCGCGCGCATGGACGACGCGCTCGGGGATGCGTTCACGGTCGAAACGCTGCAGCTTCTGGATCAACTGCACATCCTGCAGCAGCACCGGGCCGTTGGCGCCGGCGGTTTGCGAGTTCTTATTGTCACCGACAGCAGCGCCATTGTCGCGGGTCAGCGGAGCGGCGTTGACCGAAAAGGTCAGCAGGCTGGCGGGCAATACACCGAAAGTGCGGCGATGGGGAAAAGCCCCCAGTCCAGGAGTGGATGTCATATCAGGTTCCTCTGGTTTTATGGGGCGCATCCAGGTGCGCCACGCCAAGGCTAGAGGCCCGTGCCGCGGAACATAAATAGAAAGAACGTAACACCATGATTGAAGAAATTGGCTGTGCAATCAGCGCTTTACCGCGTATTTCGCGCGCGATTGCTGGCATTTTGCAAACTAATCGTCAATTGATGTGTCGATAAAAACGGGCATTGTAAGAAGGTGTTTCGCGCAGGAGGCGTTTCGCTGATTTACACTGCCAACACCAAACTCATCTGTAACAAGGAAATAACTATGGGCGTGCTTAGCGAGTTCAAGGCCTTCGCGGTCAAAGGCAATGTGGTCGATATGGCCGTCGGTATCATCATTGGCGCGGCGTTCGGCAAGATTGTTTCGTCGTTTGTCGGCGACGTGATCATGCCGCCGATTGGCCTGTTGATCGGTGGGGTGGACTTCAGTGACCTGGCCGTCACGCTCAAAGCCGCCCAGGGCGATGCGCCCGCAGTGGTGCTGGCTTACGGCAAATTCCTGCAGACCGTGCTGGATTTCGTGATCGTCGCGTTCGCCATCTTTATGGGCGTCAAAGCCATCAACCGCCTCAAGCGCGAAGAAGCCGTGGCGCCAACCGCGCCGCCGATCCCGAGCAAGGAAGAGCAACTGCTGGGCGAAATTCGCGACCTGCTCAAAGCGCAGAACGAGCGGCCCTGAAGCATCCGCTGGTCAATAAAACGGCACCCGCGGGTGCCGTTTTCGCTACCAGTAATTTTCCACCGCAACCTGCCCCGGCTTGCGCGTCAGGCTCAGGCGCATGTCGCGCTGCTTGAGCAAGGCGCGGGTGTCGTCGATCATCTGCGGATTGCCGCACAACATCACCCGCGAATGCTCTGGCGAAAGCTCGACGCCCGCTGCTCGCTCCAGTTCGCCATTTTCGATCAGCGCAGTAATCCGGCCCTGCAGCGCGCCGGGGTGCGCCTCACGGGTCACAGTCGGGATAAACCGCAATTTGTGCGCATGCTCGCTGAGGTAGTCACGTTGCGCCAACCCGGCAATCAATGCCTGGTAAGCCAGTTCCCGCGCTTCACGCACGCTGTAGACCAGAATGATGCGCTCGAATTTCTCCCAGACTTCGAAGTCCTGCAGGATCGACAGGAACGGCGCCACGCCGGTGCCGGTGGACAGTAGCCAGAGATCGCGACCATCGACAAAGCGATCCAGGGTCAAATAGCCGAACGCCTGGCGTTCAACCATCAGGCTGTCGCCCACCCTGAGCCGGCTCAACTCACTGGTGAACTCGCCCCCCGGCACCACAATGGAAAAGAACTCGAGAAACTCGTCGAACGGCGACGACACCATCGAATACGCGCGCCAGACGGTACTGCCGTCGGCCTTGGTGACGCCCAGGCGGGCGAACTGCCCGGCACGGAAGCGAAAGCCGGGATCGCGGCTGGTGCGCAGCGTGAACAGGTTCGGCGTCAACGGTTGGACATCGAGCAAGGTCTGGGTGGTGTACTTCTCGGCGCTGGCAGTCATGAGGCACTCCTTGAAACGATTGCCCACAGTGTCCCGCAAAATCGCCTTGCCTAACACTCGTGATTGGTAATGGTATTAAGCGGATCAACGCTGTTCATTCGGGACTGTCGCCAGCGTCAGTTATTGAGTAATAACTTTAAATGGCAATTAAAATATAACAGCCTGTATTGCTAAGAACGCTTTATGAAAAAACTTCCAAGTATCAATCTCGAAATAATGTAAGGCGACTCGCAGGAAAGATCCTACACTTCGATTCGTGCCGGATCCTTTGGATCCATTCGGCGCCCGGATATCAGGTTATGGAGGCGATAGTTCATGGAAACGTGGAAGGAATCACAACTCAAACAACTGACGTTTGCCAAAGG
Source organism: Pseudomonas sp. RIT-PI-o (assembly GCF_001297215.1). Taxonomy (NCBI): domain Bacteria; kingdom Pseudomonadati; phylum Pseudomonadota; class Gammaproteobacteria; order Pseudomonadales; family Pseudomonadaceae; genus Pseudomonas; species Pseudomonas sp. RIT-PI-o. The sequence goes on along the minus strand of NZ_LHPA01000024.1, from coordinate 226,082 downwards.
CATAGAGGCGGCTTACCCGATACTGTTGAGATTCGCGGAGAACCTTGGGTTCAACTTCTGCGCCATTGCAGTCACCTCGCCGAATCGCGAAGTGCATCTGAATGCCTTGCAAATCAATAATTACCCGAAAGAATGGAACATTCAGTACAACAAAGAGAACTACCGGAACATCGACCCGGTAATAGCGCATTGCAATCACTCAATACTTCCAATCGTATGGGAAGAGAGAGTGTTCGGCGATGCACCCCAGCTGTGGCAGGCGTTGAAACACAATGGACTGCAGCATGGCTGGTCGCAGGCATTTCATGACGAAGCCAGTGGCTTGTGCAGCATCATCAGTCTGGCTCGAACCCACTGCCCGATCAGTCCGCTGGAGCTGTATGAGCATTACGGTTATATCTTTTTCGCCAACCGGCACTTCAGCGAACTGTATGCCCGCACCGTGCCCATACCGGCCAAGCCCAGCAGGCCGAGGTTATCGTCCAGGGAGCTGGAAATTCTGAAACTGTCGGCCTTGGGCAAGACCGCTCATGACATTTCGAGAATTCTCAGCCTGAGCGAACGTACCGTTAACTACCACGTGCAAAACGTGATCGAGAAACTCAACGTGTGCAACAAGATTTCCGCCGTGATTGCGGCTGCTCGTGCCGGGATCATCTGATAGCCGAGAGTGATCGCGCGGCAATCCTGCGAGTATTTACCCGCAAAAAAACGTAACATTCAGGCCTCTCCGAGTGATGACGCACACCGCTTGCATCGCAGTCCACTCGGTAGGATCCCGTCGCACTACATGCTGGCAACGGGATAACTGCCGAATATCCTGAGTCCCCGCCCCATGCCTTTGCTAGAGACACCCTTCGCCCAGCTCGACCTGATTCGCCAGCCCGAACAGCAGAATGAACCGCTGCAAGCGTTCGACGCGGCGGACGAATACCTGCTCAATCATCTCGCCAGCGAACAACCGGCAAGCAGCACCCGCGTGCTGGTGCTCAATGACAGCTTCGGTGCATTGGCCATCAGTTTGCTGGGCAAGGTCGAGGTCAGCAGCAGCGGCGACTCGTTCCTGGGTTTCGTCGGACTGGAAAAGAATCTGCTGCGCAACGGCCAGGCGTTCGATGCGATTCGTCCAATCCCGGCCAGTGAGCCCTTGGTCGGGCCGTTTGATCGGGTGCTGATCCGCGTCCCCAAAACCCTGGCGCTGCTGGAAGAACAGTTGATCCGCCTGCAAGGGCAACTGGCTCCCGGCGCGCAAGTGATCGCGGCTGCCATGGTCAAGCATCTGCCCCGTGCTGCCGGCGATCTGCTCGAGCGCTACATCGGCCCGGTGCAAGCGTCGCTGGCTGTGAAAAAAGCGCGATTGCTGATTGCCACACCGCAAACCAAAACACCCGTAACGTCCCCCTACCCCACTCGTTATCGCCTGGATGAACCGGCGATCGAACTGCTCAACCACGCCAACGTGTTCTGCCGCGAAGGTCTGGACATCGGCACCCGCGCGTTCCTGCCGCATCTGCCGAAGAACCTTGGCAACGCACGAGTCGCCGATCTCGGTTGCGGCAACGGTGTGCTGGCCATTGCCAGCGCGTTGCAGAACCCGGACGCGCATTACACGCTGGTCGACGAGTCATTCATGGCGGTGCAATCGGCGGCCGAGAACTGGCGCGCGGCGTTGAGCGATCGGGAAGTGGTGGTGCGCGCCGGCGATGGTCTGGCCGGGCAGGCGCCGCAGTCGCTGGACGTAGTGCTGTGTAATCCACCGTTCCATCAGCAGCAGGTAGTCGGCGATTTCCTCGCCTGGCGCATGTTCCAGCAGGCGCGCGAGGCACTGGTGGTCGGCGGTGCGCTGTACATTGTCGGCAATCGGCACCTGGGCTATCACAGCAAACTGGCGCGCCTGTTCCGCGGCGTCGAGCAAGTGGCGGCAACGCCGAAATTCGTCATCCTCAAAGCCCGCAAATAAATCCCGGACAAAAAAAACCCTCCGTGAGGAGGGTTGCAAATCCATACCCGAAGGCGCCGGGACGGGATGTTTCAGTGGGTGGTCAAACCTGCGGCATTCATGAACATGCGCATCAGGCTGGCGGCGATGAACAGCACGCCGACACTGCCAACCCAGATCAAGGCCAACCAGCCGAGCCGCTGCCACAGCGGTTTTTTTTCGGCTTCTTCAATGTCGTGCAGGGAATGTTTGCCGGTCATTGCGTCGATCTCCGTTTAGCCAAGGCGTCACTGCGCACGCCTTCGCGAGCAGGCTCGCTCCCACAGGGCAAGCCCAGCATGGGATTAGTGGTAACCGTCTTCGTGGGTCACCTTGCCGCGGAATACGTAGTAGCTCCAGAAGGTGTAACCGAGGATGAACGGAATGATGAACAGCGTGCCCACCAGCATGAAGCCCTGACTTTGCGGCGGCGCGGCGGCGTCCCAGATCGAGATCGACGGCGGCACGATGTTCGGCCACAAGCTGATGCCCAGACCGCTGTAGCCAAGGAAAATCAGCACCAGGGTCAGCAGGAACGGCGTGTAGTTGGCATTGCGTGCCACCGCGCGGATCAGGCCATACAGGGTGACCAGCACCAGAATCGGCACCGGCATGAACCACAACAGATTCGGCATGCTGAACCAGCGCGAGGCAATTTCCGGGTGGGACAACGGCGTCCATATACTGACAATGCCGATCACCGCCAACAGCACAAACGCCAGCGGCCGTGCCAGATCATGCATTTGTTCCTGCAACTTGCCTTCGGTCTTCATGATCAGCCAAGTGCAGCCGAGCAACGCATACGCCACCACCAGCGCTGCGCCGCAGAACAGTGTGAACGGCGTCAGCCAGTCCAGCGAGCCACCGGCGAACTGGCGATTGACCACAGGCAAGCCATCGATGAAGGCACCCAGCGCCACACCCTGAAAGAACGTCGCCGCGATCGAACCACCGATGAAGGCCTTGTCCCACAGGTGACGTTTTTCGTCCTTGGCCTTGAAGCGAAACTCGAAGGCCACGCCGCGAAAGATCAGGCCCATCAGCATGAAGATCAGCGGCAGGTACAACGCCGACAGCACCACCGAGTAAGCCAGCGGGAACGCGCCAAACAACGCCGCGCCGCCCAGCACCAGCCAGGTTTCGTTACCGTCCCAGACCGGGGCGACCGTGTTCATCATCACGTCACGGTCGGTCTTGCCCGGCACGAACGGGAAGAGAATGCCGATGCCCAGGTCGAAGCCGTCCATGACCACGTACATCATGATGCCGAAGATGATGATCACGGCCCAGATCAGCGGAAGATCAATACCCATGAGTCAAATCTCCTTGGTCAAGCGAGTGTTGTCTTCGTGCTCGCCTTCGGCCGGATCGTCGGCTGCGGACAACGGACGCGCCGGGGTGCGTTTCTTGCCTGGACCACCGTCCGGCGTTTCGCTGCCTTCGCTGATCTTCGGCCCCTTGCGCACCAGACGCATCATGTAGCCGAGACCTGCGCCGAACAGCGCGAAATAGATCACGACGAACATGATCAGGGTGATGCTCATCTGCATGAAGCTGTGGTTGGACGAAGCATCTGCGGTGCGCATCAAGCCGTACACGACCCATGGCTGACGGCCGATTTCCGTGGTGAACCAGCCGGCAAGAATCGCAATCAGGCCGGACGGCCCCATCCACAAGGCCAGATGCAGGAACGGCCGCGAGGTGTACAGCGAGTCACGCTTGCGCAGCCACAGACTCCACAGACCGGTGAAGATCATCAGGAAACCAAGGCCGACCATGATGCGGAACGACCAGAACACGATGGTCGAATTCGGCCGGTCTTCCGGCGGGAATTCCTTGAGTGCCGGCACCTGCTTGTCCAGCGAGTGCGTGAGAATCAGGCTGCCGAGGTAGGGAATCTCCACGGCGAACTTCGTGCGTTCTTCTTTCATGTCCGGCCAGCCGAACAGGATCAGCGGCGTCGCTTCGTCGCCATGGTTTTCCCAGTGGCCTTCGATCGCAGCGATTTTTGCCGGCTGATGCTTGAGCGTGTTGAGGCCGTGGAAGTCGCCGATCACTGCCTGGATCGGCGCGACGATCAGCGCCATCCACATCGCCATCGACAGCATGGTGCGGATCGCCGGGTTGTCCCTGCCGCGCAGCAAATGCCAGGCTGCCGAAGAGCCGACGAAGAATGCTGTCGCGACGAACGCGGCGGTGGCCATGTGCATCAGCCGGTAAGGAAATGACGGATTGAAGATGATCGCCAGCCAGTCAGTCGGGATGACCTGGCCGTTGACGATCTCAAAACCTTGCGGGGTCTGCATCCAGCTGTTGGAGGCGAGGATCCAGAAGGTCGAAATCAACGTGCCGATCGCCACCATCACCGTCGAAAAGAAGTGCAGGCCGCGCCCGACCTTGTTCCAGCCGAACAGCATCACGCCAAGGAAACCGGCTTCAAGGAAGAACGCCGTGAGCACTTCATAGGTCAGCAACGGCCCGGTAACAGCACCGGCGAAGTCGGAGAAACGACTCCAGTTGGTGCCGAACTGATAGGCCATGACCAGACCGGAAACCACGCCCATGCCAAAGTTGACGGCGAAGATCTTCGACCAGAAATGGTAGAGGTCACGGTAGGTATCGTTGCGGGTTTTCAGCCACAGGCCTTCGAGCACCGCCAGGTAACTCGCCAGGCCAATGGTGATGGCCGGGAACAGAATGTGGAACGAGATGGTGAACGCGAACTGAATTCGGGCGAGATCGAGAGCCTCTAAACCGAACATATGGCTTCCTCTGTCAGGTAGTACGGGTAGCGGACCCGGAGGCCTGCACCACTGCCCCCACGGATATGGAGTGCGGCGAATTCGGATTCGTTCTTTTTTTACAACCATCGCTACGCAGGGAGTCTGGCCAACTGGCCGTCAGATCAGTTCCGGTCGGGGTCTTGATCTGGATCAAGCAACGTTGAAAGAGTAGTCCCATTTTTGCCAATGAACTGCGTGGTCGTTTGCCGCGTGACAAGTTGTCTCATTGGCGCAGCAAGGTTCTGGCCTGGTGAACCCAAAAAGATGATGCACATCTGACTGAATTTTTTCTCGTAGCAACTTCCTGTTACAGACTGGTGATAATCTCGCCGTTCACTCGTCCAAGACCTGCCTTCAGATGCCCACTCAAGAGCCCCTGCTGTTACGTCAGCATCGTCCGTTCATGGCCTTTTGGCTGGCGCGGATTTTCACCGCCAGCGGTTTTCAGATGCTCACCGTGGCGATTGGCTGGAACCTCTATCAACTGACCGGCAACGTGCTGGATCTGGGCCTGGTCGGCCTGGTCGAATTTGCCCCTCGCGTATTGTTCATGCTGCATACCGGGCACGTCGCCGATCGCTATGACCGGCGCAAGGTCGCCGCGCTCTGTCAGTCGTTGCAGGCATTGATTGCCCTGGCGCTGGCCATCGGCAGTGCCACCGATCACGTCACCCGCGAAATGATCTTCATCCTCGCTTTTCTCCTGGGGGCGGCGCGGTCGTTCGAGATGCCCACGACCCAGGCGCTGCTGCCAAGCATCGTCCCGAGTGCGCTTTTCCCGCGGGCGGTCGCCGCCGCGCAATCGGCGCAGCAATCGGCGACCATCGTCGCCCCGGCCCTCGGCGGTTTGCTCTATGCATTCGGCAGCGTCTGGGTCTACGGCCCGACCGTATTGCTGTATGTGATCGCCTGCTTGCTGATGCTCAACCTGCCGGCACGCCAGACGCCGCTGAACAAAGGCAAAGCCACGCTGGACTCGCTGCTGGCGGGGATTCGCTTCATCCGCAGCCGTCCGGACATCCTCGGCGCGATCTCGCTGGACCTGTTTGCCGTGTTGCTCGGCGGCGCCACGGCGTTGCTGCCAGTGTTCGCCAAGGACATTCTGCTGACCGGCCCGTGGGGCCTCGGCCTGCTGCGCTCGGCGCCGGCGGTGGGCGCGTTGCTGATGTCATTGTTCCTGGCGCGGTTTGCCGTGGAACGCAACGTCGGCCGGGTGATGTTCACCGCCGTCGGCATCTTCGGCGTCGCCACCATCGCCTTTGGCCTGTCGACCTCGTTCTGGTTCTCGCTGGCGGTACTGGTGGTGCTCGGCGCCGCGGACATGATCAGCATGGTGATCCGCGCCTCCTTCGTACAACTGGAAACCCCCGACGAAATGCGCGGCCGGGTCAGCGCGGTGAACGGCCTGTTCATCGGCGCCTCGAACCAGTTGGGCGAATTCGAATCAGGCCTCACCGCCCACTGGTTCGGCACCGTGCCGGCGGTGGTCATGGGCGGAATCGGCACGCTGGTGGTGACGGGAACGTGGATCAAGCTGTTTCCGACGTTGGCGAACCGGGACCGGATGCATGTGCCGGTGGAGGAGAAGGTCTGAGTTTTCTGGAAAAACTCACCTGCCAAGCACATATCAAGCGACAACGTGCGGTACATAGTTACCGCACTGGGTGTAATGTATCGCCTTACACTCGCCGCCATGATCAAATCCTTTCAGCACAAAGGCCTTCGTGGCTTCTATGAAACAGGTACGACTCGTGGAATTCGTGCCGAGCATGCAAAACGGCTGTCGCGCATGTTGCAGTTCATGGATTGAGCGACGCTTCCCGGGGACTTGGACTTGCCCGGCTGGCGCCTGCATCCTTTGAAAGGTGAGCTAAGCGAATATTGGTCGCTCAGCGTTTCAGACAACTGGCGAGTGATCTTTCGTTTTGTCGGTTCGGATATCGAATTGGTCGATTATCTGGACTACCACTGACAGGAGGCAGGCTCATGCCCATGCACAACCCGCCACACCCCGGTGAAACCCTGCTGCTGGATGTCTTGCCCGAGCTTGGCATCAGCGTGAGCGAATTAGCCCGGCACCTTGGCTTTGCACGCCCGCACCTTTCGCGCGTACTGCACGGACACGCGCCAATCAGCCCGGATCTGGCAGTACGACTTGAACGTGCAGGGATTGGCAAGGCGCGCGTGTGGCTAGGTGTTCAAACCGACTACGATCTTTGGCAAGCGGAGCACCGTGAGCAACCAATGATAGAACCCCTCGCAGCCCACGGCTGACCCGTCAGGCCATCAACTCCCCCGCCACCCTCGCCCGCAACGCCTTGCCACCAAGCTGCTCGACCAGGGTCAAGGCAAACTCCAGCGCAGCCCCCGAGCCTTGGGCGGTGATGCAATTGCCGTCGACCACCACCGGTTGATCAACAAACGTACAGCCCGACAACTGATGGCTGGCGCCGGGCAGGCAGGTCATGCGTCGCTGGCGCAGCACGCCTGATGCTTGCAGTGCGACAGCCGGAGCTTCGCCGATGGCGGCGAACAATCGGCCGGCGCTGGCTTGGTCTTTGAGCAATTGCTGTAAGGGCTGGTGCGCAGCGAGATGCTGGGAGCCGACGGCACCGCCCGGCAGGACGATCAGGTCGAAGCGCTGCGCGAGTACATCGACGAGCATGCCGTCTGCAGTCAGCCGGGTGCCCCGCGCGCAGGTCAGCATGCGCCGGCCTTCAATACTGGCGGCAACCACTTCGATACCGGCGCGGCGCAGCACGTCGATCAGGGTCACGCTTTGCAAATCGTCGATGCCCTCGGCGAGGGCAATCAGGGCTCTGGCAGTCATGGGCGCTTTCCGCTGGTAGTCTGTAAAGCGTAGTCAGCTTTATCCCACCCTGTTCGAAGACAGCCGTTACTTGATGTAAAGCTGGGTCGACATCATGTTGCGCGGCGCGTTGAGCGAGGTGTTGCTGAAGCTGAAGGTGCCTTCCTGTTTACCGGCCAGATCGAAGGTATAAAGAGAACCGACGGTTTTGCTGCCGGGCGTGCATTCGGTGAGATTGCCATTATCGAAGGCACACACCGGGCCTCGGGTGCCGTTGACCTCGAAGCCATCCAGAGTCACTTGCGGCTGGTTCTGGCCATAGCCGACTTCCAGCACGTAGACCTTGATGTTCGGCCCGTTGTGATTGCACTGGGTTTGCGCCTGGTGATCGGCGATATCTTCCAGGCCACAGGACGGCGACTGCACTTTGATGACCTTTACCTGGGTCAATGGCGGCGCCGAAGCCGCGAACGCCGGGACTGCCACCAGCAGTGCTGCAATCCATCCGAAAATCTTCATCCCGCCGTTGCGCATGCCTGCCCACTCCGAAAAATCAGCGCGCAGTATGGCGCAGTTGTCTGCTGCGCAAAACTTCGCCGACGATCGACACCAACATCCGCCAAATTCCTCACGCGGCTGGTATGATGCGCGGCTTTTTCCGGCCCACGACAATTTTCCAGGCGCTTGCGACGGTCTGTGCTTTGCTGTTGAGGTCGATACATTCACGGCGCCACGCGCGCCACGGGGAGCAGACATGCTGGAAAGGCTGTTTCAACTCAAGGCACACAACACCAACGTGCGCACGGAAATTCTCGCGGGCGTCACGACTTTCCTGGCCATGGCTTACATTCTGTTCGTCAACCCGAGCATCCTCGGCGAGACCGGCATGGACAAAGGCGCGATTTTCGTCGCCACCTGTCTGGCGGCCGCGATCGGCTCGACCGTGATGGGCCTGATCGCCAACTACCCGATCGCCCTCGCTCCGGGCATGGGCCTGAATGCCTTCTTTACCTACACCGTGGTTCTGCACATGGGCCACACCTGGCAAGTTGCGCTGGGTGCGGTGTTCATTTCCGCCGTGCTGTTTTTCCTGCTGTCGATCTTCCGCATCCGTGAATGGATCATCAACGCCATCCCGCTGCCATTGCGCTCGGCGATCGCCGCCGGTATCGGCCTGTTCCTGGCACTGATCGCCCTGCACAACGCTGGGATCGTAGTCAGCAACCCGGCGACCATGGTCGGTCTCGGCGATCTGACCAAACCGGCGCCGATTCTCGCCACAGTCGGCTTCGCGGTAATTGTCGCCCTCGAAGCGCTGAAAGTGCGCGGCGCGGTGCTGATCGGCATTCTCGCCGTCACCATCGCCTCGATCGCACTGAACGTCACCGAGTTCGGCGGCATCCTGTCAATGCCGCCGTCGCTGGCGCCGACCTTCCTGCAACTGGACATCAAAGGTGCACTGGACATCGGTCTGGTCAGCGTGATTTTCGCCTTCCTGTTCGTCGACCTGTTCGACAACTCCGGGACCCTGATCGGCGTCGCCAAGCGCGCCGGCCTGATGGGCAAGGACGGCCACATGCCGAAAATGGGCCGCGCGCTGATCGCCGACAGTACGGCGGCCATGGCCGGTTCGCTGCTGGGCACTTCGACCACCACCAGTTACATCGAATCCGCGGCCGGCGTCAGTGCCGGTGGCCGCACTGGCCTGACCGCCATTGTCGTGGCGATCCTGTTCCTGCTGGCGCTGTTCTTCTCGCCACTGGCGGCCAGCGTGCCGGCTTTCGCCACCGCACCAGCGCTGCTGTTCGTCGCCGTGCTGATGACTTCCGGCCTGGCGGAAATAGACTGGGATGACATCACCGTCGCCGCGCCGGTTGTGGTCACTGCACTGGCGATGCCGTTCACCTATTCGATCGCCAACGGCATCGCTTTCGGCTTCATTGCCTGGACCGCCATCAAGTTGCTCTCCGGCCGTGCCCGTGAGCTGAACCCGGCACTGGTGATCCTGTCGATTCTGTTTGTGATCAAGTTGGGTTGGTTCAACGCATGACTTTCGATTCCCAAGCCTACGCCGAACAACTCGAAGCCAAGGTCACACGTCTGCGTGAGCTGCTGGCGCCGTTCGATGCACCCGAGCCGACGGTGTTTGATTCGCCGCTGCAGAACTTCCGCCTGCGCGCCGAATTCCGCCTGTGGCGCGAGGGCGGCGAGCGGCATTACGCGATGTTCTCTCAGGATGACAAACGCACGCCGATCCTCATCGAAGAATTTCCGATCGCCAGCCTGCGCATCAACCAGTTGATGCCGCAGTTGAAGGCTGCGTGGCAGGCCAGTTCGGCGCTGAGCCACAAGCTGTTCCAGGTCGAATTCCTGACCACGCTGGCCGGCGACGCGATGATCACCCTGTGCTACCACCGTCCGCTGGACGAACATTGGCACGCGGCGGCGACTCGGTTGTCGGCCGATCTCGGTGTGAGCATCATCGGCCGCTCCAAGGGCAAGCGCGAAGTGCTTGGCCAGGACTATGTCGTCGAGAAACTCGAAGTCGGCGGTCGCACTTTCAGCTATCGCCAGCCCGAAGGCGCGTTTACCCAGCCGAACGGCACGGTGAACCAGAAGATGCTCAATTGGGCATACGAAGCGCTGGGCGATCGCAGCGACGATCTGCTGGAGTTGTACTGCGGCAACGGCAACTTCACCCTGCCGCTGGCCACCCGCGTACGCAAAGTGCTCGCTACCGAAATCAGCAAGACTTCAGTCAACGCGGCCCTGAGCAACCTCAGCGAAAATGCGGTGGATAACGTCACGCTGGTGCGTTTGTCCGCCGAGGAACTGACCGAAGCGCTCAACGAAGTGCGCCCGTTCCGCCGCCTGCACGGCATCGATCTGAAGAGCTATGAATTCGGCAGCGTCTTCGTCGACCCACCGCGCGCCGGCATGGACCCGGACACCTGCGAACTGACCCGTCGCTTCGACAACATCCTCTACATCTCCTGCAACCCGGAGACCCTGGCCGCCAACATCGCCCAACTGCACGACACCCACCGCATCACTCAATGCGCGATGTTTGACCAGTTCCCGTGGACCCATCACATGGAATCCGGTGTGCTGCTGACCCGGCGTTGATTGCCGGAAGCTGGGAAGAGAAAGCCGTCGTGATTGACGGCTTTTTTGTGGGTGCTATGGCGCGATATCGGTTTTACGTGGACGCCCGCCTTTCTTGCCATTGGCTCGGGCGGCTGCTGATTTTGCAGCGCTGCTTTGACGCCCGTTGCGCGAAGCAACGACCGACGCGGCCATCCGCATGAGCGACGGGTTCGCCGAAATCATTCCGGCAATGGAAATATCCAGGTCTTTACCCTCATGGCACAGCGCAGTGCCGGCGAAGCCGATCGTCAGGCTTGCATAATCGGCTGCTTTAAACCCCTCAAATTCTGGATACAGCTTCACCGGAAGCAACACACCGCTGCCGTCCTCGAAACGAATGACCAGAGAGGATTCTTCGAAGCTCACTGACACGGCCTGCAAACTGTTGGCCTGTCGTGCTTCGCCAAGTGTGATGGCGGCATCGAGCATTTCTTCCGTCAGGGGGCGATGCACCGACGGTTTTGCCTTGATGACTTTCATAATTCGATTTCAACTCCTTCCAACTTGCCGATCAAGGTCAGCAGCACCTTGTCTGCTTCTGGGTGATAGCGCGCCGATCCGATCCGGTAGATCTGGTCGGTGACTGGTTTCATCACGGGCACTTCGTTTGTTTGGCAATCCCATATCTGGTTATCGAGACAAACGGTCTGCAAGCCCCACCACCAGATCCCGCGTGCTCGACGCAGGTGCGCCGGTTGTCCAAGTGACAGGCACAAGCCGTTCAGCACGGCGAGCGGCGGTCGACGGGACAGCGGCACGACGTCCCACAGATCAACTTCGTTGTGCCAGAAGCTGACCGGATGCGGGCATTCCAGGCACCCGCATCTACATGGGCGTGGGGTGGGCAGTGTTCGCCTCTCAACATGATGCGAATCGACATTCCTTTGTAGCTGCATATCTTCATGCTAACCCATCCGTTAGGTTAATGGATTTCCAAACTCGATTTTCCTTTCGAGTCCGACAACCGGTTGCCACGAGCGAACGTGTCGGAGGTCATCCAAGGCTAGCGGGCATGGAGAGCGGGGCTTGGGAATTGATTGGAAAAAACGTAAGAAAAGCTGTCGTTACATCTTGAAATCAGGGCTCGCCTGAATTTGCCTGTGCGATCACCGAACATAAAACGCCCAGGTCATTTCTGTTCAATTGACCGATGTAACCATCTAGTACATTTTATCTCCTCAGGCTGAAACCTCTCGGCCGATGCCAAAAACAATAAGTGGAGTTACCCCATGTCCCCTATCGTTCTGGTGCTCAACGGCCCGAACCTGAACCTGCTCGGCACCCGCGAGCCAGCGACTTATGGTCATGAAACCCTGGCGGACATTTCCGCGCTGTGTGGTCGCGCGGCTGACGAGTTTGGCCTGACCGTAGAGTTTCGCCAGACCAATCATGAAGGCGAGCTGCTCGACTGGATTCACGCGGCGCGCGGTCGTTGCGCCGGGATCGTGATCAACCCGGCGGCGTGGACGCATACGTCGGTAGCGATTCGCGATGCCTTGGTCGCCAGCGAGCTGCCAGTGATTGAAGTGCATCTGTCCAACGTCCACGCCCGTGAGCCGTTCCGTCATCATTCGTTTGTTTCGGGCATTGCCACGGCGGTGATGTGCGGATTCGGCAGCCATGGTTATCGCTTGGCGCTGGAACATTTCAGTCAGCGGTTGCGGGGGTGAAGGCCATGTCACGTTCCAGAGTGATACTCGCCGGGCTGATCGGCGCCGGGATTCAGGCTTCGCGCACGCCGGCACTGCACGAACACGAGGGCGATGCGCAGGGCCTGCGTTATCTCTACCAACTCATCGACCTCGATCAATTGCGCCTCGACAGCACGGCGCTGCCCGACTTGCTTCAATCGGCCGAGCGGATGAACTACACCGGACTCAACATTACTTTTCCATGCAAGCAGGCGATCATCCCGCTGCTCGATGAATTGTCGCCGGAAGCGCGAGGGATCGGCGCAGTGAACACGGTGGTGCTGAAGGATGGCAAGCGTATTGGCCACAACACCGATTGTCTCGGTTTCGCCGAAGGTTTTCGCCGAGGTCTGCCAGACGCTGCCCGCGAACATGTAGTCCAGATGGGTGCTGGCGGCGCCGGCGCGGCGGTGGCCCACGCGCTGCTCAGTGAAGGCGTACGGCAATTGACGATTTTTGATGTCGATCGCGAGCGCGCGGAAAGTCTGGCAAACAATCTGAATCAACATTTTGGCGCCGGTCGCGCGCAAGCCGGGCGGGATTTGCCCGGGGCGCTGGCGCAGGCCGACGGCCTGGTCAACACCACGCCGATGGGCATGGCCAAGCTGCCAGGTACACCGGTGCCGGCGCAGTTGCTGCGCAAGGCAATGTGGGTCGCTGAGATTGTGTATTTCCCGCTGGAAACCGAACTGCTGCGCGACGCCCGGGCTCTGGGTTGCCGCACGCTTGATGGCGGCAACATGGCGGTGTTTCAGGCGGTCAAGGCGTTTGAATTGTTCAGCGACGTGGTGCCGGATTCGCAACGCATGCTTGAGCATTTTCAGAGCATGAATGGCTGAGCCCTGCCGCCCCCTGTAGGAGTGAGCCTGCTCGCGATAGCGGTGTATCAGCCAATAGATGCATTGGCTGACGGAATGCCATCGCGAGCAGGCTCACTCCTACAGGGTGGGTTGTGTCAGGCCTGCAGGTAGCGCAACACCGATTCGCAGATCATCTCGCGATGACGCTGTTTGATGGTTTCGTCCGGCAGATCGATCTGGAAGATTTCCCCCAGCGTGTGGCGGTTCGACACGCGATAGAAGCAGAACGAACTGATCAGCAGGTGCACGTCCAGCGCATCGATGCCACGCCGGAACAAACCTTCGTCCGCACCCCGTTGCAGAATCCCGCCCAAGGTATCGAGGATCGTGTTGTTCAGCGCCTTGATCGCATCGGAACGTTTCACGTACTCGGCGTTGTGGATGTTTTCGATGCTGACGATGCGCACGAAATCGACGTTGCGGTCGTGGTGATCGAACGTGAACTCCACCAGTCGGCGGATTGCCAGTTCGGGCGGCAGTTCGTCCAGGTGCAGGCGGTTTTCCGTGCTGCGGATATCGCCATACAGCTTCTCCAGCACCTCGACGTACAACTGCTCCTTGCTGCCGAAGTAGTAATAGATCATGCGCTTGGAGGTGTGGATGCGCTCGGCGATCGCGTCGACGCGGGCACCGGACAGGCCCTGCTGGACGAACTCGACGATCGCCTCCTGCAGGATGTTTTCGCGGGTCTTTTCCGGGTTGTTCTTGCGACTCTTGCGCGGCACTGCGTCGGACTCGACAGCAGCGGCGGAAAGTTCTGAATTCATGGTCATCGCGGGCTCACGGCCATCACTGCACAAGCTGGCGATTATGGGCCGCGCGGGACAGTGAAGGAAGCCGCGCGGCCCGTGTTTAATCCCGCGTTTACGAATTCCCTACAACTTCGCCTGACGCGCCGCGCCGCTGCGGGATTTGGCCATCGCCGCCAGCCTTACGGCAACGTTGGCCGCGCCATAACCGGCGTAACCGTTCTTGCGCTGGATGATCTCGAAAAAGAAGCGCCCTTCGAACGGCTCGGTGTACACATGAAACAGCTCGCCGCCCTGGGCGTCACGGTCGTAGAGCACGTTGTAATAGGCCAGCTCGCTGAGAAACTCATCGTCGAAATCGAAACGCGCGGCGAGATCGTCGTAATAGTTCAGCGGAATGTCCAGCAGCGGCACGCCGGCCTCTTTGGCGCGACTGACCTGGGCAAAGATGTCGTCACAATCGAAGGCGATGTGGTGCACACCGGAGCCGCGATAACTCGACAACGCGTGGGAGATCGCGGTGTTGCGGTTCTCGGAGATATTCAGCGGCAGCCGGATCGAACTGTCGCGGCTGCGCAGTGCGCGGCTCTTCACCAGACCGTACGGATCGGGCAGCACCACTTCGTCGTCGGCCTCGAAATCCAGCAGGCTCTTGTAGAACAGCACCCAACTGTCGAGGCTGTCGGCCGGCAGCGCCATGGCCATGTGATCGATTCGCTTGAGGCCGCCGCCGGTCTGTGCGTCCGGCAGCAGATTGAAATCGGTCCCGTAAACGTCGGCGTCCTCGTCGACCAGATAAATCAGACTGCCGTCCGGTGCGCGCACCGCCGCCAGTTCCAGTTCATTCGGCCCGACCAGCCCGCGATAGGGCTGCCCCTTGTAGGCGACCGCGCGGGCCAGCGCACTGGCGCTGTCCCTGACCCGCACAGCCGTGGCGCACAGCGACGGGCCATGGGCTTCGAAGAAGCTGTGGGCGAACGAATACGGTTCGCAGTTGAGGATCAGATTGATATCGCCCTGACGCAGCAGGCTGACATTCTTGGAGCGATGCTGCCCGGCCTTGGCAAAACCGAGGCGTTGCAGCCAGTGACCGAGCTTCGCCCCGAGCGCTTCGTCGACGGCAAACTCAAGAAACTCAACGCCGTTGTATTCGCTGGCCTGCGGCGTTTCGAAAAGGATGTCGCGGTTGGCCACCGGCGTCGCTTCCTGCTCGAGACGCTGACGGGTTTTCTCTTCCAGATACAGTAGCGAACGCAAACCGTCGGCGGCGTTGGCCCGTGGCGGCGCGGCACGGAAGCCGTCGTTGAAGATTTCCAGCGACAACGGCCCGCTATAGCCGCTCTTGATGATCGGCGCGAGAAAACCCGGCAGATCGAATTCGCCCTGCCCCGGGAAGCAGCGGAAATGCCGGCTCCACTCCAGCACATCCATCTGCAGAATCGGCGCGTCGGCCATTTGCACGAAGAAGATCTTGTCGCCGGGAATATCGGCGATGGCGCTTGGATCGCCCTTCAGCGACAGCGTGTGGAAGCTGTCGAGCAACACGCCGAGGCTCGGGTGATCGGCCTGACGGACGATGTCCCAGACCTGTTGATAAGTGTTGACGTGCCGGCCCCACGCCAGCGCTTCGTAACCTATGCGCAAGCCGCGGGCGCCGGCGCGTTCGGCCAGCAGACTCAAGTCATCGACGAGAATCTGTTGATCGCCCAGGCTGTCGGCGGAAGCGTTACTGCAGACCAGCACCAGATCGGTGCCGAGTTCCTGCATCAGGTCGAACTTGCGCTCTGCGCGCTCCAGGTTGCGGGCCAGGCGATCACGGCGGCAGCCTTCGAAATCACGGAACGGCTGAAACAGGGTGATGGCGATGCCGAGATCGGCGCACATCTGTTTAACTTCGCGGGGACTGCCGTCGTAGTACAGGAGGTCGTTTTCGAAAATCTCCACGCCGTCGAACCCGGCGGCGGCAATGGCTTCGAGTTTTTCCGGCAGGGTGCCGCTCAAGGAAACGGTGGCAATGGAACGCTGCATGTTTCAACTCCCGGACTGCGCCGCTTTTGTGTAGGAGCTGCCGAACGCTGCGATCGTTTGATCTTGATTACTTGAACAGCAAAATCAAAAGATCGCAGCCTTCGGCAGCTCCTACGAGGGAATGGGTTTTTATAGTGAGGGAAATTATTGGCTGCATCCCTGCGCGCAGCAATTTAAAGTGTACTACCCGGTTAGTTTTGCGTGCGATTATCGAACACTATGGCGATTTGGCGAATTGACGATTTTTTGTTCACTGCCCAACATCGGTTGCACATCGAGTCCGGCCACTAACCACCGGACAAGGTGTTCGACCGTAAAGAACACCAAATAACAAATCCAAAAACGGGTGGAACACATGATTCCTTCACAGACTTCCCGCATGGCTCCGGCCATGAGCACTGCCACGGGTGGCATCGGCGACAAGATCCGCGGCGCCATGGCGGTCGGCAAGACCCGCTGGGGCATGCTGGCGCTGGTATTTTTTGCCACCACCCTCAACTACATCGACCGCGCCGCCCTAGGCGTCATGCAGCCGATCCTCGCCAAGGAAATGAGCTGGACGGCGATGGACTACGCCAACATCAACTTCTGGTTCCAGGTCGGCTACGCGATCGGGTTTGTCCTGCAAGGACGGTTGATCGACCGGGTCGGCGTCAAGCGCGTGTTCTTCTGCGCCGTGCTGCTCTGGAGCCTCGCCACCGGCGCCCATGGCCTGGCGACTTCGGCAGCCGGCTTCATGGTCTGCCGCTTCATCCTCGGCCTGACTGAAGCCGCCAATTACCCGGCCTGCGTGAAAACCACGCGCCTGTGGTTCCCGGCCGGTGAACGTGCAGTCGCTACCGGCATCTTCAACGCCGGCACCAACGTCGGCGCGATGTTCACGCCGATGCTGCTGCCGCTGATCCTGCATGCGTGGGGCTGGCAGGCGGCGTTCCTGTGCATGGCCGCACTCGGCGGGATCTGGCTGTTGTTCTGGGGCCTGAAATACTTCAACCCGGAAGATCATCCACGGGTAAAACAATCGGAACTCGATTACATCCAGCAGCAAGTCGAACCGGAACAGGCCCGCGTGCCATTCAGCAAGATCCTGCGCATGCGCGGCACCTGGGCCTTCGCCCTCGCCTACTCGCTGACTGCGCCGGTGTTCTGGTTCTATCTGTACTGGCTGCCGCCGTTTCTCAATCAGCAATACAACCTTGGCATCAACGTGACGCAGATGGGTATTCCGCTGATCATCATCTACGTCACGGCTGACTTCGGCAGTGTCGGCGGCGGGATCCTGTCCTCGTTCCTGATCGGTCGCGGAATGAACTCTATCAAGGCGCGGCTGCTGTCGATGTTGCTGTTTGCCTGCTGCATCATCGGCGTGGTCATGGCCGCTGGTTCCGCCAATCTGTGGGTCGCCGTCGCTGCAATCTCCCTGGCCATCGGCGCGCATCAGGCCTGGACCGCGAACATCTGGAGCCTGGTGATGGACTACACGCCCAAGCACATGATGAGCACGGTGTTCGGCTTCGGCGGCATGTGCGCGGCGATCGGCGGGATGTTCATGACCCAGATCGTCGGCCATATCCTCACCGTTACCAACAACAACTACACGGTGCTGTTCACGCTGATTCCGGCGATGTACTTCCTCGCACTGACGTGGATGTACTTCATGGCACCGCGCAAGATTCCGACCGTCGAATAACCCGCTAAATCGCCCCTGTAGGAGCTGCGGAACGCTGCGATCTTTTGATCTTGCTGTTTAAGATCAAAAGATCGCAGCCTCGTTTCACTCGTCAGCTCCTACAAGGGATCTTTGCTCCCCCTTAGCGCCGGCTCTGCTGCCACGCCGCCGCCAATCCGCTGCAGCAGATCACCGCAATACCAATCACCGTCAGCCCGCTCGGCGTGTGACTGAACAGCAGCCAGCCCAACAACCCGGCAAAGACGATCTGGCAATAGCCGAACGGCGCCAGCAAGGCTGGTGCTGCGTGACGGAAGGCCTGGGTCAGAAACAGGTGAGCAGTCATCCCGCAGCTGCCCAGCGCCAGCATCAGCGCGGCGTGTGGCAGGCTCGGCACCTGCCAGAAGAACGGCACCAGCGCGCTCATCACCAGGGTATTGCACAGCCCGGCGAAGAAGTTGCTGGTGGTCGGGCTGTCGACTTCGGCGAGCTTGCGCGTCAGCAGTTGGTAAAAGCAGAAAAACAGCGCCGAACAGAACGGCAGCAGGATCGCCGGAGTGAACAGTTCGCCCCCCGGGTGGACGATGATCAGCACGCCGATGAAACCGCAGATCACCGCGATCCATTGCCCGCGCGTCACCCGTTCCTTGAGCAGCGGCACCGACAAGGCGGTGACCAACACCGGTGCGAGAAAGTTGACCGCCGTGGCTTCCGCCAGCGGGATGTACAACAGCGCCGTGGTGAAAAACAGGCTGGTGCCGAGCAGACACAGGGCACGGGCGAGCTGCCATAACGGTTTTTTGGTGCGCAGCACACGCAAGCCGGATTGCGGCAGAAAAATCCCCGCCATCAACAGGGTGTGCACCACATAGCGCGCCCACACCACCATCACGATGGGATAGAACCCGGACAGGTATTTGGATAAGGCGTCGTGACTGGAAAACAGGAACGTCGCCACGACAATCAGCAGGATCCCCTTGAAGGGCTGGTTGACACCGGAGAGCGGGGTGCTGACGGTCATTGGCAATCTCTGAAAAAAATACCCAGGCGAGCGTTCGCGCTGGCGGCAATCGGTGTGGCAATCATAGTCGGCGCAGCTTTCAGCAACCGCACAGGTTGCCATCTTCTTCGCCGGGAAACCGCCGTTGAGCAAAACCGTGAGGCAAGATTCCCGCCACTTCGGCTCTCGGCAAGTCTGCAACATCACAGACTGCTGTCGAAACAGCCGGTTCATGACCTGGCCGGGATAAATTCTTCTCGGGATTGAATTCGCCGCCCCGCCGACCGTCAATAACAAGCCCGCACCACGTGGGCGCGTGTGAATGGACGGACGACCGGACTGGCGCCACACTCACACAGCGGCAACACTCATCACCTGACTCATCACCCGCAATAAAGAGGATTCCCACATGCTATGGAAAAAAGGCCGACGCAGTGACAACGTCGTCGACGCCCGGGGTGATGATGCCGGCGGTGGCGGTGGCATGCGCTTCGGTGGCGGCAAGGGCCTGAGCCTGACGGCCATCGTGCTGATCGTCGGTATCGGCTGGCTGACCGGCCAGGATCCGCTGCAGATTCTCGGCCAGTTGACCGGGCAGATGGACCAACCGGCACCCACCTCGCAAACCCGCCAGGCACCGCCGGCCAATGATGAACAGGCCGAATTCGTCCGCTCGATCCTCGGCGACACCGAAGACACCTGGGGTCCGATCTTCCAGCAGGCCGGACGCCAATACAAAGACCCGACACTGGTGCTGTTCAGCAATCGGGTGAATTCGGCGTGTGGCATGGCCACTTCTGCCACCGGCCCGTTCTATTGCCCGGCCGACCAGAAGGTCTATCTGGACATGGCCTTCTTCCAGGAAATGTCGCAGCGCTTCAAAGCCGCCGGCGATTTCGCTCAGGCTTACGTGATCGCGCACGAGGTCGGTCACCATGTGCAGACACTGCTAGGCGTGTCGGCGAAGATGCAGACGGCGCGTCAGCAAGGTCGGCAAATGGAAGGCGACGGCGGCCTGCTGGTCCGTCAGGAATTGCAGGCCGACTGCCTCGCGGGCGTCTGGGCGTATAACGCGCAGAAGCGCCTGAACTGGCTGGAACCCGGCGACATCGAAGAAGCCTTGAACGCCGCCAACGCCATCGGCGATGATCGCCTGCAGCAACAGGGTCAGGGCCGCGTGGGGCCGGACTCGTTTACCCACGGCACGTCGGCGCAAAGGGTGCGCTGGTTCAAAACCGGATTCGCGCAAGGCCAGGTAAGCCAGTGCGACACCTTCGCGGCGAAAACCCTGTAAATGCATAAATGGCTTGTGGCGTTACTGTTCATCGCCGGCACCGCGCAAGCGGCCGGCGTCGATGCGATCAGCCCCGGTCGCCTGCAGCTCAAGGCCGGGGAAATGGCAGTGGGCATCGGCCCGGCGCCGGAGAAAATCGAGCGCGTCCTGATCGTCATTCACGGTCGCTTGCGCAACGCCGAGACCTATCGCAAAAGCGCGCAAAGCGCCGCCGAACTCGCCGGGCAGACCGCGCACACGCTGGTGATCGCCCCGCAATTTCTCAATGAAAGCGACGTCACCCTGTATTCCTTGCCGCCAACGGTGCTGCGCTGGCAAGGCAACGAGTGGATGGGCGGCGGCTTGTCCACCGGGCCGAATCCGCTGAGTTCCTATGCCGCGCTGGATGAAATCGTCGCGCGGGTCAGCGACCGCAAACAGTTTCCGGACGTGAAGCAGATCGTGATCTTCGGCCACTCCGGCGGTGGTCAGGTGGTGCAGCGCTACGCCTTGCTGGCCAAGGATCAGCCAGCGCTAAAGGCCAACAGCATTCGCTTGCGCTTTGTAGTCGCCAATCCTTCTTCTTATGCGTACTTCAACGAGCAGCGGCCGGTGGCGTTCGATCACGCGCAATGCCCGGGCTTCAACCGCTGGAAATACGGACTGGCGGACATGCCGGTGTATGCCGGCGGGCAAACGCCATTGCAGGTCGAGAGCAGTTACGTCAAACGCGAGGTGATCTATCTGCTCGGCCAGCAGGATGTCGACCCGGAACATCCGGCGCTGGACAAGAGCTGCGCGGCCGAGGCGCAAGGGGCTTACCGCTTGATGCGCGGCAAGCTGTATTTCGGCTATCTGCTGCGCCGCCATCCCGAGGGGGTCAATCAGCGGCTGGTGGAAGTGCCGGGGGTTGGGCATGACGGGGATGGGATGTTGACTTCGGCGGAGGGGCAGAAGGCTTTGTTTGATCAGTAGGTTTTGTGCTGAATGTGCCGAAGCTATCGCGAGCAGGCTCACTCCTACAGGGGAACGCATTCCAAATTGTAGGAGTGAGCCTGCTCGCGATGAGGCCCTCACGATCACCAACCTTTCAGGCCTGAAGCATCCGCCGCAACTCAACACAATCCTGTGCATGCCAATCGGTCAATTCCGGCCACGGGTTATCCGGCAGATTCACCAACACCGTCCGCGCCCCCGCCGCGCGACCGCAATCCAGATCGAAACGGTAATCGCCGACCATCACCATGTCACTCGCCGGCACCTGCCAGGCCTCGGCCAGTTTCAGCAAACCGCCGGGATGCGGCTTTGGCGGTGCTTCGTCGCGCCCCAACACATCCTCGACCGCGAAACAGTCAGCCAGACCGATCGCCTCCAGCGTCACGTGCGCCAGCTCCCGCGCATTGCGCGTGAGAATGCCGAGGCGATAACCCCGCGCATGCAGGTCACGCACCAGCTCAACCGCGCCGGTGGCCGGGGTCGAGCCCAGTGCCAGATCGCGTTCATGCTCGAGCAACCAGGCATGTTTGGCCGCTGCTTCATCCGCTGGCAAGGCGGCGAGATGGCTGAGGATGTCGTCCTCCGGCGGAATCGCCAGCGCCACGCGAATCGCCGCGAAATCATGCACGGCCACCGTCAGCGTGCCGTCCATGTCGAACACCCAATGGCGAACCTCGGTCAGGCTCATGCCCAGTCCTTGCGATGGCGGATCAGGCCTTCCTGAGTCACCGAAGCGACCAGTTGCCCGGCACGGTTGAACACGCTGCCACGGGAAAAACCGCGGGAATTGCCGGCCCATGGGCTGTCCATCGCGTAGAGCAACCAGTCATCGGCACGCAGGTCATTGTGGAACCACAGCGCGTGATCGAGGCTGGCGACCTGCATGTCTTTCTGCCAGACCGATTTGCCGTGGGGCAGCATCGAAGTGGTCAGCAGGCCGAAGTCCGAGGCGTAGGCCAGCAGGTATTTGTGCAGCGCCGGGATGTCGGCCAGAGCGCCGTCAGCGCGGAACCACACGTACTTCACCGGATCGGCCGGTTGCGGGTTGTACGGATCTTTTTCGGTGACCGGGCGTACTTCGATCGGTTTCGGGCACAGCAGTTTTTCGCGCATGTGCTCGGGGATCAGGTGCGCACGCTGCTGGGTCAGTTCCAGTTCCGACGGCAGGTTTTCCGGGCCGACCACCACGGGCATCTGGCCCTGATGCTCGAAGCCTTGCTCGTCGTACTGAAACGAAGCGCTGCACGTGAAGATCGGGTGGCCCTTCTGGATCGCCGTGACCCGGCGGGTGCTGAAGCTGCCGCCATCACGGACGCGATCAACCGAATACACCACCGGCAACTTGGCATCGCCCGGGCGCAGGAAATAACCGTGCAGCGAATGCACGTGGCGCGCCTCTTCCACCGTCTGACTGGCCGCCGACAGCGACTGTCCGAGCACCTGACCGCCGAACAACTGGCGGAACCCCAGATCCTGGCTGCGGCCACGGAACAGGTTTTCTTCGATCGGCTCCAGGGTCAGCAGATCGACCAGATCTTCCAGCACTTGGCTCATTCAGACTCTCCTCACACAACGCAATGGCCGCGCAGTCTTGGCTGCGACGGACGATTCAGGTTCTGGCACGGGCCAATACAATGGCGGCCATTGTAAACGTCCGGGTCGGCTTATTCATGCAAGGTTTGCAGCCATTGTTCGCGGCTGATGCGATACAGGACATGTCGGCGCAACGGGTGATCGGGCGCAAGCCTGGGGTGATCGAAATCGTCCTGCGGGTCGTGATGCATGCCGATCGCCTGCATGACCTTTTCCGACTGGGCATTCTGCTCGGCGGTGAACGAGACGATTTCCTCCAGTTTCAAGCGGTCGAAGCCGGCGCGCAGCGCGGTCCACGCCGCTTCACTGGCGTAGCCCAGGCCCCAATGCTCCTTGGCCAGACGCCAGCCGATCTCCACCGCCGGGGTGAACGGCGCATCGAAGCCGACCACGCCGAGCCCGGTGAAACCGATGAACTCGCCCGTGTCCTTGCGCTCCAGCGCCCACAGGCCAAAACCATGCTCGGCGAAATGCCCGCGCACGCGGCCGATCAGCGCGGCACTTTCCAGCCGGGTCAATGGCGCCGGAAAGTAGCGCATTACCTGTGGATCGGCGCACATCGCGGCGAATGCCGGCAAATCCTCGTCCTGCCACTGACGCATCAACAAGCGCGCGCTTTGCAGCTCCAGTATCGGCTCCATCGTCCCCTCCATTTCCATGCCGTTGAGTCTACATCGCTGGTAGGATCGCTCACTTGTTCCCAGGTTCTGCGCGAAACAAGCCATGCCCTTGCCGTTGATCTATCACGAAGACTACAGCCCCGAGTTCCCGGCGGATCACCGCTTCCCCATGGACAAGTTTCGTCTGTTGCGCGATCACCTGGTCGATAGCGGCCTGACCCGCGACGCCGACCTGCTGCGCCCGCAGATCTGCCCCAACGACATCCTCGCCCTCGCCCATGACCGCAGCTATATCGAACGCTACATGAGCGGCGAGTTGTCCCGCGAAGACCAACGGCGCCTCGGCCTGCCGTGGAACGAAGCGCTGGCGCGGCGCACCGTGCGTGCGGTGGGCGGTTCGATCCTCGCGGCAGAGAAAGCCCTTGAGCATGGCCTGGCCTGTCATCTGGCCGGCGGCACCCATCACGCCCATTACGATTACCCGGCTGGGTTCTGCATCTTCAATGACCTGGCAATCATCAGTCAGTACCTGTTGCAGAGCGGCCGGGTCAATCGCGTGCTGATCTTCGACTGCGATGTGCATCAGGGCGACGGCACCGCGCGGATTCTGCACGACACGCCGGAGGCGGTTACCGTTTCCCTGCACTGCGAGAAGAATTTTCCCGCACGCAAGGCCGACAGCGACTGGGACATTCCGCTGCCCAAGGGCATGGGCGATGCCGATTATCTGCAGGTGGTCGATGACACACTCAACTACCTGCTGCCGCTGTATCAACCGGATCTGGTGCTCTACGACGCCGGCGTCGATGTGCACAAGGACGATGCCCTCGGTTATCTGCAACTGACCGACGAGGGCGTTGCCGCGCGCGATGAACGGGTGATGCGGCATTGCCTGGGCCGGGACATTCCGGTGGTCGGTGTGATCGGCGGTGGCTACAGCAAGGACCGCCACGCCCTCGCCCGCCGCCACGGCATCCTCCATCACAGCGCGCAACGGGTCTGGGATTCACACGGCTGTCACTGAAACATGCAGCATTACCCACCATCGCTTTGGAACTGCCTGTGGATAACCCGTAGCAGCTGCCGAAGGCTGCGATCTTTTGATCTTGCTGCAAAATCCACAGCAAAGATCGCAGCCTGCGGCAGCTCCTACAGAGGGCTCGGCTGTTAGAATGCGCGCCTTGTCCCGCCATACCGCAGCGCACGCCCATGCCCCAGAATTCCGCCCCCGCCAACCCCCCCGTCGCCATCATCGGCGGCGGCCCCCCCCGCCTCATTGCTGCCGCAGTGCTGAGCCAGGCTGGAGTCCGCGTCGATCTTTATGACCGCCTGCCCCCGGGGGGGCGCAAATTCCTGCTGGCCGGGGTCGGCGGCATGAACATCCCCCACTCCGAAGCCTACCCGGCGTTCCTCGCGCGCTACGCCGAGCGCGCGCCGCAAATCGCCCCGCTGCTGCGCGCATTCGATGCCGATGAGCTGTGCCGGTGGATTCACGAATTGGGTATCGAAACCTTCATCGGCAGCTCCGGCCGCGTATTCCCCACCGACATGAAAGCCGCGCCGCTGTTGCGCGCCTGGCTCAAACGCCTGCGCGACAGCGGCGTGGTTATCCACACCCGCCATCGCTGGCTCGGCTGGGACGCCGACGGCGCGCTGCGCATCGCCAGCCCGGAAGGTGAATTCAGCGTAAACCCCGCCGCCACCCTGCTCGCCCTCGGCGGCGGCAGCTGGTCGCGCCTGGGGTCGGCTGGCGCGTGGATGGTGCCGCTGGAGCAACGTGGCGTGGATCTGGCGCCGCTGCAGCCAAGCAACTGCGGCTTCGAGGTCCAGGCCTGGAGCGATCTGATGGTGAGCAAATTCGCCGGCGCGCCGCTGAAAAACATCGCCATCGGCTTGAACGACGATATCCCGCGTCTAGGCGAATGCGTGATCACCGCGACCGGGATTGAAGGCAGCCTGATCTATGCGCTGTCGGCGCCGATTCGCGAGGCAATCAATCGCTACGGCGCGGCGGTTATTCACATCGACCTGCTGCCCGGCCGCCCTGTGGATAAATTGCAGGCGGCGCTGAGCAAACCCCGCGGCTCGCGCTCAATGGCCAAGCATCTGCACAGTCAGGTCGGGGTTGATGGGGTAAAAGCCGCGTTGTTGCGCGAGCTGACCGATGCCGAGACATTCGCCGATCCGGCGCTCTTGGCGCGAGCGATCAAGGCATTGCCACTGACCCTGGTGAAAACCCGGCCGCTGGACGAGGCGATCAGCAGCGCCGGTGGCGTCAGGTTCGAAGCGATGGATGAGCGTTTGATGCTCAAGGCGGCGCCGGGCGTGTTTTGTGCGGGCGAGATGCTCGACTGGGAAGCGCCAACGGGTGGCTATTTGTTGACCGGGTGTTTTGCCAGCGGACGGGCGGCGGGTTTTGGGATGTTGGAGTGGTTACGGCGGGGGAACTGAGTCGCCCCTGCCCCTCACCCCAGCCCTCTCCCCGAGGAGAGGGAGCCGATCGAGTTGTCTGGCGTCATGCATCGACCTGAAAAATCGTGTCGATTATGGATTCGGTCAGCCGAGCTGAGATCTGGCGAAAGCCTTGTCGATTATGGATTCACAATAAACGTATCAGGTCGGCGTACTTCTTGAGCATCCCCCAATCAGTCCCCTCTCCCTCCGGGAGAGGGTTAGGGTGAGGGGCTTTTGATTGTTGATCTCAAGGCTTGCGCTTGCGCGGCCCGGTATTGAACACCGGCACTTTGCGCACTGGCTTGATCGATGGCTCCGGTGCCGAGGTCTCACCGCTGTCGACCCACTTGCCCAGATTGCGCTTGCCGCCACCGCCCACTTTCGGCTTCTTCGGTTTTTTCGGCTTCTTGATCACCTGACCACTGGCATCGGTATCAGGCACGCGGTGCTCGGGTTCGAAATCCGGTTCGTTCTGGCGCTTCAGAGTCTGGCGCGTGAGCATTTCGATCGCCGAGAGCATGTTCACTTCATCGGCACACACCAGCGAGATCGCCTCACCGGTGGCACCCGCGCGGCCAGTGCGGCCGATGCGGTGAATGTAGTCCTCGGCGACGATCGGCAGATCGAAGTTGACCACCAGCGGCAGATCTTCGATGTCCAGGCCCCGGGCGGCCACGTCGGTCGCCACCAGAATCTGCACTTCACTGAGTTTGAAACGGTCCAGTGCGCGCTGGCGGGTAGCCTGCGGTTTGTCGCCATGGATGCCGTCAGCGTTCACGCCCAAACCTTGAAGTTTCTCCACCAGCGCATCGACGCCGTTACGGGTCTTGGCGAACACCAGCACCTGCTTCCACTTGTTCTTGCGCATCAGGTGCACGAACAGCTCGGCCTTGCGCTTCTTGTCCACTGTCACGACCCATTGCTTGACCGTGTTGGCGGCGACATTGCGCGGACTGACTTCGACGCTCAGCGGATCGTTGAGCATCTGTCCGGCGAGCAGGCGGATGTCATCAGAGAAGGTTGCGGAAAACAGCAGGGTCTGGCGCTTTTTCGGCAGCATGCGGTAGATATTCGCCAGTTCTTCGGAGAAGCCCAGATCGAGCATGCGATCGGCTTCATCCAGCACCAGCGTTTGCAGCTGATCCAGTTTCAGCGCGTTCTGACGGAACAGGTCGATCAAGCGACCGGGCGTCGCCACCAGCACATCGACGCCGCCGCGCAGCTTCATCATCTGTGGGTTGATGCTGACACCGCCGTACACCGCATAAGTGCGCAGCGGCAGGTTTTCCGCGTACTGGCGCACGGCTTCGTGGACCTGTTCGGCCAGCTCGCGGGTTGGCACCAGAATCAGCGCACGCGCCGAGTTGGCGTTGACTTTCGGCCCTTGCATGGCCAGCAACTGCAGCAGCGGCAAGGCGAAACCGGCAGTTTTGCCGGTGCCGGTCTGGGCCGCTGCCATCAGGTCGCGACCGGCCAGCACCGCCGGAATGGCTTGCGCCTGCACCGGCGTCGGGGTCTGGTAGCCGAGCGTCTCAAGGGAGCGCAGCAAGGGTTCGATCAGGCCAAGGGAGGCGAAAGTCATGGGAGTACCGTAGGAAAAAATCACGCGGGGATGCAATGCCGCGCAGTTTACCCTAATTCGTACGCGCTTCCGTCGGAACGGCTTTCGCCTCTTCCACCGGCCGGCGCCACTGCGGCAGGCTGATCAGCAGCACCGCGCTGATGATCACCAGCATCGCCAACGCCTCTTCGATGCCGATGGTCTCGCCGACAAACACCACGCCGAGCAACACCGCCACTGCCGGGTTGACGTAGGCATAACTGGTCGCTGCCGCTGGGCGCACGTGTTTGAGCAGATACATGTAGGAATTGAAGGCGATGATCGAGCCGAAGAAAATCAGATAGGCCAGCGCCAGCCAACCCTCGAGCGGCGGCATCGATTGCAGGTGCTCGCCGCTCAGCGCGCTGCCGATCAGCAAGACCACGCCGCCAATCAGCATTTCCACAGCA
Organism: Pseudomonas sp. RIT-PI-o; assembly: GCF_001297215.1. Classification (NCBI taxonomy): domain Bacteria; kingdom Pseudomonadati; phylum Pseudomonadota; class Gammaproteobacteria; order Pseudomonadales; family Pseudomonadaceae; genus Pseudomonas; species Pseudomonas sp. RIT-PI-o. The sequence goes on along the minus strand of NZ_LHPA01000024.1, from coordinate 198,422 downwards.
CTGGCCATCGCCCCTGCGGGCAGCGGCAGATGCTTGCTCCACACCGAACCGAACGCCCAGCTCGCTGCCGCGAAGATCAGCAAAACAGCGCCGAGCGGACTCGATTGCAGGTTGGAACCCATGTTGAGCATGGCGATGCCAATGATCCCCAGCGCCACACCGGCCCATTCCAGCCGCGTATTACGCGCGCCCCAGAAATAGCCGAACAGCAAGGTGAACAGTGGCACCGTCGCCACCGCCAGCGCGGCAACGCCCGAGGCCACACCGGTGTGCTCGGCGACGCTGACCGCGCCGTTACCGAAACTGAGCAGCAGAATGCCGACCAGCCCCGCCGCTTTCCACTGCGCCCAGCTCGGCGCTGGAGCCCCGCGCCAGCGCAGCCAGGCGTACATCAAGCTGCCAGCAATGACGAAACGCACCCCGGCCAGCAACAGCGGCGGCCAGTATTCGACACCGATGCGGATCACCAGATAAGTCGACCCCCAAATCACGTACAACGCAAAAAACGCAGCGATCAACGGCAGTGAAAAACGGCGCAAGGCAGGCATGGGCAGCTCGACAGTCAGATTTCTGTGGACTGGTTATTCTAGAAAGGCCGCCGCGCGAAAATAAGCTACAAAACCTGTTTATCGCGCCGGTACACTTTTGAATGAAGGCAACTGAGACCAATAAGGTCCTTGTGGGAGCGAGCCTGCTCGCGATGGCGGTGTGTCTGTCAATATCTCCATCGACTGATGCTCCATCATCGCGAGCAGGCTCACTCCTACAAGGGTTCTGTGTTGGGCCAGGGATCAGCGATAGCGCTGCAAATGCTCGCCCACTTTCGCCGCAGGGACTTTCTGCAACTTGCACAGCAGGTCGTGATTCAACTCGCGCACCCCATGCTTGCCCCGCAACTCATCCGCCAGATGCGCCATCAGGTTCGCCGCCATCTCCGCATCGGCCATGGCCCGGTGAGCCTGGCCGGTGTGCGGCAGGCGCGCGAACGTGGTGAGCGTGCCGAGCTTGTGATTCGGCGCCGCCGGCATCAGGCGCCGCGCCAACAGCAGTGAACAGGCGAAATTCTGCAGGCGTGTGCGCTTGATCCGGCCCAGTTCGAAATCCCAGAACTTCTGGTCGAACGATGCGTTGTGCGCCAGCAGCGGCGTGCAACCGACGAATTCGTTGACCTCTTCCATCACCCGTTCGGCGGGCGGCGCGGTGCGCAGCATGGCGTTGCTGATGCCGGTCAGTTGCTCGATGAACGCGGGGACGCGCACGCCGGCGTTCATCAGGCTCTGGTAACGCTCGACAATGCGGCCGTTTTCCAGCATGACCACGGCAATTTCCGTAGCGCGGCAGCTGCTGTTCGGCGACAGGCCGGTGGTTTCAAAGTCGATGACTGCAATGCGTTCCAAACCGGGGTGTACTCCGTTCAAATCAATGGTTCAGCTCAGTTCTTCAACAGCAGCGCGCCTTCGATCGGCACGTAGCGGCTGGCGGCGCGGATCAGCGAGTTGGCGGTCAGGCCAGGGACGCCGTAGGCCACCGCTTGCACGCCGTGTTTGTTGATGATGCGTTCGAGCAGCATGTCGAAATCGCCGTCACCGGAGGCCAGCACCACTTCGTCGACATGGTCGGCGGCGTCCATGATGTCCAGGGTAATGCCCACGTCCCAGTCACCCTTGGCCGAGCCGTCGCTGCGCTGGATGTAGGGCTTGAGCTTCACGGTGAAGCCGAGGTTGCGCAGGATCTGCTGGAACTGCTGCTGCTTGCTGTCGCCTCGGTCGATCGCGTAGGCGTAGGCCTCGACGATTTGCCCGTTCTTGCTGATGTCCGCCCACAGTGCGGCGTAGTTGAAGTGACAACCATAGGCCTGACGCACGGTGTAGTAGAGGTTCTGCACATCGGCGAACACTGCGATTTTTTTCACCGGAGTTCCTGTGAGCGCGCAAGCGCACGAAGCGGGGTCAGGCGTTCAGGCCCGAAAAAGGCGCCCAGTATGCCAGTAAATAGCAGTGTGGCGAGGGAGCTTGCTCCCGCGGGACTGCGCAGCAGGCCCCTCTTTTCAAAGGAAAGGGCCGCTAGGCGCCCCGGCGGGGGCACGCCCCCTCGCCACCCCGGTCGATGCTAACCGTTGGTCAGACGAAGGAGTCGTCGTCATCGAAGAACGATGAATTGTCATCGCTGTAATCGGCGTCGCTGAAACCGTTCTGGTCATTGCCGGAAAAGCCATTGTCCGCCACGCGCTGATCATCGCCCCAGCCACTGTTGCTCTGGTCGGCGACCTGCGCCGGTTCTTCCTTGATGATCTCGACGATTTCTTCCGGTTGCTGGTTGTGGTGGAACAGGCTGCTGATGCCCTGCGCCAGCATTACACCGCCGGCCACGCCCGCGGCGGTTTTCAGAGCGCCACCGAGGAAGCTGTTGGCTGCGGGAGCCGCTTGCTGGGCATAGTTGCTCGGCGCGGCACCGAAGCTCTGTTGCGGTGCCGGCGCCTGGTAGCTCTGCTGCGGCGCCGGTTCGCGCCAGCCGCCGTTGGGCGACGGTGCTGCGCTCTGGCTCGGCGCCGGACGCGAACTGCCGCCGCCAAAGATACTCGACAGAAACCCACCGCCGCCGCTCGCTGCCGGAGCGCCGCTCTGCGCTTTGGCCGATTGCAACTCGGCCTGCAGACGCTGGACCTGCTGGGTCAGCTGTTTGTTCTGCTCGTCGAGGCTTTTCAGCGCGGCCTCTTGCACCAGAATCGCCTGGGTCATGAAATAGCCTGCCGCCGGTTGGCGTGTCAGGTGTTCCTTGATCCGCGCCTCGGCCTGGGCGTCGCGCGGGGCTGCCTCCGTTTCGGCCTGCTGCAGCCGGGAAAACAGTCCATCGATCAGGGTTTGCTCTTCGCTGTTCATGGCGACCTCGTAGATTGCCGGTAATAACGTGCCCACGCCCACTCCGGGTGTGGTGCTCTCCTGTAATGGAGACAGTGACAAAACGTTTCAATGGCCTTTACCGAATGTTTACGTTTGTGTCGGCCCGCGTTGCATCGGTTAAAGTGAGCCACTGTTTTCGACCTGCGATACCGACTGATGAATGCCCTCGAAGTACTGCGCGACTCTTTGTATTTTTTCAAACGCCATCTGGGCAGCATCGTGCAGTTGTGCCTGCCGCTGGTGATTGTCGAAGCCTTCCTGCAGCAGGCGGTCGATCACGCCACCGGGCCGGACACCTTTGCCGGGGTCAGCATCATCGTCGGCCTCCTGGTATATCCGCTGTACACCGCCGCGCTGATTCTGTTTCTCGATGCACGCAGCCGTGGCGAGTCGCCGCGCAACCGCGACCTGCTGGCGATGGCTGCAACCCTGTGGCCGCGCTTCGCCGTGCTGACCGCGCTCAATACCCTGCTGATTCTGCTCGGCCTGTCGCTGTACTTCCTGCCGGGCCTGATGCTGATGGTCATGCTCGCGTTCGCCGAATACCTGCTTGTGCTGCGTGGCCTCGGGCCGTTGCAGGCGATGAAGGAAAGTCTGCGTCTGACCCGCGGGCATTTCTGGCGCATCCTGCTGTGCATTCTCTGTGTGATGACGCCGCTGTGGCTGCTCAAGGGCGCGACGCTGGCGGTCTACCCCGAGCCGCAGAATCCGCTGATCGCCGGGCTGATCGACAGCGCCCACAGCTTCCTGCAACTGTTCACCAGCGTCGTGCTGTTCCGCCTGTTCATGCTGATCAGCGAATTGCCTGACAAACGTAACGGAGCAGTCTGACCGCGCCGTGCTTGGGCTTCGCCGCTGCCGTCAGGTATGCTCGGAGCCACTTTCTGTAACGCTATAAGCCGAGCCATGACCCGTCTGCTGCGCTACACCCTGTTGCTCGTCATCTTCGCCGTCGTCCTGTTCGGCGTGCTGCTGTTCAGCCTGACCTGGCGCCCGGACGCCCGCGAAACCCTGCCGGTCAATTGCAGCACCACGGCGCCGACGCTAGTGCCCGGGCAAGCGTTGAAAGTCATGACCTGGAACGTGCAGTTCCTCGCCGGCAAGCGCTACGTGTTCTGGAATGATCTGGCGCAGGGCGACGACGACGCGCCGACGCTGGAAGACATGGCCTTCAGTCTCGACGAAGTGGCGCGGGTGATTCGCGACGAACAACCCGATGTGGTGCTGTTGCAGGAACTCGACGACGGTGCCAAGGCCAGCGATTACCAGAATCAGCTCAAGCTGTTGCAGGAACGCGTCGCCGACCTGTATCCGTGCAGTGCCAGCGCCTTCGACTGGAAAGCCGATTTCGTCCCCGAGCCCCATATCTACGGCAGCGTCGGCCGCCAGTTGGCGACGTTGAGTCGCTATCGCATCGAACACGCCGAGCGCCTGCAACTGCCGGTCGCCCCGAGCAACTTCATCAGCCGTCAGTTCCAGCCCAAAGACGCCTTGCTGGCAGTCAAACTGCCGCTCAGCGATGGCGGACAACTGACCGTGTTCAACACCCATTTGCAGCGCGCCAGCCAGCCGGACGGCAACTTGCAGGCGCAGGTGGCCGCCGTAGCCAAAGTGCTCGACAAATACGAAAGCCAAGGCCTGCCCTGGCTGATCGGTGGTGATTTCAATCTGTTGCCGCTGGGCCAGTACCGGCGCCTGCCCGTCGAGCGCCGCACGCCCTACTCCGCCGACAGCGAACTGCACTTGCTGTGGGACAAGTACCCGATGATCCCGACCAACAACGAAGCCGGCGGCATCGACCGGGCCAGATGGCTCACCCATTACCCCAACGACCCCGGCCTCAACGGCCCGGATCGCACGGTCGATTATCTGTTCTACAGCCCCAGACTCAAGCGCGTGGAAGCGCAAGTACGGCAGGACGATACCCTGCGCATCTCCGACCACTTACCCGTGATTGCGCGGTTCCTGCTGCCAGCGGCGCCCTAGCTCAATCGGTAATCCACGGCCCGACCGCGCCGAATTCAAGACATGGAAAAGCATGAAGATTTTATTGGTATGCAAGGACATCGGTGGCTACGCACGCAAACTCGCGGAGCACTTGAGTATCGCCGACCAGGTTTGCTTCATCGACACTGCTGCGCTGGCGAAACCCTTCGACCGCGCACCGAAGATCTTGCGGCGCCCGCTCAATCGCTGGGCGCAGTTGCGCCAGTTCAGCAAGGCCGTGGCGGCTGGGGGGCGCTTCGACGTTGCCCTGATCATCAACCCGGCGCAAATCGAGCCCAAGCAACTGACGACAGCGCTGAGCGCAAGCGAACGCAGGATTGCCTACCTCTACGACAGCTTCAGTCGCTGGCCCATGAGCCGTGAGGCGCTGGCCGTGTACGACGAGGTGTTTTCGTTCGACCCGGAGAATGCCGAGCAATACGGTCTGAAAAAACTGCACAATTTTATTTACGACGACTATGTCGCCGATGGCGATCCCGGCGAATATTCCGCTTTTGTGGTGATGGCGGGGAAAGATCGAGTGCCCGCGCTGGAAGGTCTGGCCAGAGCATTCGATCAATTGGGTGTGACCGATTACAAATTTCTGGTGCAGTGCAAACCGATTCCCGGCGCGCATCCGGGAATCACCTTTTTCGAGCAGCGGATGTCACTCGAATCAGTTGGCGAACTGGTGAAGCGTTCGCGCATCATTCTCGACATTTCCAAGCCCGGCCAGGCCGGTTTGAGCTTCCGCTTTTTCGAAGCCATGGCCGCGCGCAAGAAAGTCATTACCACCAACAGGCATGTGCTGGATTACGACTTCTACAACCCGGCGAACATACTGGTGATCGACGAAGCCGACCCGGTGATTCCGGAGTCGTTCGTCTCTGCCCCATACGCCGATATCCCCGCGCCGATCTATCGCAAATACACTTTGCAGGGCTGGACCGAGACTGTGTTCGCATCGAGATAGCCTGCGATCGGCTCAAAACCCCGGCGGAACGTAGCCCGGAACATAGCGGACGTTGGCGCACTTGCCGTGCAGTATTCGCCCGTCTTCGATCAGGAACTGGGCGATCTTCTTCTGCTGATTGATCTTCGCCTGCAACTTGCAGGTAGAACTATGACCGACCTGTTGGTAGTGCTCGGTGTACACCATGCCATTGCCGGTATGGTTCATTGAAGTACCGGCCGCTTCGGTGGTGGTCCAGCTCGCGGACTTGTACCAGGTCAGCACAGCCAAAGGTTCGCCGTTCGCGCCGATTTCCTTTTTCATCGAATCGGGAGTGCCGAACAGGTCCAGTGCTTCCTGAAGATCGCGGCCTTCCCAGCGGTTCTGCGCAATGGTGGAACAGCCGCTCAACAGCAACCCCGCCAACAGGGTTGCCAACCATAAACGTGTGTAAGTCATTTGACGCCCCGGCTTATTTCTTGAGTTCGAGCAGACTGTCGATGTTGTCCATCATCTGGCTCTTTTGCTGAATCGGCGCGAGCTTGAAGAACATCTGCTGCAGCATTTCGATCATCTGCAGGTATTCCATCTTGCCCACGGCGGCCATGTCGTTTTTCGCGCGACTGCCCGGCGCGCAGGCAAACTTCAGCGCCTGCTGGACCCAGAACTCTTTCGGGGTCTGCCATTGGTTGGCAACTTTCAGATGACGCATGGTGTAAGCGAGACGCTCGATGGACTGGCCATTGATAAACCGAACCTTGCCGGTAGAGCACTGGGCTTCGAGGTTGTAGACGTCGATCATCGGTTTGCCGGGCTCTTCATAAACCAGGGTCACCGCGACCATGGTCGCGCCTTTGGTTTTCTGCGAAGGCACCACCGACGTCGCGTCCGCTATGTACATGATGTTTTTTTGGGGCACGCCGTTGCCGTAGATAATCCACCAGTCGCCAATCGGATTGGGCTCCTCGGCCATGGCCGAACTGGAGGCGGCCAATAGCGCAGCCGACAAGAAGATCAACTTCTTGAACTTGAAGAAAGAGGTCATGGGCAGTTCCGTTCCTTGGGCACAAGTTGCAGGCAGCAACACTTGTTATTGTTCAGGCCGCGATTTTGGGAGCCTGAACTAACGAGGGCAATTAGCACGGATGGGCTAATGGCGCGCTGCCATTGCAGGTCAGGTGCCCCGTGGTTTTGCCCGTGCGGTGGCTTCGGCGACCAAGGGATCATCCGGCCAATAGTGCTTCGGATAACGTCCCTTCAGATCCTTCTTCACCTCGGCATAGGTGCTGCGCCAGAAGTTGGCCAGATCCTGAGTGACCTGCACCGGGCGCCGCGCTGGCGAGAGCAGATGCAGCTTGACCACTTGCCGGCCGCCGGCAATCCGTGGCGTATCAGCCAAGCCGAACAGCTCTTGCATACGTACCGCGAGAATCGGTGGCTGTTCGCTGTAATCCAGTCGAATCGATGAGCCCGACGGCACGCTCAAATGATGCGGTGCCAGTTCGTCGAGCTTGTGTGGCAGCGGCCACGGCAGCAGGTTGCGCACGATGCTCGACAGATCGAGGTTGGCGAAATGGCTGAGCCGCGAGACCTTGCCCAGATACGGCATCAACCAGTTTTCCAGCGAATCGAGCAGCGCCGCATCGCTGACATCCGGCCACTGGCTGTCGTCCTGAGTGCTCAGATCGAGCTGGCGCAACAGCGCCACCCGCGCCTGCCACTGGCGCAGTTCCGGCGTCCAGGGCAGCAACTCCAGCCCCTTGCGCCGGACCAGATTGACCAGGGCCTGACTGCGTGCGTTTTCATCAAGACCGATCAACGGTTCACGGCTGAGAATCAGCTCGCCGACCTTGCGCTGACGCTCGGCGCGCAGCACGCCTTCGCGCTCATCCCAATCCAGCTGATCGACACTGCGCACTTGTTCGGCGAGCACCGAATCGAACAGTGCCGGATCGAAATCCGCCGCCAGATAAATGCGTTCTTCGCGCTGGCCCTGACGGCTTCCGAGGTCGGCGATGACGATCCACTCATGCTTCATCAGGCTGTCGGCCTCGGCGAACAGCGCAGCGCGACCGTTGGCCAAACGGTATTCGGCACCACCGGCGCGCCGTTGCTGAGCGACGCGATCCGGGTAGGCCAGCGCCAGCAGTGCGCCGAGCCAGCGCGGATGCTCGGGCTCGTTTACCGGTTCGCTCGGCTTGCCACGCAGGTAGCCGCGATACTGCCGGGCCAGTTGCCGGGCGCGTTGCACCCCGCCCTGCGCACCTCGACCGGCGCGCTCTTCGCCGGAAAGCAGGACCAATCGGCTGTGCAAATCCGCACCTGCGCCGCGCAGGATATCGCGCTCGCCGAGCAGTGCCGCCACATCGCAGGCCATCGCCGCCAGGCCCAGCGCCTGACCGCGCAATAACAAGTGCGCGATGCGTGGATGGGCTGGCAGTTCAGCCATGGCCTGGCCGTGGGTCGTCAGCGTGTCGCGGTGCAAGGCGCCGAGCCGTTGCAGCAGATCCTGCGCCTGGGCATACGCGGCGGCAGGCGGCACGTCGAGCCAGACCAGTTCGCTCGGCGTGACGCCCCAGCGCCCCAGTTGCAAAGCGAGGCTGGCCAGATCCGCCGAGAGAATTTCCGCGCTGCCATAAGCCGCGAGTTGTTCATGCTGATCCTGCGACCACAGGCGATAACACACGCCCGGCTCCAAACGCCCGGCGCGGCCGGCACGCTGGGTGGCGCTGGCCTTGGAGATTCGTTGCGTGTCGAGACGGGTCATGCCGCTGCCCGGGTCGAAACGCGGCACGCGCGCCAGTCCGGCATCGATGACCACGCGCACGCCGTTGATGGTCAGGCTGGTCTCGGCAATGTTGGTCGCCAGCACCACTTTGCGCTGACCGGACGGCGCCGGATCGATCGCCGCGCGTTGCGCATTGAGGTCGAGTTCGCCGTGCAGCGGGCACAGCAAGACGTCTATGCGCTCGCCAATGGCGTCGGCCAATTGCTGATGCACGCGACGGATCTCTGCTTGCCCGGGCAGGAACACCAACAGGCTGCCGGCCTCGTCGTGCAGCGCCTCAAGCACGGTTTGCGTGACGCGCTGATCGATGTATTCACCCGGCTGAAACGGCCGGCCCCAGCGCATCGTCACCGGGAACATGCGCCCTTCGCTGCGCAGAATCGGCGCGTCATCAAGCAAGCCGGAAAGGCGCTCGCCTTCGAGAGTGGCCGACATCAGCAGAATCTTCAGCGGCTGTTCAGCGCGAAACAGCTCGCGACCGTTCAGACTGAGGGCCAGCGCCAGATCGGCGTCGAGACTGCGTTCATGAAATTCGTCGAAGATCAGCAGGCCCACGCCGTCCAGCGCCGGGTCGTCCTGCAAGCGCCGGGTGAGGATGCCTTCGGTGACTACCTCGATACGCGTCTTCGGGCCGACCTTGCTGTCGAGGCGGATGCGATAACCGACGGTTTCACCGACCTGTTCGCCGAGCTCGCTGGCCAAACGCTCCGCCGCCGCCCGCGCAGCCAGACGCCGAGGCTCAAGCATGACGATGGTCTGCCCGGCCAGCCAGGCTTCATTGAGCAAGGCCAAGGGCACGCGGGTGGTTTTACCGGCGCCGGGCGGTGCTTCGAGCACGGCTTCGTGGCGAGACGCGAGGGCTTCACGCAGGGCGGGTAAAACATCGTCGATCGGCAAAGAAATCATGCTGGCTCCCAAACAGAGCCGCGAGTATAACGACGAACTGTCTGACGTTCGTCAGGGTCTTAACTTCACAAGACGAAGCTTCGTTATTTGATGACTCAGGAGACATTTCCATGCGCTTACCCTCTCGCCTGATTGGCGGTGTTCTGGTTGCCACCCTGCTCACGCAACTGTCGGCGTGCGGTTCGATCTTCTACCCGGACCGCCGTGGCCAGATCGACGGCAAGATCGACCCGGCGATTGCCGTGCTCGATGCCGTCGGCCTGCTGTTCTACATCATTCCCGGGCTGATCGCGTTTGCCGTCGACTTCGCCACCGGGGCGATCTATTTCGAACCGGGCCACACCGCGCAGATCGATCCGGCCAAGCTCAAGCAAGCCATCGGCCCGGACGGGCAGGTCGACAATCACAAGTTGCAGGCGATTCTTGAGAGCGAACTGGGTAAAGACTTTCCTCTCGACGACCCGCGTCTGATTCAGCACAAGGGCAGCACTCAGCAACTGGCGATGTTCGGCCTGCAACCGGCCGCCTGAAAAAGGACGTTCAATGACCTCCAGCCCCGAACACGCCCGTCTTCTGCGGCTGGCGACCCGCGCTTCGGTGGCGGTCGCCTGCACGTTGATCGTCGCCAAGGCCATTGCCTGGTGGCTCAGCGGATCGGTGAGCATGCTTGCCGGCCTCACCGACTCGGCGCTGGATGGCGTCACCTCGATGCTCAATCTGCTGGCGGTGCATTACGCGCTGCGCCCGGCGGATGACGATCACCGTTATGGGCACGGCAAAGCCGAGTCGCTGGCGGGCATGGCGCAGGCGTTGTTCATCGGTGGCAGTGCGGTGTTGATCGCGTTCCAGGCTTACCAGCGCTTGCAGACGCCGGAGCCGCTTGGCGCGCCGTGGCTGAGCATCGGTGTGATCGTGTTTTCGCTGCTGCTGACGGCGGCGCTGCTGATGTTGCAGCATCGGGTGATCAAACAGACCGGCTCCAACGCCGTACGCGCCGACTCGCTGCATTACCGTTCGGACCTGCTGCTCAACGGCAGCATCCTGATCGCGCTGGTGCTGGCCGGAATGGGTTTCGCGCAACTGGATGCGTGGTTCGGCCTGGGGATCGCTGCGTATATTTTCTGGAGCGCGATCCAGATTGCCCGCGAGAGTTTTTCGGTGTTGATGGACGAAGAACTGCCGACCGATGTCAGCCAGCACATGCTCGAACTGGCCTGCAGCGTGCCGGGCGTGCTCGGCGCACATGACCTGCGCACGCGGATTTCCGGCAATCACTGGTTCGTACAATTGCATCTGGAACTGCCGGGCGAACTGACCCTGTCAGTCGCCCATGGCATCAGCGATCAAGCGGCAGCGGCGATTCACAGGGCTTATCCGAAGGCCGAAGTGCTGGTGCACGCCGACCCACAGGAGGTGGTGCTCGCCGCCCGCACTCAATAATTGACTTGGTAACCGCGACTGCTCAGGCAGTTGCCCTGCGCCTGGCGATAAGCCTGAACCACCTCGGGCGCGGGTTGATACGTCGCGGTGCGCGGGTCGAAACCGCTTTGCTGCACGGCGTACTGATAGCACTGATAACCGTCCTGCTGCACTTGCTGCGGCGACTGGCCGTTGGCCGGGTAGGCTTCGACGTCATAGCCTTGGGATTGCGGTTGCGGTTGCGGCTGTTGCTGCAGCGGCGGCTCGACCACCACGTAATCCTGCGTCGCCGCCTGATAGGCGTAATACGAGCCGGCGGCGAGGAACAGCAGCGAACCACCGATCCACACCTCACGGGCGTAATCCGGCAAATACTGGATGCGGATCCCGCGCGGTGGCTGCACGACGATGTAGCGCGGGCCTTGCGGGCGGTACCAGTAGCCGCCGGAATAGAAGTAATCCTGACCGCGATACGGCACGCGGTAATCGCGATCCGGGAAGCGGTCGATTACATGACCCGGTCGATACTGCGGGCCGGGGCCCCAGCCATTGCCATGACCGTTCGGACGACCCGGCCAGCGGTTGTCATCGGGACGTGGCCGCGTCTGCCATTGCTGATTGTGATAACCGTTCTGCGGGCGCTCGTCGCGGTAGTAACCCTGACGCGGCTCCTGCGTCTGGCGCACGGCGTCGGGTCGCGGCTGGATCGGCAAGTTGTTGCCCGGTTGCCGAGGCGGTTGCGGACGATCATCGGCACGGTTGCGGTTCTGCCATTGCCCGTCATTGTCGGGCGGCTGGCCGTTGTGTTCGAACTGACGGCTGTTGTCGCCACGGATGATCCCGTCGTTCTGCGGCCCGTTGCCCGGCCCGCGATTCTGCGGCTCATCCGCCAGCGCTTGCGCACCGACACCCACACACAGCAAACCAACACCGGCCAGACGCCAGATGCGCGAATTCATGCTTTTCCTCACTGCGGGAGCCTGTCGTTGGGAGGGCCTGTTGCTGAGACTCGAAACTGGCCTACCGGGTTCTGCAACAGGTTATCAGTCGCGGGACTTATTTATTGAGGCGCCAAGATGAAATCGCAGGCAAGAAAAAAGGGAGACCCGTCGGCCTCCCTTCTAGAGAACTTCGTCCTGGCTCGACGCTTTTGACGTCGGCTCACCTCACGCCGTCTTCTGGACAGTGTGCAGCTCGGGGGCCGGCACATCCCCGGTGGGGGTGGTGGCCGCGGCGGGCCTGATTGGGCGGACCGCGTGGACTGTGTTACCGAGCAGTGATTCTGGTGATAAGAATAGGCCTGAGGCCGCGACAGATGATTGCGAAAATTGCTCAATTAAACACTGCTTGCGCAATTTTTAACCCTGGATAGATAATCTGCCGCAATAGTTACAACCAAGGACAGATTGATGAGCAAACTCGACCGGTACGACCTGAGCATTTTGGCGGAATTGCAGCGTGACGCCCGTATCTCCAACCAGGAACTGGCCGAGCGCATCGGTCTGTCGCCCTCGCCCTGCTCGCGCCGGGTCAAGCAACTGGAGGACGACGGCTATATCTCCCGTCAGGTGGCGTTGCTCGATCGCAAGATGCTCGGCTTGAGCCTGACGGCGTATGTGCTGATCGGCATGGACCGGCATACGCCGGAACGCTTCGAGAATTTCGAAGCGGCGATTCGCACGTTGCCGCAGGTGTTGGAGTGCAGTCTGGTGACCGGGGTGGATGCCGATTACCAGTTGAAAGTGGTGGTGCCGGATATGGATCACTATCAGAAGTTGCTGCTGGGGCATCTGACCCGGATTGAAGGAGTCACCAGCGTGCGCTCGAGTTTTGTGCTGAACCAGGTTTTGAACAGCACTGAATTGCCGTTGACTCATTTGCGTAGCTGATCAAAAGCCCTCTCCCGGAGGGAGAGGGAGCCGACCGAGAGATGCTCTAGAAGTACGCCGACCTGAAAGTTCTGTTGTGAATCCATAATCGACTCGATATTTCAGGTCGATGTAAGACGCCAGACACCTCGGTCAGTCCCCTCTCCCTCCGGGAGAGGGTTAGGGTGAGGGTCAGTCGTCAGATCAGACCCAGATCAATGCCACCCCACACACCTTGACGTATACTCGCCGCGCCCTTTTAGCCGCGCCCATGCCGGAGAAACCCAATGGATCCAGCCGTATTTGAAGAGTGGATGATGACCGGTCTGGTCAGCATCCTGATCATTTTCATGGGTTTCATCGTCTGGGATCTGGCGAAGAAGTCCAAGGCCGGGCGCTTTGGCTCGTTGATTCTGTTTTTCGTGCTGGGGCTGGGCGTGGCCGCGTTCATCATCAAAAGCGTAGTGATCGGCCTGATCGAATCCGGCGCTTTATAAGCGCGCCGGCACTTGCTGCCACTGGCCCTGATCCAGCCCTTCAATCGTCCAGTCACCAATCCTGACCCGCACCAGGCGCAACGTCGGCAACCCGACCGCCGCGGTCATGCGCCGCACCTGACGGTTGCGTCCTTCGCGAATCACCAGTTCCAGCCAGCTCGTCGGCACGCTTTTACGAAAGCGCACCGGCGGATTGCGCGGCCACAACTCAGGCTCGTCCAGCTGCCGCGCTTCGGCCGGCAAAGTCATGCCGTCATTCAGCTCAACGCCATCACGCAGGCGCTGCAACTGCTCGGCCGTCGGTTCGCCCTCCACCTGCACCCAATAGGTCTTCGCCAGTTTGTGTTTCGGATCGGCGATGCGCGCCTGCAACTGACCGTCGTTGGTCAGCAGCAATAAACCTTCGCTGTCGCGATCCAGACGTCCGGCCGGATAAATCCCCGGCACATCGATGTAATCCTTGAGCGTCGCCCGCCCTTCACCGTCGCTGAACTGCGTCAGCACGTCGAAAGGTTTGTTGAACAGGATCAGTTTCGGCTCGGCCGGCGGCGCTTTTGCGACACGGCGTGGCGAGGACGATTGCGGTTTCACACCGGGACGGCGCGAAGGTGGACGTGGAGGACGGGACATGGCGAACAGGACATCTAACGATCAGGGCTGTTAATGCTAGTGCCCTGACCGCCAAATGACCACGAATAACCGTTAGCGGAACGGCGGTTCGTCGAAGCTGCGCAGTTTGCGCGAGTGCAGCGAGTTGAGTTCAGTGCGCAGCAGATCCACCGCTTCGATACCGATCTTCAAATGCTGGCTGACCGCACGCTCATAGAAGGCGTTGGCCGAGCCCGGCAATTTGATTTCGCTGTGCAGCGGTTTGTCCGAGACGCAGAGCAGCGTGCCGTACGGCACTCGCAGGCGATAACCTTGCGCTGCGATCGTGCCGCTTTCCATGTCCACTGCGACCGCGCGGGACAGGTTGATCAACGGCCGCTCCTGCGCCCAGCGCAGTTCCCAGTTACGGTCGTCATAGGTCAGAACCGTGCCGGTGCGCAGGCGTTTCTTCAGGTCGTCGCCCTTCTCGCCGGTAACATTCGCCGCTGCCTGCTGCAGGGCAAGCTGCACTTCGGCCAGGGCCGGGATCGGAATGTTCGGCGGCACCACGCGGTCGAGAATGCCGTCGCGACGCATATAAGCGTGGGCCAGCACGTAGTCGCCGATGGTCTGCGACTGACGCAGGCCGCCGCAGTGGCCGATCATCAGCCAGCAATGCGGACGCAGCACGGCGAGGTGGTCGGTGATGTTCTTGGCGTTGGACGGGCCGACGCCGATGTTCACCAGCGTGACGCCGTGGCCGTCGTTGGCGATCAGGTGATAGGCCGGCATCTGGTAACGGTGCCAGACCACACCGGCGGCGATGGCTGACGCTTCGCCGTGATCCATGCTCTTCTCGATGATCACGTTGCCCGGCAGGACCATGCGCACGAATCGCGGGTCATTGCGCAGTTGCTCCAGGCCATGAACGATGAACTGGTCGACGTAGCGGTGATAGTTGGTCAGCAGAATCCACGGCTGCACATGGCGCCAGTCACTGCCGGTGTAATGCACCAGACGGCGCAGGGAGAAGTCGACCCGCGCGGCATCGAACAGCGCCAGCGGCAGCGGATCGGTGTTTTCCCAGTCGTAGAGGCCGTCAGCAATGCCATCAGTGGCAGCGGACAGATCGGTACTCGGGAACACCCGCGCCAGCACGGCGGCGGTGACGCCGGAACCGGCCAGTTCATCGCCCTGCTCGACCACATACGGATACGGAATGTTCTGCTGGCTGACGCCGACTTCGACGGTCACGGTGAAGTCGTGCATCAACGGTGTCAGTTGTTCGAGCAGGTATTTGCGAAACGCCGCCGGGTGGGTGACGGTGACGCTGTAAGTGCCCGGCAACTGCACTTTGGCGTAAGCGCGGGTGGTCTGCGGCACTTCGCCCTGGCAGTGATAGGTCAGACGCAGTTCGGGATAGCGAAACAGGGCACGCTGTTCGGCGTCGGGTTCGACGCGGTCCTTGAGGTAACGCTTGAGGGCAGAATTCAGCGCAGTGGTGGCCCGCTCATGCAGCTCGGCCAGACGATCCACGGCTTGTTCGGCGGTTTGAACGACAATAAACGCTTCGGTCACGATCAGCTTCCTGTGTTCTGACTTGCAGAGCTTCATCTTGCCTGCATCGTGGTCGCACGGGAACAGTGGCATGTTGGCAACCGCACATTATGTCGGTCACATACGATCCCTGTAGGAGTGAGCCCGCTCGCGATAGCGGTCTACCGGTCGACATTTGCATCGACTGATGCACCGCTATCGCGAGCAGGCTCACTCCTACAAGGGTTTCGTGGGGTCAGAAAAGCTGTGGAGTCGAGCGGGCGACGATGGCTTCGACGTCCAGCCCACGGGGCAATGCGCCGTAGACGCGGCCTCCACCGCTCAGGCGACTGGCAATGAAGGCATCGCTGAGGGTTGAATTCCCCGCCTCCAACAAAAGCTTGGCCTGCAACCCAAGCGCGATGTCTTCGGTCAACTGCCGCGCCCGGTACTGAATATCACCGGTATCCTTGAATTGCGCCTGCAACTGCTGGATATGCGCAGCCAGACGCTTGTCGCCATGGCCGTCGCCCAGTTCGCTGAACAGCACATCCAGCACGCCCGGCTCTTTCGACAATGCGCGCAGCACGTCAAGACACTGCACGTTCCCCGAACCTTCCCACGTCGAATTCACCGGCGCTTCGCGGTACAGGCGCGGCAGGATGCTGTCTTCGACGTAGCCGGCGCCGCCCATGCATTCGGCGGCTTCGTTGATCATCCCCGGCGCGCGTTTGCAGATCCAGTATTTGCCCACCGCCGTCACCAGCCGCGCGAACTGCGCTTCGTGGCGAACATTCAGGTTATCCAGCGCCCTGCCCATGCGCAGACTCAGGGCCAGCGCGGCTTCGCTTTCCAAGGCCAGATCCGCCAGCACGTTTTGCATCAGCGGCTGCTCGCTGAGCAATTTGCCGCCGACCTTGCGATGAGCGCAGTGATGGCTGGCCTGGGTCAGCGCCTGGCGCATCAGCGAACTGGAACCGACCATGCAATCGAAACGGGTCATCGCCACCATCTCGATAATGGTCGGCACGCCGCGCCCTTCTTCGCCGACCATCCACGCCAGTGCGCCACGAAATTCCACTTCGCTGGAGGCGTTGGACTGGTTGCCGAGTTTGTTTTTCAGACGCTGGATGTAGAACTGATTGCGCGTGTCGTCCGGGCGATGACGAGGGAGGAGGAAGCAGCTCAAGCCCTTGTCGGTCTGCGCCAGCGTGAGGAAGGCGTCGCACATCGGCGCCGAACAGAACCACTTGTGCCCGACCAGTTCGTACGCCTGCCCCGGGCCGCTGGCGCCGACCGGATAAGCCTTGGTGGTATTGGCGCGGACGTCGGTGCCGCCCTGCTTCTCGGTCATCGCCATGCCGATGGTCACGCCGGCCTTGTGCGCCATGCCGACGTTACGCGGATCGTATTCGGTGGCGAGGACTTTGGGCAGCCACTGTTCAGCCAGGTCCGGCTGCAAGCGCAGGGCCGGCACGCTGGCGAAGGTCATGGTCAACGGGCACCCACTGCCCGCTTCAGCCTGGCTGTGCAGATAAGTCATCGACGCGCGGGCGACATGGGCGCCGTCCTGCGGGTGCGCCCACGGCAGCGAGGTCAGGCCATGTTCGATCGCGGTGCGCATGAGTTCGTGATAAGCCGGATGAAACTCGACCAGATCAATGCGATGACCGTAGCGATCATGGCTGGCAAATACCGGTTTGTTCTGGTTGGCGAGAAACCCCGCCTCCATCAAAGGCCCACCCGCCAGTGCGCCATAGGCATCGATCCGCGACTCGGCCCAACCGGCGCCAAAACGCCGCGACCACTCCTGCAGCGGCAGATCGATGCGGTACAGGTTGGTGCCGTCCAGCGACGGTGGCTGGTTGGTGACTTCATGGGTTTCGGCGAACTGATGCAGGTTCATGGCGGCGCTCCTTGTTCAGCAATGGCACCAGTTAAGCACTGGTGCTTTTTTGAACAAAGTGTCATACGCGCCGTTTTTGCGGCGCTTTTACCCCCTCAACAGCTGAGCACGCGGCGCTGCAACGCAGCCTGCAGATCCTCGAATTTCACCGGTTTGGGCAGATAGTCGATGGCCGCGCCCGGGGTGCAGTGTTCGCGGTCAGCGGTCAACGCCAGCATGAATACCGGCAGGTGCGCACAGCCCGGCAGCGCATGGATCTGGCAGCACAACGAGGCGCCTTCATGGCTGGGCAATTGGCATTCGATCAACACCGCATCGAAGCTTTCCCGTTGCAGGCAGTCCAGCGCGGCGGCGCCGTTGTCAGCGCTGCGCACGCGGAAACCGAGCTTGAGCAACATGCCGCGCATCACCAGTTGATTCACGCTGTTGTCATCCACCAGCAGCACCGTGCAATCCTGCGGCGCACGAATGCAATCGCGGGGCGGCTGATCCGCAGGAGCTTCGATAACCGGCAGCTCGAATTCGACATCGAGCTGGAAACGGCTACCGCGTCCGGGCTCGGAGCGGTGGGTGAGTTTGCCGTCGAGCAATTCGACCAGTTGCCGACAGATCGCCAGACCCACTCCCAGGCCGCCGTATTCGCGAGTCATCGAACCGTCGAGCTGGAAGAAGCGCTGATACAGGGTCGCCTCGCCGAGATCGGTGAAACCGATGCCGGTGTCGATCACCGCGAATGACAGCGCCATGCGGTTATCCATCGACGGCCGCCCGGTGACGCGTAGCGCAAGGCCGCCGACACGGGTGAACTTGATGGCGTTGTCCAACAGGCATTCCAGGCACTGCGCCAGTTTCGCGCTGTCGCCAAGCAAGCGATCCGGCAGGATCGGCAGCACGTCGACCTTGAAGTCCAGCGACTTGCTCGCCGCATTTCCCTCGAACTGCACGCGCAGCGCTTCGACCACTGCGCGCAGGCTGAAACTGCCCGGCGTGGCCTTGAGCTTGCCGGCCTGCAATTCAGTCAGGGTGAGGATGCCATTGACCATGCGCATCATGTCGCGGGCGGATCCGGCGGCAGTCTGCTGGTACTGCTCCAGTTCGGGATCGAGGTCGACGGTCTGCATCAGCTCCAGCGAACCGATCACCCCGTTCATCGGCGTACGCAGTTCATGGGTCAGGGTGGCGAGGAATTCATCCTTGAGCTTGTTGCTGTGGGCCAGTTGCTGGTTGAGCACCTCGAGCTTCTGCCCGGCGTCGTACAAGGTCTGCGCCTGTTGTTCGCGCATGGCGTTGATGCGATCGGCCAGCGCCAGCGACAGCAGCGCGACCTCGATCGCCGAGCCGATCTGGCTGGCGTACATGGTCAGGAACACGTTGGGCAGCAGGCCCAGCACCATCAGCGTATTGACGATGCCGCCGAGCAGGAATGCCGACCAGGCGATGATGAAATAACGCGCCACGCGCAAGCCGCGCCACCAGGCGAGGATCCCGGCGGCGAAGATCACCACGGTGAAGGTCAGCGCCAGTGTGGTCGCCAGGCGCAGGGCCAGGGCGTAACTGGTCATCAGCGACAGACCGATCACCATTGCACTGAAGGCAATCAGACCGATCAGCAAACGATCCAGCCAAGGGCTGTGGGTTTTGGTCTGCAGGAAACTGCGGGCGAACTGGCTGCCGAACAGTCCGGCGCATCCAATGAAGAACGGCGTCGCAGCGTTGGCCCACCATGGGTTGTCCGGCCAGAAATACTCGACCGCTGCACCGTTTACCGACAACTGATAAAGGCCGAACGAGCCGATGTAGAAGATGTAATAGAGATAACTGGTGTCGCGCACGCTCAGGTAGATGAACAGGTTGTAGACCAGCATCCCCAGCAGCACGCCATAAATAATGCCGAGCACATACAGGCGCACCGGTTGGTCTTCCAGGTACGCGGTACTTGACCACAACGTTACCGGCGCCTGGATCGAGCCTTCGCTGGCCAGTCGCAGATACAGCGTCTGTTGTTGGTTCGGTTTGAACGGCAGGTCGAACAGGTAATTGTTCTGGCGGATCTCGCGACTGGCGAAAGGCAAGGCATCGCCGGTCTGGCGCACCAGTCGGTATGAGCCGCTGGCGTCGGGCAAATAGAGATCGAGGTGATCGAGCGGCGGATACGCCAGCTCCAGCAGCCAGGTGCGCTGGGCGGCCGGATTGCTCGGACGGTAATGCAGATCGATCTTCAGCCAGAACGCCGAACGCGAGTAACCGGCATTGAGCGTGGCTTTATCGTGGGTTTTGAACTGGCCGGCGGCATCTTGCGCACGGACGTCGGCAATCGTCGCCTGACCGCTCGGGTCTTCGAACACTTGCAGCGATCGGCCCAGCGGCAGGCTCTGGGTGAATTCGTCGAATTCGACAGCGCTCGCCATGAGGGGCAAGCAGAACAGCAACATCAGCAAATAGCGCATTGAAGCCCCAGCGTGGCTCGTCCGGTTGTGTCAGGAAGCCCCCCATTCCCTTTGAGTAGACGTAAAACCGGTATTACCTGTGATTGTTTGGATCCAGCCTAGCATAGCCGTTGATGGCCATTAAGCACCATGGAAATTTTTCCTACAACGGCTCTAGAACGGGCGTTCCAGAGCAAAGCAGCGGCCTAGAGCTGTTGCATTGGTCAGGAAGATCAATGCGATCCGCTTTTGTGGCGAGGGAGCTTGCTCCCGCTCGGCTGCGCAGCAGTCGTAAAACCTGTAAATGCGCTGCGCCTGAATAAATGCAGGGGGCTGCTGCGCAACCCAGCGGGAGCAAGCTCCCTCGCCACAATGGTAGCTGCAGTGTTGTCCGACAATCTGCTCGCAAACGCAGTCAGGAGTGAACCCGCAAATCAGCTTTGGTGGTAAGCTCGCGCACCATGAATATCTACAGCTCCCGCCCCGTTGTCCTCTGTCTCTCCGGCCACGACCCCAGTGGTGGCGCCGGCTTGCAGGCAGATATCGAAGCCCTGCTCGCGCAGGGTTGCCACGCGGCTCCGGCCGTCACCGCCCTGACCGTGCAAGACACCGTCAACGTCACTGACTTTCGCGTCCTCGACCGTGAGTGGGTGCTGGCCCAGGCCAATGCCGTGCTCAACGACTCCGAAGTCGCGGCGGTGAAACTGGGCATGCTCGGTTCGCTGGAAATGGTCGACACCGTCGTCGAGCTGCTCTCGGCGCACCCGCACTTGCCGGTGGTCTGCGACCCGGTGCTGCGAGCCGGTGGCGGCGGACGCCTGGGCAAGGACGAGGTCGGCTACGCGATGCGCGAGCGTCTGCTGCCGCTGTCGATCATTGCCACGCCCAATCTTCCTGAAGCGCGGATCCTCGCCGAATTGCCTGACGGCACTGCCGACGAATGCGCAGAAAAACTCCTGCCGTTCGTCAAGAACCTGCTGATCACCGGCGGCCACGGCGACGAAACCGAGATCCACAACCGCGTGTACAGCCGCGACGGTCTGCGCGAAACCTTTATCTGCCAGCGCCTGCCGGGCAGCTATCACGGCTCCGGTTGCACCCTGGCCAGCGCCCTCGCCGGTCGACTGGCCCAGGGCGAACACTTGGCCAGTGCCGTGCGCACTGCGCTGGATTACACCTGGCGGACCCTGCGCGACGCCGAACAACTGGGCAAAGGCCAGTTCGTGCCGCGCCGTCTGCCACTGGATTTCTGCTCGTAACGTCGTGAGGTCTGCCCGATGAAACTCCGTGGCCTGTATGCCATCACCGACAGCCAGTTGCTGGCCGGCAAGTTTCTGTCTTACGTGGAGGCGGCGCTGGAAGGCGGCGTCACCCTGCTGCAATACCGCGACAAGAGTAGCGACGAGGCCCGCCGTCTGCGCGAGGCCGAAGCGCTGCGCAATCTGTGCGAACGTTACAAGACTCAGCTGATCATCAACGACGACGCCGAACTGGCCGCGCGCCTCAACGTCGGCGTGCATCTCGGCCAGACCGACGGCCCGCTGTCGCCGACCCGCGCCCTGCTCGGTTCGAAAGCCATCATCGGTTCGACCTGCCACGGGCAGATCGCCCTGGCCGAACAAGCCGCCAAAGAAGGCGCGAGTTACGTCGCCTTCGGCCGCTTCTTCAATTCCACCACCAAACCCGGTGCGCCGAGTTGCAGCCTCGACCTGCTCGACGAAGCCAAACGCAAGCTGCACTTGCCGATCTGCGCGATTGGCGGCATCACCCTCGATAACGCCGCGCCGCTGGTCGAGCACGGTGTCGATCTGCTCGCCGTGGTCCATGGCCTGTTCGGTGCTGACAGCAGTGCTGAAGTGACCCGCCGCGCCCGCGCCTTCAACGAACTTCTGAAAATCTGATTTGAGAGCCCGATCATGTCTCGTTCCGAAACCCTGTTTGCCAATGCTCAGAAACACATTCCCGGTGGCGTCAACTCGCCGGTTCGCGCGTTCAAGAGCGTCGGCGGCACCCCGCTGTTCTTCAAACACGCTGAAGGCGCTTACGTCACCGACGAAGACGACAAGCGTTATGTGGATTATGTTGGGTCGTGGGGTCCGATGATCCTTGGCCACAGCCATCCGGACGTGCTCGATGCGGTGCGCAATCAGCTGCAACACGGCCTGTCCTATGGCGCGCCGACCTCGATGGAAACCGAGATGGCCGATCTGGTCTGCTCGCTGGTGCCGTCGATGGACATGGTGCGCATGGTCAGCTCCGGCACCGAAGCGACCATGAGTGCGATCCGTCTGGCCCGTGGTTTCACCGGCCGCGACAGCATCATCAAGTTCGAAGGCTGCTACCACGGCCACTCCGACAGCCTGCTGGTCAAGGCCGGTTCCGGCGCACTGACCCAGGGCGTACCGAGCTCGGCCGGCGTGCCGGCAGCGTTCGCCAAACACACCCTGACCCTGCCGTTCAACGACATCGACGCGGTTGAAGCGATGCTCGCCGAAGTGGGTGAGGAGGTGGCGTGCATCATCGTTGAGCCAGTGGCTGGCAACATGAACTGCGTGCCGCCAGCGCCGGGCTTTCTCGAAGGCCTGCGTTCGCTTTGCGACAAGCACGGCGTGGTGCTGATCTTCGACGAAGTGATGACCGGTTTCCGCGTCGCCCTCGGCGGTGCCCAGGCGCACTACGGCGTGACGCCAGACCTGACCACCTTCGGCAAGATCATCGGCGGCGGCATGCCGGTGGGCTGCTTCGGTGGCAAGCGCGAGATCATGCAGCGCATCGCCCCGCTGGGGCCGGTGTATCAGGCAGGTACGCTGTCGGGTAATCCGCTGGCGATGGCGGCCGGCCTGACGACTCTGCGTTTGATCAGCCGCCCGGGTTTCCACGCCGAATTGACCGACTACACCACGCGCCTGCTCGATGGCCTGCAAGAACGCGCCGATGCTGCGGGCATTCCGTTCGTGACCACTCAGGCCGGCGGCATGTTTGGCCTGTATTTCAGTGGGGCCGACGACATCGTCACTTTCGACGACGTGATGGCCAGCGACGCGGCCCTGTTCGGTCGCTTCTTCCACCTGATGCTGGAAGGTGGCGTGTACCTGGCGCCGAGTGCGTTCGAAGCCGGTTTCACCTCGATCGCCCATGGCGAAGCCGAGTTGCAACTGACGCTGGACGCTGCCGAGCGCGCCTTCGCCGCATTGAAATAATCGCCACACCGCTGACGTTGGCTATGGCCAGCGTCAGCTTTCACCTACATAGCCTCGGTTTTTCCGACGTGCCTGCGCAAATCCTGCCCGAATCGGGCGATATATTCCCCACGCAGCAGAAAAACGAGTAAAGACTTTGTAAGGTTGGCCCTGCTTATTTCATAATGCGCGCTTATTGGATCCCTCGACGGGTCCGCGTGCCCTTCAGAGGTAAGTCGATTCCCATGAACCGCACCGGCCGCACCCTTGCATTGGGCTGCCTGTTGCTCCTTCAGCCCCTGCTCGCGCATGCACAAGCAGGCGGCAACTCGTTGTTGATCCCGGCGATGGGTCGTTGCACCCTCAATACTCAGCCGCAAGACGTCACGCAGGCATTGGCCGCCTGCCAGAAAGCGGCGGATGAAGGGGATGCGCAAGCGCAGTACGAGTTGGGTGAGTTCTACTACGACGGCAAGAACGCGCCGCGCGACCTCAATCAAGCCCTGAGCTATTTCGAAAAGGCCTCGTTGCAAGGCCACGCCCAGGCGCAATTCAAGCTCGGCAGCATGTTTTTCCATGGTGAAGGCGTGCAGGCCAACAATATCCAGGCGTACATCGTGCTGAAGATGGCGGCGGTCAACGGTGCCGAAGAGGCATTGGACACGGCCGACGAAGTTTCGGAAAAGATGTCCCGCGAAGATCTGGAAACCGCCACCCAGGTGCTCGGACAGATCTTCCGCAAATACCTCATGGAACTGCAGAGCGCCGATGGGCGTACGCCGTTTTCACCTCTTCCGTAAGCCCCCTGTGGCGAGGGAGCTTGCCCCCGCCGGGGTGCGAAGCAGCCCTAAACCCTGCAATCCCGATCTGGCTGACACAATGCATTTTCTGGCCTGACGACTGCTGCGCAGTCGTACGGGAGCAAGCTCCCTCGCCACAACATCATTCCAGCTTTGAATCTGTTTTTACTTCTCAGGCATCGGCATCGGAAACGGCATGACATTGCCGACCGCGCCGCGGGCTTCGCTGATTTTCGGCGTGCCCAGACGTTCCACTTCGTCGATGCGCACAATCGAATGCATCGGCACAAAGCTGCGCACCACGCCTTCGAATTGCGCCTTGAGCTTTTCTTCGCTCGGATCGACGACCATCTGCGTGCGCTCGCCAAAGACGAATTCTTCAACTTCCAGGAAACCCCACAGATCACTTTGATAGATCTGCTTGGCGTACATTTCGAACACCTGGCCCTGGTTGAGGAAAATCACCTTGTAGATTGGAGCTTCGCGTTTGGTCATGGCGGGCGGATAACATCGGGGTAAAAATGAGGGCGCGAACTATAGCATAGCCACCGGACGCACAGCGGTAGGAACCTGACGGCTTGTTCCCTATAATGCGCGGTTCTTTGAATCACGTGACGACCCGAATCCATGGCCAAGAAGCTATACATCGAAACCCACGGTTGCCAGATGAACGAGTACGACAGCTCGCGCATGGTCGATCTGCTGGGCGAACATCAGGCCCTGGAAGTCACCGCCCGCGCGGAAGACGCCGACGTGATTCTGCTCAACACCTGCTCGATCCGCGAACGCGCGCAGGATCGCGTGTACTCGCAGCTCGGCCGCTGGCGCGAACTGAAGCTGGCCAACCCGGACATGGTCATCGCCGTCGGCGGTTGCGTGGCCAGTCAGGAAGGCGCGGCGATCCGCGATCGCGCTCCGTATGTTGACGTGGTGTTCGGCCCCCAGACCCTGCACCGTCTGCCCGAGATGATCGACGCCGCGCGCAGCAGCAAGCTGCCGCAGGTCGATGTCTCGTTCCCGGAAATCGAAAAATTCGACCACCTGCCCGAGCCACGCATCGACGGCCCGAGTGCCTATGTGTCGGTCATGGAAGGTTGCAGCAAGTACTGCACGTTCTGCGTAGTGCCGTACACCCGTGGTGAAGAGGTCAGCCGGCCGTTCGACGACGTGATTGCGGAAATCATTCACCTTGCCGAAAACGGCGTGCGCGAAGTGACCTTGCTGGGGCAGAACGTCAACGGCTATCGCGGCTCGACTCACGACGGTCGCCTGGCCGATCTGGCTGAGCTGATTCGTGTGGTCGCCGCTGTCGATGGCATCGACCGCATCCGCTACACCACGTCACATCCGCTGGAGTTCTCCGACAGCCTGATCCAGGCCCACGCCGAAGTGCCGGAACTGGTCAAGCACCTGCACTTGCCGGTGCAGTCGGGCTCGGACCGGATCCTCGCGGCGATGAAGCGCAACCACACGGCGCTGGAGTACAAATCCAAGCTGCGCAAACTGCGCGCGGCCGTGCCGGGAATCTGCATCAGCTCGGACTTCATCGTCGGCTTCCCCGGCGAAACCGAAAAAGACTTCGAACAGACCATGAAGCTGATTGCAGATGTCGGCTTCGATTTCTCCTACTCCTTCGTTTACAGCCAGCGCCCGGGCACGCCCGCCGCCGATCTGGCCGATGACACCCCGGAAGAATTGAAAAAAGAACGTCTGAATGCGCTGCAACATCGCTTGAACCAGCAAGGCTTCGAGATCAGCCGACAAATGGTCGGTTCGATCCAGCGCATTCTGGTGACCGATTATTCGAAGAAAGACCCGGGCGAGCTGCAAGGCCGTACCGAGAATAATCGTATCGTCAACTTCCGCTGCGACAATCCGACCCTGATCGGCCAGTTCGCCGACGTGCACATCGACGCGGCGCAACCGCACTCGCTGCGCGGCTCGCTGATCCAGTAAATGCAAAAGATCGCAGCCTTCGGCAGCTCCTACATGGATTACATTCCTCTGTAGGAGCTGCCGAAGGCTGCGATCTTGACGGTCTCGACGCCGA
Organism: Pseudomonas sp. RIT-PI-o; assembly: GCF_001297215.1. NCBI lineage: Bacteria > Pseudomonadati > Pseudomonadota > Gammaproteobacteria > Pseudomonadales > Pseudomonadaceae > Pseudomonas > Pseudomonas sp. RIT-PI-o. Next base: position 172,621 of record NZ_LHPA01000024.1, on the reverse strand, counting down.
GAATATTTAAGAGCTTTCGCACCCACGCCACTGGCGTTATCCTTGATTTCATCCTAATTGCCCCAGGGCGGCTAAATACGACCTTGAACGCACCCATCGAACCACATCGTTTTCTCCTCGAGCCTTTTGAGGCTCGCCGCTTCGCCAATCTGTGCGGGCAATTCGACGAGCATTTGCGCTTGATCGAGCAGCGCCTGGCCATCGAGATCCGCAATCGCGGAAACCAGTTCGAGCTGATTGGCGACCCCAAACTCACCACGTCTGCGGAAAACCTGCTGCGCCGCCTGTACCGGGAAACCAAGGGTACCGAGCTGTCGCCAGACCTTGTGCACCTGTTCATCCAGGAATCGGCCGGCGCGGATCTCGACAATCCGGCCCCTGCCGAACCGACCGTCGCCCTGCGTACGAAAAAAGGCATGATTCGCCCACGCGGCTTGAATCAGCAGCGCTACGTGAAGGAAATCCTCGGCAACGACATCAACTTCGGCATCGGCCCGGCCGGTACCGGCAAGACCTATCTGGCCGTGGCCTGCGCGGTTGACGCGCTGGAGCGCGAGCAGATCCGCCGCATCCTGCTGGTGCGTCCGGCGGTCGAAGCGGGTGAAAAACTCGGCTTCCTGCCCGGCGACCTGTCGCAGAAGATCGACCCGTACCTGCGCCCGCTGTATGACGCACTGTACGAAATGCTCGGCTTCGAATACGTCGCCAAGCTGATCGAAAAACAAGTGATTGAAGTCGCGCCGCTGGCCTACATGCGCGGTCGCACGCTGAACAACAGCTTCATCATTCTCGACGAAAGCCAGAACACCACCGTCGAGCAGATGAAGATGTTCCTCACGCGCATCGGCTTTGGCTCCACCGCCGTGATCACCGGCGACATCACCCAGGTCGACCTGCCGCGCGGCACCAAATCCGGCCTGCACCATGTGATCGAAGTGCTGAAAGACGTGCCCGGCATCAGCTTCACCCACTTCCAGCCCAAAGACGTCGTGCGCCACCCGTTGGTGCAGCGGATTGTCGAGGCCTACGAGCGCTTCGAGACCCGTGCCGAAGCCGCGAAGGAAGCCTCGCGCGATGCTTGAGCTGGATCTGCAAATCGCCACCGAGGCCAGCGCGCCCAGTGAAGCCGAGTTCCGTCAGTGGTGCGAACTGGCCCTGCGCCAGCGCACCGCTGATTCGGAAATGACCATTCGTCTGGTCGATGAGCAAGAAGGCCGCGAGCTCAACCACACCTGGCGCCACAAGGATTACGCGACCAATGTGTTGTCGTTCCCGGCGGAAGTGCCTGACGAGTTTCTCGACATCCCGCTGCTCGGCGACCTGGTGATCTGCGTGGCCGTGGTCGAACGCGAAGCCGCCGAGCAGGGCAAGGAACTAAAGGCCCACTGGGCACATCTGGTCATTCACGGCTGCTTGCATCTGCTGGGTTACGACCATATAGATGACGACGAAGCCGAGGAAATGGAAGCACTGGAACGCGAGTTGCTTGCCGAACTGGGCTATCGCGATCCGTACGCGGACGACGAAACCGAACACTCCCCCATCGTTACAACAAAGGATTCAGAGTAATCGCTATGAGCGAAGATCGATCGAGCAACGGGCAGAAGTCATGGCTGGGTAAACTGACCCAGGCTTTTGCCCACGAGCCGAAGAACCGCCAGGAGCTCCTCGAGCTGCTGCGCGACGCACATCAGAACAAACTGCTGGACAGCGAAGCGCTGGCCATCGTCGAAGGCGCCATTCAGGTGGCTGACCTGCAAGTGCGCGACATCATGGTGCCGCGCTCGCAAGTGATCAGCATCAAGGCGACCCAGACACCCCGCGAATTTCTCCCGGCCGTGGTCGACTCGGCCCACTCGCGCTATCCGGTCATCGGCGAAAGCCATGACGACGTGATGGGCGTGCTGCTGGTCAAGGATCTGCTGCCGCTGATCTTCAAAGAGAACGGCGACAGCTTCAACATCAAGGATCTGCTGCGCCCGGCCACGTTTGTGCCGGAGTCCAAGCGTCTGAACGTGTTGCTGCGTGAATTCCGCGCCAACCACAACCACATGGCCATCGTCATCGACGAGTACGGCGGCGTGGCCGGTCTGGTGACCATCGAAGACGTGCTCGAACAGATCGTTGGCGATATCGAGGACGAGCACGACGTCGAGGAAGACAGCTACATCAAGCCGCTGCCCAGCGGTGATTTCCTGATCAAGGCGCTGACGCCGATCGAGAACTTCAACGAGTTTTTCGACAGCGAATTCTCCGACGACGAATTCGACACCGTCGGCGGTCTGGTGATGAGCGCGTTCGGCCACTTGCCAAAACGCAACGAAATCACTGAAATCGGCGCCTATCGTTTCCGCATCCTGAACGCCGACAGCCGTCGGATTCATTTGCTGCGTCTGACACCTATTGCTCGCTAAGGACTGAAATGCGCTGGACTACCCGCCCCGGCTGGCCCGGTAACCTGCTGGCCGTGGCGGCCGGTGCAATCACCACTTTCGCTCTCGCCCCGTTCAACATCTGGCCGCTGGCGTTGCTGGCGGTCGGTCTGTTCTATGCCGGTTTGCGTGAGCTGAGCCCTCGTCAGGCGCTGGGTCGTGGCTGGTGCTTCGGCTTCGGCCTGTTTGGCGCCGGCACCAGTTGGATCTATTACAGCATTCACCATTTTGGCGGCGCTTCGGTGTTGCTCGCCGGGTTCCTGATGCTGCTGTTCACAGCGGCAATTGCCTGGTTCTTCGCCTTGCCCGCCTGGCTGTGGGCGCGCTGGTTGCGCCGTAACGAGGCGCCGCTGGCGGATGCCCTGGCTTTTGCTGCGCTGTGGGTCGGGCAGGAAGCGTTTCGCGGCTGGTTCCTCACCGGTTTCCCGTGGCTTTACTCCGGTTACAGTCAGCTCGACGGCCCGCTGGCCGGGCTCGCACCGGTGGGCGGAATGTGGCTGGTGTCATTTGTTCTGGCACTGACGGCGGCACTGATCTACAACGCGCCGCGCTTGTTGCAGGCGCGGCGCAAGGGTTTTATCGCTGCCGGCCTGGTACTTCTGCTGGGCCCCTGGATAGCGGGCGTCGCCCTCAAAGGCCACGCCTGGACCAGCCCGTCCGGCGCACCGCTGACGGTGGCTGCGATTCAGGGCAACGTCGCGCAAAGCATGAAATGGGACCCGGCCGAGCTCAACGCACAACTGGCGCTGTACCGCGACTTGAGTTTCCGTTCCAAACCGGTCGACCTGCTGATCTGGCCGGAAACCGCCGTGCCGGTTCTGAAGGAGTCCGCCGAGGGCTACCTGACGATGATGGGCAGCTTCGCCGCCGAGCGTAAATCAGCGCTGATCACCGGTGTACCGATCCGCCAGACCGTGCATAAAGAGAGACGCTTCTTCAACGGCATCACCGTGGTCGGCGAAGGCGACGGCACTTATCTGAAGCAGAAACTGGTGCCGTTCGGCGAATACGTGCCGTTGCAGGATGTGTTGCGTGGTTTGATCGCGTTCTTCGACCTGCCCATGTCGGACTTCGCTCGCGGCCCTTCCGATCAGGCGCTGTTGCAGGCCAAGGGTTACCAGATCGCACCGTTCATCTGCTACGAAGTGGTCTATCCGGAATTCGCCGCCGGGCTATCGGCACGCAGCGATCTGCTGCTGACGATCAGCAATGACACCTGGTTCGGCACTTCCATCGGGCCGCTGCAACATCTGCAAATGGCGCAGATGCGCGCACTGGAAGCCGGACGCTGGATGATCCGCGCGACCAACAACGGCGTTACCGGCCTGATCAACCCGTTCGGGCAGATCACCGAGCAGATTCCGCAGTTCGAACAGGGCGTGCTGTACGGCGAAGTGGTGCCGATGCATAACCTGACGCCTTATCTGCAATGGCGTTCATGGCCATTGATTGTGCTGTGCCTGCTGCTGTTTGGCTGGGCGCTGATGGCGAACCGGATGTCGAAAACCCTTTAAAAGCTTCGCGAGCAGGCTCGCTCCCACAGTTGGAATGCATTTCAATGTGGGAGCGAGCCTGCTCGCGAAGAGGGCATTAGCAGCAGCGAGTCAATCGTGGTTGGCTTCACCTCGGTAAAACAGCGAATACCCCACCTGCCCCACCGCTTCATTGAGCAACTGCCCGCTCTGCCAGATCGACTTGAACTCCGGCAGCCAGCCACCGAAAGGCCGGGCGTTATCGGTGCCAAGAAAACCCACCGGCGCTGGCACTACTTCGAATCCCGCCTGTTGAAAACTCCACACCGCGCGCGGCATATGCCACGCCTGTGTCACCACGACGACCCGTTTGATCCCCTGCGGCAAGAGAATATCCGCCGTGAACCGCGCGTTTTCCCATGTGGTGCGGCTCTCGCCTTCCTGCCAGCGCACGCTCACGTCGAAGTCATCACGCAACGAATCCGCCATCAATTTCGCCTCGGTCGGTGGCGTGCCGTAATGCAGGCCGCCGCTGGTCAGGATCGGCAAGCCCGAGGCCTTGGCCAGGCGCGCCGCGTAACGCTGACGCTCGAGACCGACGCCGGTTGGCTGGTCTTCGCCCCAGGCGAGATCACCGCGCTCACGTCCCGAGCCCAACACCACAATAGCTTCGGCGCGTTGCCCCAACGTCGCCCATTCCTGCCGGGCCAGCGGCGGCTCGCGCTCCAATGCCTTGGCGCTCCATTGCACCACCACCGGCAGGCTCATCAGCCACAGGCCGCCAAATCCAAGGGCAAAACACACGCCAGCCAGACGCGGTCGCGAGCGGCGCAGCCACCAGGCGGCCAGCAACAGCAGCAAGAGAATGCCGGGCGGCAATAAAAGTTGTTTGATGAAATATCGAAAGGGCATCGGGCATCTCCAAAGATGCCCGAAGCCTAAGAGTGTTAATCAAGGGTTACAACCAATAGGCGGGATCCTGTTGCAAAAGATCCGTTCCCGACCTGCCATGCGCTTACTTGGCCTGCACAGAGCGAACCTTGCCGGTGTCTCTGCGCGGCGCCTTGTCCTTGAGCCAGATGACCTTGGCCGAATGTGCTGCATCGAGCTGCTTCACTGCTTGAGACAGGCATCCCTGCGTTTCACGTTCACTGCGATCCAGATAGGCCTTGACCAGTTTGAACTCGGCGGGGCTCAAGCCACGCAATTCCAGTTCCAGGGGGCGCTCGTCGCGCAGCCGGTCAGCAGTTTTCACGGCGTCCAGCGCCATGCCCAGACGATCGATCAACCTTTCGTACAACTCGGGTTTCGTTACGTTTTTTTTCCGTTGCTCCACCATCCCTCACCTCATTGAAGATAAGACTCACTCCCCAGTTAGAGCTTAGCTTCGCTGCACGAACCGGCTACACGCCGCGACCAACGGCCCTCGCCACGCAAACCCTCTGGCGAACAGCTGTAATCAGGGTTTCCCTCGGCCAAGCGCGGTCATGTATGCTACGGCGCTTCCTGTCATTCCACTTCCAGCGCACTCGGGCGATCCCGAATGCAGCCGTCGAAGCGGATTAGGCCACCCCTATCCAGTACAAAAGTAGCCATGCACGAACAATATCAGCCACGTGAGATCGAAGCCGCCGCCCAGTCGTTCTGGGATGAGCAAAAGTCCTTTGAAGTCAGTGAACAGCCAGGCAAGGAAACCTACTACTGCCTGTCGATGTTCCCGTACCCCAGCGGCAAGCTGCACATGGGCCACGTGCGCAACTACACCATCGGCGACGTGATCTCGCGCTACCAGCGCATGCAAGGCAAGAATGTTCTGCAGCCAATGGGTTGGGATGCGTTCGGCATGCCGGCGGAAAACGCCGCGATGAAGAACAACGTGGCGCCCGCCAAGTGGACCTACGAGAACATCGCCTACATGAAGTCGCAGCTGCGCAGCCTCGGCCTCGCGGTTGACTGGTCCCGTGAAGTGACCACCTGCAAGCCCGACTACTACCGCTGGGAACAATGGCTGTTCACTCGCCTGTTCGAAAAAGGCGTGATCTACCGCAAGAACGGCACCGTGAACTGGGACCCGGTCGACCAGACCGTGCTGGCCAACGAGCAAGTCATCGACGGACGCGGCTGGCGCTCCGGCGCGCTGATCGAAAAGCGCGAAATCCCGATGTACTACTTCAAGATCACTGCCTATGCGGACGAGCTGCTGGAGAGCCTCGACGAACTGACTGGCTGGCCGGAGCAGGTCAAGACCATGCAGCGCAACTGGATCGGCAAGTCCCGCGGCATGGAAGTGCAGTTTCCGTACAACGTCGACTCGATCGGCGAAGCCGGCACCCTGAAAGTCTTCACCACCCGTCCGGACACCCTGATGGGCGCGACCTACGTCGCCGTGGCGGCCGAGCACCCGCTGGCGACCCTGGCCGCGCAAAACAACCCCGAGCTGCAAGCGTTCATCGCTGAATGCAAGGGCGGCAGCGTCGCTGAAGCCGACGTCGCCACCCAGGAAAAGAAAGGCCTGCCGACCGGCCTGTTCGTCGAGCACCCGCTGACCGGTGAAAAACTGCCGGTGTGGGTCGCCAACTACGTGCTGATGCACTACGGCGACGGCGCAGTCATGGCGGTCCCGGCGCACGACGAGCGCGATTTCGAATTCGCCCACAAGTACAACCTGCCGGTGAAATCGGTAGTGCGCACCAGCTCCGGTGACACCAACCAAGCGCCGTGGCAAGACGCCTATGGCGAGCACGGCACGCTGATCAACTCCGGTGAGTTCGACGGCCTCGACTTCGCTGGCGCGTTCGACGCCATGGAAGTGGCCCTGATCAAGAAAGAGCTGGGCGCCTCGCGCACCCAGTTCCGCCTGCGCGACTGGGGCATCAGCCGCCAGCGCTACTGGGGCTGCCCGATCCCGATCATCCACTGCGCTGCGTGCGGTGACGTACCGGTGCCGGAAGATCAACTGCCGGTCGTATTGCCTGAAGACGTGGTGCCGGACGGCGCCGGTTCGCCGCTGGCGCGCATGCCCGAGTTCTACGAGTGCACTTGCCCGAAATGCGGCGAGCCTGCCAAGCGTGAAACCGACACCATGGACACCTTCGTCGAGTCGTCGTGGTACTACGCCCGTTACGCCTCCCCGCACTTCGAGGGTGGTCTGGTCGAGAAATCCGCCGCCGATCACTGGCTGCCGGTGGATCAGTACATCGGTGGCATCGAACACGCCATTCTTCACCTGCTCTATGCGCGCTTCTTCCACAAGCTGATGCGCGATGAAGGCCTGGTCAGCTCCAACGAGCCGTTCAAGAACCTGCTGACCCAAGGCATGGTGATCGCCGAAACCTACTATCGTCGCGAAGCCAACGGCGCCTACACCTGGTTCAACCCGGCCGACGTCGAACTCGAACGCGACAGCAAAGCCAAGGTCATCAGCGCCAGGCTGAAATCCGACGGCCTGCCGGTGGAAATCGGCGGCACCGAGAAGATGGCCAAGTCGAAGAACAACGGCGTCGATCCGCAGTCGATGATCGACCAGTTCGGTGCCGACACTTGCCGCCTGTTCATGATGTTCGCCTCGCCGCCCGACATGAGTGCGGAATGGTCGGACTCCGGCGTTGAAGGCTCGCACCGCTTCCTCAAGCGTGTCTGGCGTCTGGCGCAAGCCCACGTCACCCAAGGCTTGCCGGGCAAGCTTGAGGTTGGCGCTCTGAGCGACGAGCAGAAATCCGTGCGTCGCGCGATCCACCTGGCGATCAAGCAGGCCAGCCATGACGTCGGCCAGAACCACAAATTCAACACCGCCATCGCGCAAGTCATGACGCTGATGAACGTGCTGGAAAAAGCCGCCCAAGGCACCGAACAGGATCGCGCGCTGCTGCACGAAGGTCTCGAAGCGGTCACTTTGCTGCTGGCACCGATCACCCCGCATATCAGCCATGAATTGTGGAAACAGTTGGGTCACGCCGATGCGGTGATCGATGCCGGCTGGCCGGCGGTGGACGAAAGCGCTCTGGTGCAGGACAACCTGACCCTGGTCATTCAGGTCAACGGTAAACTGCGCGGCCAGATCGAAATGCCGGCCAGCGCCACCCGCGAGGAAATCGAAGCCGCCGCGCGCGTCAACGAGAACGTGCTGCGGTTCGTCGACGGCCTGACCATTCGCAAAGTGATTGTGGTGCCGGGCAAACTGGTCAACATCGTCGCCAGCTAAATTGGATCGGGTGTCGGGTTCGCCTGGCACCCAGTAAAACCTTTCGGGCCGCAGAGTCGGCTCACCTGGTTTCAAGGGGAGCAACACAATGATCAAACGCAATCTGCTGGTGATGGGCCTCGCCGTTCTGCTGAGCGCCTGCGGTTTCCAGTTGCGTGGTACCGGCACCAACGAACTGTCGATCAAGGAACTCGACCTGAGCGCGCGCAACGCCTACGGCGAAACCGTGACGCAACTGCGTCAGGTGCTTGAGTCCAGTGGCGTCAAGATCTACAGCGGCGCGCCGTACAAGCTGTTTCTGGCTGACGAGCAGGAAAGCCAGCGCATCCTCAGCTACGCCGGTGCCGGTCGTACAGGCGAATATCAGGTCAGCACAGTGCTGAGCTACGATATCCGCGGCGAGAAGAACCTGTCGCTGCTCAGCGACAAGCTCGAAGTGCAGAAAGTCTTCATTCATGACGGCAACAACCTCGTCGGTTCCGATCAGGAAGCCAACGATGCCCGTCGCGAAATCCGCCGCGAACTGGTACAGCGCATGATGCTGCGCCTGCAACAGCTGACTCCGGGGCAATTGCAGCAACTGCAGCAAGCCGCCAATGACCGCGCCAAGGCCGAAGCCGACGCGCTGGAAGCGGCACAAAAGGCTGAAGCGGAAACTCCGCGTCAGTCGCCGCTCGAAATCCCGCAGCAGTAAGACGGCCGGGGCGCTCAGGCGCCCCGCTCGCCCTTCCTTATGAAGCTCACTCCCGCGCAACTCGGCAAACACCTGCAAGGCGCACTCGCGCCGGTCTACATCATCAGCGGCGATGACCCGTTGCTGTGTCAGGAAGCCGCCGATGCCATCCGCAGTGCTGCTCGCCAGCAAGGTTTTGACGAACGTCAGGTCTTCGCCGCCGACGCCAATTTCGATTGGGGGACGTTGCTGCAGGCCGGTGCCAGCATGTCGCTGTTCGCCGAAAAACGCCTGTTGGAGCTGCGTCTGCCGTCGGGCAAACCGGGCGACAAAGGCGCGGCCGCGCTGATCGAATATTGCTCGCGCCCCGCCGAAGATACGCTGCTGCTGATCAGCTTGCCGAAGCTCGATGGCAGTGCGCAGAAAACCAAGTGGGGCAAGGCCCTGGTCGAAGGCCAGCAAACCCAGTTCGTGCAGATCTGGCCGGTGGATGCCAATCAACTGCCGAGCTGGATTCGTCAGCGATTGTCGCAGGCAGGCCTGTCGGCCAGTCAGGATGCTGTCGAATTGATTGCCGCACGTGTCGAAGGCAACCTGCTCGCCGCCGCCCAGGAAATCGAAAAGCTGAAGTTGATGGCCGAAGGTGGGCAGATCACCGTCGAAACCGTGCAGGCCGCCGTGGCCGACAGTGCGCGGTTTGACGTGTTCGGCCTGACCGACGCGGTGCTCAACGGCGAACCGGCTCACGCCTTGCGCATGCTCGAAGGTCTGCGCGGTGAAGGCGTCGAGCCGCCTGTGATCCTTTGGGCGCTGGCGCGGGAGCTGCGCCTGCTGGCCAATATTTCCCTGCAATACAGCCAGGGCACACCGCTGGACAAGTGCTTCAGCCAGTCGAAACCGCCGGTCTGGGACAAGCGCAAGCCGCTGATGAGCAAGGCCCTGCAACGCTATTCGGCGCAACGCTGGGCGCAGCTGCTGCTCGAAGCCCAGCGTATCGATGCGCAGATCAAGGGTCAGGCGGCGGGTTCGCCGTGGATGAGCCTTAGCCGTCTGGCTTTATTGATGTCAGGCCAGCGACTGTCATTACCTGCTGAATAAGATCAAAAGATCGCAGCCTTCGGCAGCTCTACACCGATCCCTGTAGGAGCTGCGGCACGCTGCGATCTTTTGATCTTGTTTTCCTACAAACACTGCCCATATTTGTCCTATAGACAGATGCCCGACATCGGCAGATTATTCCCCCCGCAAAACTCACCTCACCGAGAGAACCCTCATGAGCAAAAAGCCTGCAAAGCATGGCCCCAACAAGGCCAAATCCATCGTCGCCCAGCCCTTGTTCCGCAGCCGCCAGGAACGACCTTCCAAGGGCAAAGGCAGCTACCGCCGCGAAGCCTTCCAGTCTGACAACTGGGAGGCTTCTTGTTTTCTGGCTGCCTGAAGCGCACTACCCCCCGCTCATGTTAAGGTCTGCACCTGATTCGTTTCCCCTGGAACTGTGCATGCCCCCAAGTCTTTCCCGTCGTTGGCCTGTTCGCCAATTGATCGCTGCCTCCAGCTTCATTCTGCTTGTCGCCTGCGCGGAAAAACCCACCGCCGCCGATGCACAACCGCTTCAAGCCGCCCCGGTCACCACGGCCCCAGCGATCATTCCGCCGGTAGTGCCGTCCACCGACCCGCTCGATATTCAACCGACCCAGACCTTTGCCGAATGGCAGGCCGGTTTCCGCAAGGATGCCCTCGCCGCGGGGATTCGTGCCGAGCTGTTCGATCAGGCATTTGCCAATGTCAGCTTCGACGCCAGCGTGATTCGTGCCGATCGCAGTCAGCCAGAGTTCTCCCGCCCCGTGTGGGAATACCTCGACGGCGCGTTGTCGCCGTTGCGTGTGCGCAAGGGCCAGGCGTTGATCAACCAGTACGCCGACATTCTGCAAAGCATCGAGCAGCGTTATGGTGTTGATCGCCAGGCGCTGGTGTCGGTGTGGGGCATGGAAAGCAATTTCGGCCAGTTCCAGGGCAGCAAGTCGGTGATCAACTCGCTGGCCACCCTCGCCTACGAGGGGCGTCGCCCGGGCTTTGCTCACGCGCAATTGATCGCCGCCCTGCAGATTCTGCAACAGGGCGATATCACACCGGAGAAGATGCTGGGTTCCTGGGCCGGTGCAATGGGCCAGACGCAGTTCATTCCCACCACCTACAACACCCATGCGGTGGACTTTGACGGTGACGGTCGCCGCGACATCTGGGGCAGCCCGGCGGATGCGCTGGCTTCGACTGCGCATTACCTGCAGAGCTCGGGCTGGCAGCGTGGCCAGCCATGGGGCTTCGAAGTGCAGCTGCCGAGCGGTTTCAACTACACCCTGGCGGACGGCGCGATTCGTAAAAGCGTGGCTGAATGGCGGCAACTGGGCGTGAACCTGCCGAACGGCGCTCAGGTTCCGGCAGGTTCAGAACAACTGTCCGCCGCCCTGCTGCTGCCCGCCGGCTATCGTGGCCCGGCGTTTCTGATCCTCGACAACTTCCGGGCGATTCTCAAGTACAACAATTCGTCGTCCTATGCGCTGGCAGTGAGTCTGTTGTCCGAGCGTTTCGAAGGTGCAGGCCTGATCAATGGCAACTGGCCGAAAGATGACCTGCCGCTGAGCCGTACCGAGCGCATCGAACTGCAGACGCTGTTGAGCGCGCGTAATTACGACGCCGGCACGGCTGACGGGATTATCGGCGCCAACACCCGCAAAGCGATTCGCAGCGCGCAGCAAGCGCTGGGCTGGCCGGCGGATGGTTATCCGACGCACAAGTTGCTTGAGAGCCTGCGTAGCCAATAGAACAAATCAAAAGATCGCAGCCTTCGGCAGCTCCTCCAGGATGCTCGTCAATCCATGTAGGAGCTGCCGAAGGCTGCGATCTTTTTTGCCTCACCCGAATTACCGGATGACCACATCCTGCTCCAGCATCAACTCCTGCTTCCCCGCATCCAGCCGCACCAGCGCGCCCAATGGCAGCGTCAGGTTCGGATCACAATGGCCACTGCGCCAGCCCGACAACACTGGAATCCGCAACGGCTCAAACGTCTGCTTGAGCAAGCGATTCAGCGCCTCGACATCCACCCCGGCGATATCACCGACCAGCACACCGCGCAGCCTGGCCAACTTGCCAGCCAGACGCATCTGGGTCAGCAGACGGTCGATACGATACAGCGGCTCGTTGATATCCTCGATGAACAGAACCGCGCCGTCGACATCGATCTCGTAAGGCGTGCCGAGGGTCGCGGCGATCATCGCCAGATTGCCTCCCAGCAACCGCCCGTGGGCAACGCCCGGCTCGACGGTTGATAGCGGATAAGCCGCCGGATGGCTCAGCACACTGCCCGCCTTCATTTGCCCGCGGAGCATGGCAAAGAATGAAGTGACGGTCGGCGGCTCCTTGTCGCCCAGCAGGTCGGCATTGAGCAACGGCCCGTGAAAGGTCACGAATCCGGCGTAGCGACTGATGGCCAGATGCAGCGCGGTGATATCGCTGTAGCCGACAAAGGGTTTGGCGTGACGGCTCAGCAGGTCGTAATCGATTCGGTCGAGCAGACGCGGCGTGCCGTAGCCGCCGCGCAGGCAAATGATCGCGTCGACGTCGGGATCAGCGAACGCCGCGTGCAGATCGCGCAGACGCACGTCATCACTGCCGGCCAGATAGCCGTCCTTCTCGTAGACGCCGGGAAACACCTTCAGCCCATAGCCGCGTGCGCGCATCCATTGCAGCGCCTTATCGGTGTCCAGAGCACCCGGGCCGGCAGGCGCAATGACGCCGATCAGCCCTTCCGAGGGCAGTGCGGGCACGGCTGTGTGCGGGCAGAGTGTATGGGTCGGTCGAACGGTCATCCTTGGATCTCCCTGTGAATTGATGCTCACACATTAGTCAGGAACGTGAACAAACAGAAGAGGATCAGCCACGCCGTGCATTGAAGGAAAAATCAGCAGCGAATGTAAGTCGGGCAAAAAAATGCCCGCCGGGCTATCAGACCTCGGCGGGCATTTTTCCTCGGCGCTGAATCAGGAACCCAGCAGCTCGGCCTTGACCAGCTTCGCCTGCTCGTCGGCGTGGTACGAGGAACGTACCAGCGGGCCCGATGCAACGTTCTTGAAGCCCATCTTGTAACCTTCTTCGGCGAACCAGGAGAAGGTGTCCGGGTGCACGAAACGCTGCACCGGCAAGTGGCTGCGCGACGGTTGCAGGTACTGGCCGAGAGTCAGCATGTCGATGTCGTGTTCGCGCATGCGCTTCATGACTTCGATGACTTCCTCGTCGGTCTCGCCCAGGCCCAGCATCAGGCCGGACTTGGTCGGAATGTGCGGCATCATCTGCTTGAAGCGCTGCAGCAGCGTCAGCGACCACTGGTAATCCGAACCCGGGCGCGCAGCCTTGTACAGGCGCGGCACGGTTTCCAGGTTGTGGTTGAACACATCCGGCGGCTCGGCGGCGGTGATTTCCAGCGCGATGTCCATGCGGCCACGGTAGTCCGGGACCAGGGTCTCGAGCTGCACGTTCGGCGACAGTTTGCGAATTTCGCGGATGCAGTCGGCAAAGTGCTGGGCACCGCCGTCACGCAGGTCATCGCGGTCCACCGAAGTGATCACCACGTATTTGAGCTTGAGGTCGGCAATGGCGATGGCCAGGCTTTCCGGCTCGTTGACGTCCAGTGGCTTCGGACGGCCGTGGCCAACGTCGCAGAACGGGCAGCGACGGGTGCAGATGTCGCCCATGATCATGAAGGTCGCGGTGCCGCCGGAGAAGCATTCGCCGAGGTTCGGGCAGGATGCCTCTTCGCAGACGCTGTGCAGCTTGTGCTTGCGCAGCAGGCTCTTGATGCGGTCGACTTCCGGCGAAACCGGGATGCGCACGCGAATCCAGTCGGGTTTCTTCGGCAGTTCGGTGGTCGGGATGATCTTGACCGGGATGCGTGCAACCTTCTCGGCGCCGCGCAGCTTGACGCCGGCTTCAACCTTGGGACGCGGGGCCGGGCGCTCGGTCACGTCGAGCGTCGGGATCATGGTTTGCACTGCATCAGTAGTCATATCAGTCGATTCCGCCCGTGAGGGTCGTCTGCTCAGCATAGTCGAGGTGTTTGACGAGCTGCGCGCGCAGCCGGGCACTTACCTCGGCAAATTCAATCGATCCTGCGTGATCGCTCAGCTGGGTCATGGCCAGCCCGGCGTAGCCGCAGGGATTAATCCGTCGAAACGGTTCCAGGTTCATATCCACGTTCAGGGCCAGGCCATGAAAGGAACAACCGTGGCGAATGCGCAAACCCAGAGAAGCGATTTTCGCTCTATCGACATACACGCCGGGAGCATCTGGCTTGGCCGCAGCGGTGACGCCGTAGCTGGCCAGCAGTTCGATCAGGCAGGCTTCCATGCGGCTGACCAGATCACGCACGCCGAAACCCAGCTTGCGCACATCCAGCAACAGATAAGCCACCAGTTGCCCGGGGCCATGATAAGTCACTTGGCCGCCACGATCGACCTGCACCACCGGAATATCTCCCGGCAGCAACAGGTGTTCGGCCTTGCCGGCCTGGCCCTGGGTGAACACCGGCGGGTGTTCGACGAGCCAGATTTCGTCGGCGGCAGCATTGCCGCGTTCGTTGGTGAAGCGTTGCATGGCATGCCAGACCGGCTCGTAAGCCATCTGGCCAAGCTCGCGAAAGCCCAGCGTGCCGTGCATCACAACACCATGTGCACGAAGCCGGTCGCCCGCAGTTCGCTGTTGATGTTGTACAGCTGATCCTGGTCGGTGGCGACGATATGCAACTGAATCGTGGTGTATTTGCCGTTGGTGCTTTGACGTTCGTCGATGCGCTCATCGTTGATGGTCGCGTGTTTCTTGACGATGTCGATGATCTGGTCTTTGTTGCCGACGCCCGTGTCGCTGATCACCTTGATCGGATAATCAGTCTGCGGAAATTCGATCTTTGGCGCCTGTACTTCGGTATCGGTCATGGCGTAACGGCCTCTTAAGCCGTGGTAACGCACATGGCCCCGCACCGGATCGGGGCGGGGCCATGCAGGTCAACACTGAATCAGTTGAACAAGCCGTAGAAGAATAGACGGATGCTATCCCACATGCGGCGGAAGATACCACCCTCCTCGACGCCATCCAGAGCGATCAGGTCGGCGCTGTGCACCACCTTGTCTTCCAGTTTGACTTCGACTTTACCGATCACGTCGCCCTTGGCGATTGGCGCAACCAGTTGCGGGTTCATGGTCATGCTGGCAGCGAGCTTCTTCAGCTGGCCTTTCGGCAGGGTCATGGTCAGGTCTTGTGCCAGGCCGGCCTTGACCTGGCTGGTGGTGCCTTTCCACACCGGCGCCTGCGCCAGTTCAGTACCCTTCTGATAGAAGGTCTGGGTTTCGAAGAAGCGGAAACCGTAGGTCAGCAGCTTCTGGGTTTCTGCGGCGCGGGCCACTTCGCTGTTGGTGCCGAACACCACGGCGATCAGGCGCTGGCCGTCACGTACCGCCGAGGACACCATGCAGTAGCCGGCTTCGTCGGTGTGGCCGGTTTTCAGACCGTCAACGGTCTTGTCGCGCCACAGCAGCAGGTTGCGGTTAGGCTGCTTGATGCCGTTCCAGAAGAACTCCTTCTGCGAGTAGATCGCGTAGTGAGCCGGGTCTTCGTGGATGATCGCACGGGCCAGGATCGCCATGTCGTGTGCCGACGAGTAGTGCTCAGGGTTCGGCAGACCGGTCGGGTTCATGAAGTGGGTATTGGTCATGCCCAGTTCGGTGACGGTCTTGTTCATCAGGTCGGCGAATGCGTCTTCGCTGCCGGCGATGTGCTCGGCCAGGGCGACGCTGGCGTCGTTACCGGACTGGATGATGATGCCGTGCAGCAGGTCGCTGACAGTCACCTGCGAGCCGACCTTGATGAACATCCGCGAACCGCCGGTGCGCCAGGCGTTTTCGCTGACGGTCACCGGGTCGTTTTCACCGATCTGGCCGCGACGGATTTCCAGGGTCGCGATGTAAGCGGTCATCAGCTTGGTCAGGCTGGCCGGTGGCAGACGCTGGTCGCCGTTGTTTTCGACCAGCACATTGCCGCTGCTGGCATCCATCAGAACATAGGCCTTGGCGGCCAGTTGTGGTGGCGACGGCATCATCTCGGCCGCGAAAGCGGCTGGCGAGAGGAGCAGCGGGACTAGCAGACACAGGCGTTTGGCAAAGGTGGTGATGTTCATCCGTCTCTCGAAATCGCTAATGGAAACTTGCCCGAAGGCAAAACTTATTCAGACAGCCTTCTAACGGGCCATCGCGTGTTCAGTTGCTCACTCCAGTCACCCTTGCCGGGCTTTTGTTCTTCGACGAGCCAGCAACCTGGTTCACCCCCCGAATACCGCAAGTGAACCGTCAATCAAGGTCTACGTATTACTCAGTAACCACGCTGGGCGAACCCAGATTGGCCAGCCGCACACTGTTCTGCACCTGGGCGATTTCACCCGGCGAGCCGATCGGCCCCAGGCGTACCCGGTGCAGGGTCTGCTGATTGCGCACGATCGAGCTGATGAACACCGGCGCGCTCACCATCCCGCTGAGCTTCGACCTCAGCAGTTCGGCAGCGTCCGGGTTGGCGAACGCGCCCACCTGCAGATACTGGCCAGACGCTGGTGCAGAAGCGTTTTTTTTTGCATCGATCTGCACGGGCACCACGGCCGCCGCGTGCTGCTGCGGCGGTGGCGTCCACTGCTCGACAGTACCGGCCGAAGCGGTGATCACCGGGGCGCTATTCTGCGCCACTTGCGGCTCGTTGAGCATCAGCGGCGCCGGACGGCCCTTGGCCGCCCACCATTGCTGCGGATCGATGCCTTCGACCTTGACCCGTGCGGTGCCGGTTTCGGCATAGCCGAGTTTTTTCGCCGCCGCGTAGGACAAGTCGATGATGCGATCGGAGTAGAACGGCCCACGGTCGTTGACGCGCAGGATCACGGTCTTGTTGTTGTCCAGGTTGGTCACCCGAACGTAACTTGGCAGTGGCAAGGTCTTGTGCGCGGCGCTCATGCCGTACAGGTCATACACTTCGCCGTTGGCGGTGTTCTGACCGTGGAACTTGGTGCCGTACCAGGACGCCGTGCCCGAGGCCACGTAGGTCTTGGATTCCTGCAGCGGGAAATAGGTCTTGCCCAACACCGTGTAAGGGTTGGCCTTGTAAGGGCCGGTGTGCAGGGTCGGTGTCGCATCGGGGATGCGCGAGACATCGACGTCCCACCACGGCGCGCCGTCTTTGTGCGCGCGGTTGATGTCCAGGCCCGGTTGGGCGCGGACCGCGGTGGACGGGGTTTTCTGTGTCGGCGTGCGGCTGGTCGTGCAACTGGCGACCAGGACTGCCAACGCAGCGAAAGCCACCAGCTTCAGGGGTTTATTGTTAGGCAATGCCTGCATTACTTGACGCCCCGTGCTTGTACCAGCTGTTCAGACAGTTGATGTACGGCCATGGCGTACATCACGCTGCGGTTATAACGCGTGATCGCGTAGAAATTCTGCAGGCCCATCCAGTATTCAGGGCCGTTGTCGCCTTCGAGGCGAAATGCGGTAACCGGCATATCATCGCGCAGCGCATCATGACTTGACCAGCCCAGCGCCCGCAACTCTGCGACCGTTTTCACTGGCTCGATACCGGTAGTCAGGCCTTCATCGACCTGCTCGCCGCGCACATCGGCGCGGCTGACCACTGGCTCACCGGCGACCCAGCCATGGCGCTTGAAATAGCTGGCGACGCTACCGATCGCATCGTCCGGGTTGTTCCAGATATTGATGTGGCCGTCACCGTCGAAATCCACTGCGTAGGCGCGAAAGCTGCTCGGCATGAACTGCGGCAGGCCCATGGCCCCGGCGTACGAGCCTTTCAGGGTCAGCGGATCGACCTGCTCTTCGCGGGCCAGCAGGAGGAACTCACGCAGTTCCTTGCGGAAAAATTCGGCACGGGGAGGATAGTCGAAGCCGAGGGTCGACAACGCATCGATCACCCGGAAATTGCCGGTATTACGTCCGAAAAAGGTCTCGACGCCGATGATCGACACGATGACTTGTGCCGGCACGCCGTATTCCTGCTCGGCGCGGGCCAGGGTCGCCTCGTGCTGACGCCAGAAGTCCACACCCCGGGCGATGCGCGCGTCGGTGATGAACATCGGACGATATTCGTTCCACTGCTTGACCCGTTCGGCGGGTTTGGAGATGGCGTCGAGAATCGACTGCTTGCGTTGCGCCTCGCGGAACACACCCATCAGTTGTTCCCCGGCGAAACCGTAGTCGCGGGTCATTTCACCGACGAATTCGGCCACCTGCGGCGAGCCTTCATAGTCGCCGGCCAGCGCTTCCTGCACGCTCCCCAGCAGGCCCATCAGGCCAACCAGCGGCGCGCATCGAGTCGCCCAGCCACGCATTGCTTGCATTGCACTCTTCACCTTATTCAAACCTGTGCGATCCACTTGCGATGGGTATGGATCGACATCAAAACCCCAAACGCTGACAGCAGCGTCACCAGCGAAGTTCCTCCGTAGCTAATGAACGGCAACGGCACCCCTACGACCGGCAACAGGCCACTGACCATACCGATGTTGACGAAAACGTAAACAAAAAAAGTCATGGTCAACGCGCCGGCGAGCAATTTGCCGAACAGCGTTTGCGCCTGGGCAGTGATCACCAGCCCGCGACCGATCAACAGCAAGTAGATCAGCAGCAGTGCACAAATCCCCACCAGACCGAACTCTTCGCCCAGCACGGCAATGATGAAGTCGGTGTGGCTTTCCGGAAGGAAATCGAGGTGCGACTGGGTGCCGAGCAGCCAGCCTTTGCCAAATACGCCGCCGGAACCGATCGCCGCCTTCGACTGAATGATGTTCCAGCCGGTGCCGAGCGGATCGCTTTCCGGGTCGAGAAAGGTCAGGACCCGCTGCTTCTGATAGTCGTGCATGACGAAGAACCACATCGCCACCGACACCGGCACCGCCGCCGCCAGCACGCTGAGAATCCAGCGCCAGCGCAGGCCGCCCATGAACAGGACGAAGGCGCCACCAGCCAGAATCAGCAGCGATGTGCCGAGATCCGGCTGACGCACGATCAGAATGAACGGCACACCAATCAGCATCAGGCTGATGCCGACGTGCTTGAGCTGCGGCGGCAAGGTACGTTTCGACAGATACCAGGCGATGGTCGCCGGCATCAGGATCTTCATGAATTCCGAGGGCTGGAAGCGGATCACCCCGGGGATGTTGATCCAGCGCGTGGCGCCCATGGCGTTGTGGCCCATGATGTCGACGACGATCAGCAACACCACGCCGATCACGTAGCCGAGCGGCACCCAGCGGGCCATGAATCGCGGCTCGAGCTGGGCGATGACGATCATCGCCACCAGGCCGATGCCGAACGACGTCGCCTGCTTGCCGAGCAGATCCCAGCTCTTGCCACTGGCCGAATACAGCACGAACAGACTGCCGGCGGCGAGGATCAGCAACAGGATCAACAGCGGGCCATCGATATGCAGTCTTTGCAGCAACGTCGCGCGGCGACGCATCACATCCTCGCTGGAGAGCATGCGATCAAAATTATTCATCACGGGCCGTGGCCTCCGCAGTGATAGGGCTGGCGTACTCGGCTTTCAGATGGCCGTCCTGGTCGAGCAACCAGGCATCCATCACCTGACGTACCACGGGCGCGGCCACGCCGGAGCCGGACTCACCGTTCTCGACCATCACCGAGACGACAATTTTCGGGTCATCGGCCGGGGCGAAGCCGACGAACAGGGCGTGGTCGCGGTGGCGCTCCTGAACCTTGGAGCGGTCGTATTTCTCGCCCTGCTTGATCGCCACCACCTGCGCGGTACCGGACTTGCCGGCGATGCGGTATTGCGCGCCGATCGCCGCTTTGCGCGCGGTACCACGGGCACCGTGCATCACCTGCTGCATGCCGTGGTTGACCTTGTTCCAGTCGGAGGGGTCGCGCAGGACGATGTTAGGCATCGGGTTGTCATCCACCGGTTTGACCCCATCGAGGGACCTGGCCAGGTGCGGACGATTCCAGATGCCCTTGTTGGCCACCAGCGCCGTGGCCTGGGCCAGTTGCAGCGGAGTCGACTGCATGTAGCCCTGGCCGATCCCGAGAATCAGGGTTTCGCCGGGGAACCACGCCTGTTTGCGCGTCGCCCGCTTCCATTCGCGAGACGGCATCAGGCCCGGGGACTCTTCAAACATGTCCAGCGAAACCTTCTGGCCGATGCCGAACTTGTTCATGTAGGTCGACAGCCGATCGATGCCGAGCTTGTGCGCCAGGTCATAGAAGTAGGTGTCGTTGGACCGCATGATCGCCGTATCGAGGTCGACGAAGCCGTCACCGGTGCGGTTCCAGTTGCGGTACTTGTGATCGTAGTTGGGCAGCATGTAATAGCCCGGGTCGAACACTCGGCTGGAAGCCGTGACCACGCCAGCGTCGAGACCGGCAATCGCCACCGCCGGTTTGATCGTCGAGCCCGGCGGGTACAGGCCGCGCAGCACACGGTTGAACAGCGGCCGATCAATGGAGTCGCGCAACTCGGCGTAGGCCTTGAAGCTGATGCCGGTGACGAACAGGTTCGGGTCGAAACTCGGCTGACTGACCATCGCCAGCACCTCGCCGGTTTTCGGATCGAGCGCTACCACCGCGCCACGTCGCCCGCCCAGTGCGGCCTCGGCGGCTTCCTGCAATTTGATGTCGAGGCTCAGGACGATGTCCTTGCCGGGAATCGGATCGGTGCGCTTGAGCACGCGCAACACGCGGCCACGGGCGTTGGTCTCGACTTCCTCGTAACCGACCTGACCGTGCAATTCCGGCTCGTAGAAACGCTCGATGCCGGTTTTGCCGATGTGGTGGGTGCCGCTGTAGTTGACCGGATCCAGCGACTTCAGCTCTTTCTCGTTGATCCGCCCCATGTAGCCCACCGAGTGCGCAAAATGCGCGCCCTGCGGGTAATGCCGGACCAGTTGCGCGACCACTTCCACCCCGGGCAGGCGGAACTGGTTCACCGCGATCCGGGCGATCTGTTCTTCGGTCAGCTCGAACAGGATCGGTACCGGCTCGAACGGCCGGCGCCCCTGACGCATGCGTTTCTCGAAGATCACCCGGTCCTCGGGCGTCAGCTCCAGCACCTCGACGATGACGTCGAGCACTTGTTGCCAGTCGCCGGAGCGCTCGCGGGTCATGCTCAGGCTGAAGCTCGGCCGGTTGTCGGCCACGACCACACCGTTGCGGTCGAAAATCAGCCCGCGCGTCGGCGGAATCGGCTGCACGTGGACGCGGTTGTTTTCCGACAGGGTCGAGTGGTACTCGTACTGGATCACCTGCAGGTAATACAGGCGCGCGATCAGCACACAGATCAGCGACACGATCACGATCGCACCGAACACGACACGGCTGCGCACCAGACGGGCGTCCTTTTCGTGGTCCTTGATGCGGATCGGCTGAGACATGAGGGCAGGCTTACTTGTGGTAAGGGTGGCCGGACAACACGGTCCAGGCACGGTACAACTGTTCGCCGATCAGAATCCGCACCAACGGGTGCGGCAAGGTCAGCGGCGATAACGACCAGCGCTGGTCGGCGCGGGCACAGACTTCCGGTGCCAGCCCTTCCGGGCCGCCGACCATGAAGTTGACCGTGCGCGAATCCAGGCGCCAGCGATCGAGTTCGACCGCCAGTTGCTCGGTGCTCCAGGGCTTGCCGTGAACCTCCAGCGTGACGATCCGCTCGTTGTGCCCGACCTTGGCCAGCATGGCTTCGCCTTCCTGGCGGATGAAACGGGCCACGTCGGCATTCTTGCCACGGGTGTTGAGCGGAATTTCCACCAGTTCCAGCGCCAGCTCGGATGGAAGACGCTTGGCATATTCATGCCAGCCTTCTTCCACCCACTTGGGCATGCGTGAACCGACGGCGATCAGGCGCAGTCGCACAGCAATCCCTTAGAACTGGTCTTTGTTGAGCTTGGTGAAATGCTCGTGGGTGTTCTCCGGGCTGTGGTGCTTGGCATCAGCCGCACGGCTTTGCTCGGCACCGGCCCACAGGCGCTCCAGGTCGTAGAACTGACGCGCCGAGGCGGTCATCATGTGCACGATCACCAGGTCGAGGTCGAGCAGCACCCAGTCGCTGTCGCCCTTGCCTTCTTCGCCCAGCGGCTTGGCGCCCTGCTTTTTCACTTCCTCGCGGACCTTGTCCAGCATCGCGTTGATCTGGCGATTGGAAGTACCGGTGGCGATGATCATGTAGTCAGTGATGCTCTGCTTGTCGCGCACATCGATGATCTGGATGTCCTGGGCCTTGACGTCTTCCAGCGCGGCGACGGCAATCTTGACCAGTTCGTCGCCCTTGAGCGGCTCGTTGGTGTTGACGGCTTCCGGCAGTGGTGCGCTCTTGAACGTGCCTTTGCGCTTTACTTTCGGTAGATCTTTATCAGTCATATGAAACTCGTTTTGCTCATGTATTCGGCGGCTTGGGGATACGGTAATCCGCATCGGTGAAGCACGCCTTGTTCAGTTCGACGCACGGTACAGACCGTGCGCATCGATGTAGGCCAGGACCGCGTCGGGCACCAGGAAACGTACCGACTTACCGCTGGCCAGCAGTTGACGGATCTGGGTGGCGGAAACCGCGAGCGGTGTCTGCCAGACGAATGCAATCTGTCCGCTCGGCCCTTTCAGGGCCAGCGGGTCGCTCACCGAACGCGCTGCCAGCAGGTTGCGCAAGGCATCCGGCGGTTCGCTGTCGGCGTCCGGGCGCTGTAGCACCAGGATGTGGCAATGCTGGAGCAACTCTTCCCAGCGGTGCCAAGTGGGCAGGCCGCAAAATGCGTCCCAGCCCAAAAGCAGAAAAACCTGGGTCTCGGCGGGCATCTCTGCGCGCAGCGACTCCAGGGTATCGATGGTCCAGGACGGTTTGTCCCGCTGCAATTCGCGGGCGTCCACCACCAGCGGCGGCAATCCGGCCACCGCGCACTCGACCATCGCCAGCCGATCCTGCGCCGACACCTGCGGCGTACCGCGATGTGGCGGCCGCGCGTTCGGCATCAGGCGCAACTCGTCCAGCGCCAACGCCTCGACGACTTCCAGCGCGCCACGCAAATGGCCGATGTGCACCGGGTCGAACGTACCGCCCAGTACGCCAATGCGTTGCGGGCGCGACTCGCTGCCGGTCTGCGGCGCTGTCAGGTCGAGGTCGGTCAAGTCAGACCGTCGCCTGGCCGCGCAACTGGCCGTCGCCGACCACGATGTACTTCTCGCAGGTCAGCCCTTCGAGGCCCACCGGGCCGCGGGCGTGCAGCTTATCAGTAGAAATGCCGATCTCGGCACCCAATCCGTATTCAAATCCATCGGCAAAGCAGGTCGGTGTGTTGATCATCACCGAGGCCGAATCGACTTCCGCCACGAACCGGCGGGTGTCGGCGAGGTTTTCGCTGACGATCGAGTCGGTGTGATGGGAGCCGTAATGGTTGATGTGTTCGATCGCCTGCTCCAGGCCGTCGACCACGCGGATCGACAGGATCGGCGCCAGATACTCGGTGTGCCAGTCGTCCTCGGTGGCGGCTACAGCCTCGATGATCGCCCGGGTACGCTCGCAACCACGCAGCTCGACGCCTTTTTCGCGGAACTGCGCGGCCATTGCTGGCAGAAAGTCATTTGCAACAGCCTGATCGACCAGCAGGGTCTCCATCGCGCCGCAGATGCCATAACGGTAAGTCTTGGCGTTGAAGGCGATGCGTTGAGCTTTTGCCAGATCGGCGTGTGCGCTGACGTAAACGTGGCAGATGCCGTCCAGATGCTTGATCACCGGTACCCGGGCATCGCGGCTGATGCGCTCGATCAGGCCACGCCCGCCACGCGGAACGATGACGTCGACGTATTCAGGCATGCTGATCATCGCACCGACGGCGGCGCGGTCAGTGGTTTCCACCACTTGCACCACGGCGGCGGGCAATTCAGCCTCGGCCAGGCCGCGCTGGATGCAGGCGGCAATCGCCCGGTTGGAATGAATCGCCTCGGAGCCACCGCGCAGGATCGTCGCGTTGCCGGACTTCAGGCACAGGCTGGCGGCATCGATGGTCACGTTCGGGCGGGATTCGTAGATGATCCCGATCACGCCCAGCGGGACACGCATCTTGCCGACCTGAATGCCCGACGGACGGAAGCTCATGTCGCGGATCGCGCCGACCGGATCCGCCAGTGCTGCGACCTGGCGCAAGCCGACGATCATCCCGTCGATGCGTGCAGGGGTCAGTTCCAGACGCTCGAGCAATGCCGGTTCCAGACCGTTGGCGCGACCGGCTGCCAGATCCTGCTCATTGGCGGCAGCAAGCTCGGCGCGCGCAGCATCCAGAGCATTGGCGGCAGCCTGCAAGGCGCAGTTTTTCTGCGCGGTGCTGGCGCGACCGATGACCCGGGAGGCAGCGCGGGCGGCGCGACCCAATCGGGTCATGTAGTCAAGAACGGACTCAGTCATGGTCTGCTGGGGTCTTGGCAAAGAGGAAAGCGGCAGATTATAGCTGTCGCGTCCCGGGACTAACAGCGGTGACGGGCGGATGGTCGAAATGAGCTGCGTTTGCCCGTCGTTCAGACGTAATTAAGCTCAGCGTTGTTATCATCACGACCTCATTGAGCCTGGATAAACCTTGCCCATCATGACCAACGTGCCCCTATGTCCCGAGTCCGCGCGCCTGCCCGTGGGCCTGCCGGACAGTTTTTTCGACCGCGACGCCCAGGTACTGGCGCAGGCTCTGCTCGGTAAAGTGATCCGTCACCGCGTCGGCGATCTGTGGCTGAGTGCGCGGATCATCGAAACCGAAGCTTATTACTGCGCGGAAAAAGGCAGCCACGCCTCCCTCGGCTATACAGAAAAACGTAAGGCTTTGTTTCTGGATGGCGGGCACATCTATATGTACTACGCCCGCGGCGGTGATTCGCTGAACTTCAGCGCCCAGGGGCCGGGCAATGCCGTTTTGATCAAGTCCGCCTATCCGTGGGTCGATGAAGTCAGCGGCCCGGCGAGTCTGGCGCAGATGCTGGTGAACAACCCCGATGCCCAGGGCCGGCCGCGTCCGACGCAGAAGCTCTGCGCCGGACAGACATTGCTGTGCAAGGCGCTGGGTTTGAAAGTGCCGATGTGGGACGCCAAGCGTTTCGATCATGAATTGTTGCTGGTCGAGGACGCCGGGGCGGCGCCGACACACATTATCCAGACCACCCGACTGGGCATTCCGCTGGGCCGTGATGAACACTTGATGTATCGCTTCGTTGACGCCGCGTATGCCCAATGGTGCACGCGGAACCCGCTGCGACGGGGTCAGGTCGAAGGCCGGGATTATTGCCTGCTTCCCGGAGCTGACGCCGAATCCGCAAATAGATGATGTCCCCGTGTGGGAGCGAGCCTGCTCGCGAAGGGGTCGTGCCAGCCAACGCTTCTATCGTCTGACACACCGCATTCGCGAGCAGGCTCGCTCCCCCAGGTCAGAAGTCAAACGCGTAACGATCAATTAAAGATTGGATGGAGTTTTCTCTATGGGCCCATGGCTCGATAGCATCACCGGATGGCTCGGCGCCAATCCACAGTGGCTGGCCGCAGCGGTGTTCATCGTTGCGTGCGTGGAATGTCTGGCGATTGCCGGGCTGATCGTCCCGGGCACGGTGCTGTTGTTCGCCGTGGCGGTACTGGCCGGCAGCGGCGCGCTGTCATTGAGCGAGACGCTGCTGCTGGGCTTTCTCGGCGGCATCCTCGGCGATCTGATTTCGTATTTCCTCGGGCGCCATTTCCACCAGAACATCCGCCGCCTCCCCGGGCTGCGCCATCACCCGGAATGGATGGCGGGTGCCGAGTCTTACTTCCAGCGCTATGGCATCGCCAGCCTGCTGGTCGGGCGTTTCATCGGTCCTTTGCGGCCGATGCTGCCGATGGTCGCGGGGATGTGCGACATGCCGTTCCCGCGTTTCTTCGCCGTCAGCCTGCTCGCAGCCGCCGGCTGGAGCCTGGCCTATCTGCTGCCGGGCTGGGCCACAGGTGCTGCGTTCCGCCTGCCTCTGCCCGAAGGTTTCTGGCTTGAGGCCGGCATCGTCGCCGCCAGCGTGGCAGTGATGGTCGGCCTGAGCGTCAACAGCAGCGTGCGTCGTCATCGTCGCGCGACAATCTGGATCGGCAGCATGAGCCTGCTGATCCTGATCGGCCTGTTCATCGGCTATCCGTACCTGACCGCGCTCGACAATGGCGTGATGACCCTGGTGCAGGAGCACCGCCAGCCAGCGCTGGACGAAATCGCCGTGACGCTGACCCTGATCGGCGAATTCCGCAACATGCTGCTGTTCAGCGCCCTGCTCGTCGTGCTGCTGTTGCTGTGCAAGCAATGGCGCCAGGCGATGTTCGCCGGCTCCACCATGCTCATCACGGCGATGGCCAACACCGGAACCAAATACTTTTTCGCCCGGGTACGCCCAGAGGTGCTCAGTGATCCATTGACCACCTACAGCATGCCCAGCGGCCACGCATCCGGCGCGTTTGCCCTGTTCCTGACACTCGGCGTGCTGGCCGGTCGCGGACAGCCGCCACGCATGCGCCTGACCTGGCTGCTGATTGCCTGTATCCCGGCGCTGTCGATCGCCTTGTCGCGGGTTTATCTGGGCGCGCACTGGCCGACCGACATCCTCGCCGGCGCCATGCTCGCCAGTTGCGTCTGCGCCGCGATGTTATGGCTGAGCCAGCGGCAGACGTCACTCGACCCGATGCCGTTCAGGATCTGGTGGTTGATCCTGCCATCGATGGTGGCCCTGTTCGGTTTTTTCGTCTTGCGCCACCTGCCACACACACTGTTGCGTTACGCCTACTAAACC
The DNA here is from genome assembly GCF_001297215.1 of Pseudomonas sp. RIT-PI-o. Taxonomy (NCBI): domain Bacteria; kingdom Pseudomonadati; phylum Pseudomonadota; class Gammaproteobacteria; order Pseudomonadales; family Pseudomonadaceae; genus Pseudomonas; species Pseudomonas sp. RIT-PI-o. The sequence goes on along the minus strand of NZ_LHPA01000024.1, from coordinate 145,970 downwards.
GGACCAACTTACAAGTATTGTTTGTCTAACGCCGCTCTTTAGGAATATTCCGACAAGAGCGGCACTCACTGCTGACACTCGATTACTTGTGCCCGGTCAAACTTCCTGATTAAAACCAGACAATTCCCCGCTCGAAACATGTACAAAACAGACGTTACATAATCAGGCCACACTTTGCTTGAAAGTGTCATTCCTCCCAGTGAAAACCGGTTAGATTGATTTGGCTTAATTACAACTAAAGCGCATGTTCAACGTTTGATACCGCAACTTTCAAACTCCGAAAACAATGCCTTTCAATCTGTTTGTTCCGAGTATTCCATGAGCCCAAAAACACCTCGAAAGCCCCCGGCGGCCACGTCGCACCCGCCGGAATCCGCCGCTCTCCCGCCACGCCAGCTCGATGGCGTTTCACCCGCCCTCTTCCCCACACCCGGCCTTGTCGATCCCACGTCGCCGGCGGATGCAATGGGCCTGCAAATCGTCGCGCCCCGTTTACAGCCACCCGCCGTCGAAATCTTTCGGATGCCGACACGGGGCACCCAGGCGCCTCAAGCCAATAGTCCGGTCCATGACTACTGGCTGTCCGACGCTTTTGTGCACGGAATGAACCCCGCGGACGCTGACGGATTTCGCTGGATCGTCGGCAGAAGATTTGTCGATGTCGAAATTGACGGCGCAATCAAGACCACCCATGTTGACCTGGATGAGTCCGGCGTATGGCGCAGCAAGCGCTTGACCGAACGCACCGCCTCCGGCCCGCGCCTTTATAAAAACGCCGACAGCCCGACCTGGCGCCTGACCGAACAACCGGTGCCGCAGCGGGCCGCGGTGACCGTGAGCGCACAGCCCGATGCCGCCCCTGTTGCCAAGCGCCCGCGTTTGACCTCAATGACCACGCCTATCGATGAAAGCCGTTACCGCGCTTCGCAGCGTTCGCCGGATGCCCAGGGCTACTACGAAATGCAACCGGTTCTGAGGTCGAACGAAGACGGCATCCAGTTTGCTTTCAGGGATTCTTTCGGCAACCTCAGGCGGGTCGATCCTCCAGAGGGCGGTTTCAACGCACCTCCCACGCACCTCAAGCAGTGGACCGATCTGGAAATCTGGCAACTGTATGGGCTGCAAGGCCGGGACATCACGCGGTTTCGTGTCGAAGCCGAGGCCGCAGGCACACCGCCACAGTGGGCAGATCCGGTGAGCACGAAAAATCCGGCCACCGACTTGCTGCGTGACGCTTTGCGCTGGCTGCACCCGGGCTTGAGCCTGGCAGAGCGCGAAGCCGTCCTGCAGTCCTACAACCTGCTGCCGGATCAACTGACGCGTTTGCAGCAGGAGATGAAAAAGCAACTGGCGATTCCTGCATGGGCCCAGGCACACAAGCGGCTGCTGGACGATGTCGACAATCCGCACCGCCTCGATCAGTTCGCCAGGGATGCGGTTGAACAGCTGAACCTCAAGCGCAATGCCCGCCACGACTGGTATCACGCCGAAAACTTTCTGACCCCCGAGCTACGCGAAGCGCTGCTCAAGCGACTCGGCTATCTGCGCAACAAGAACAACTGCCTGTACCGCACCGATATCCCGGCGCTGTTTCGCGGTGACGAGCGCACCCCTTTCGAATTGGCAAGCGACGGCACCATGCTGCCGCGCTACCACCATGAGCCCGGCGCCACCACGCACAAGCCGATCAGCGCAACGTTCAGCCTCAAAGAAGCGCAGGTGTATGCCAGCGCGCCCGATCCCGAGTACCTGCGTTTCAACAGTCAGATGCATAAGTACCCGGGGCGGGATGCCGCAGGCAGCAGCTCGGACAGCGACGCAAGTGATTCTTCCAGCAGTTCGTCTTCCGACTGGTCTGACCCGGCCAGCCCCGTGACGTGGGATCACGAGCGCGGTTATCGATCCACGCGCACGCGCCAGACGGAGATGTTCCTCTACGCCCTCGACACCCGGAACCTGGAAGTCGTCCCCCACGAAGAAAACATGATGTTCAATGCCACCGCGCGCGACACGCCGCCGACCTGGTTCCCCAGCGACGATTTCGAGGGGCTGATTTCGGTCACCCGCAGCGGTCTCGATGCCGAGCGCATCTGGCTCCTCAACAGTGCCCAGACCAAAGGCGCCAGGGTGATGGACATCAAGGACATGGCCGGCAACAGCGCCGAGCGGATCGAAGCGGCCACCCATGCCGGGCATGCCAACAAGTTCGAATACGATCGATTGATCGACAAGGCCGAAGCGGCCGCTCTGCCGATAGTCAGGCTGTCGGGCAACAGGAACGAGTCCGGGCACGACATCGTCTGGCCCTGAAACGCAGATGACACAGGCAACACCGGTAAGGAAACCGGCTGTTCAAACACACCATTAAAGGATTAAGACGTGTCGAAACTCATCGTACCCTCCGCGCACATTGCCAACGTGCGCCTGCTTCAGGTCACGCCGATCGATGCCTCGGCCAATGTCCATGCGCCCTCGACGGGCAATCTCCATCATTTGCCTTCACCCGCTCTCGAAAACAACGCTGATGCCACCCACCGGCAAAGCCTCAGGTCTCTCGACAAGTATTACGGCCCATTGCGCATCGGCGAGTTCACGACCAGTCGGGTCGAACTGCAGGCATTGGGCGCCACGGTCAACGGGCAACCCGTCAGCCCGGCCAATACCGATATGAAAAATGCCGATCAGGCCTTTCTGGATGGCCTTAATTTCGAAGCGGCAAAAGTCGAAGCCCGACTGCAGTCGGTCGACATTCCGGACAGCGCCGTGCCTGCCATGCTGTTTTTTGAAATCGCCTGCAAACGCTCCATCGATGCCGGGCCGTTGTTCATCAGCGATACGCCCATCGGTACCGGGAGCACGATGGAGCGCCTCAACCAGCTCGGCAAAGCCGCGCAAAAACTGGGCATCCATCGGGCCGATTCGTTCGAAAACACCCCCGGCTGGGTTAACAGGAACAAAAGCTATTTGATGAGCGGTGCAGGCGTCGGCTTGCAAGCCTTCGGCATTTACAGCGGCTACATGGCCATGGCCGACGCGATCAGAAAGGGTGACAAGCTGGAAGCGATCTTCCAGGGCGGATCCATCGCAGCGGAACTGGGCTCGCTGATCATCGAGCAGGGCCTGACCAAAACCGGCGAGGCAATGCTCACCAACGGCGGCAAACTCTTCAAATATTTCCCGCTGACGTCGGTGGGCAAATACATGAGCCGCGGGGCCGGGATGTTCGCCAGCGCGATCACGCTGCCCTTCGATATCATCGACGCCGTCAAATCGTTCAACGCCGCCGCGGCCACATCCGGCAAAGAGGCCCAGGATCACTACGTCAGCGGTGCCATGAGTGTCGCCGGTGCGGGGATCAGCCTGGTGCTGGGCGTCGCCGCCCTGGCCGGTTTTGGCAGCGTTGCAGGGCCCGTCGGCCTCGTCGCTGCGGCATTGTTGATCGCCGGCTCAATGATCTACCAGGCTGCACGAGTGGTTGACGATATCGACGACTACATCGAGCTGACCGCCCATGAACGCCTGCGCTCGGGCTGGTTCGCCTTCACTGGCAAGGAGCTGGACACCGAGGTAATGGATCGCTTCAAGCTGTCCAAAGGCTATCGCGACCATGAGAAACAGCTCGAACTGTCAGCCAAGGACATGCTGGAGGGCGCGTACAAAAATTCCATCGAACATGTGGTGAACGGCGCCTTCCGCGCCGAATTACAGGCTGTCGAGCTATGGCGTTACGTCTGGGACGAAAGCACCGGGGAGAAACCGTTCAAGCTCGACAATCAGGCAGTGATCGTCGGCGCAGACGATGTGATCGATGCCCGCGATGGCTTGCCCGCGGATCTCAAGGGCAAGGTCAGCGGCAGCGCGGGGGAAGGCAAAGGCGTGTTCTGGCGCATGGGCGATGGCAATGATCGCGTCGTCGGCGTCAAGTCGCAGCCCAACCTGTTCACCTACCGCGACGGCCACAAGGCCCTCACCGGCGGCGACAAGAACGATGCCTTCTATCACGAAATCACCGCCCAGGAACTGGATCGCTCGGGCAAACCGGCGCATGTCAACGTGCTGGACGGCGGAGGCGGCGCTGATATGGTGGCGTTCGAAGGCAGTCGCCCGACCAGTGACACGCGCCACGTCGGGCATGACATCAATCTGCAGACCGGCAAAGTGATGCTGCGCGGCCTGGATCCGCAGGCCGAAGGGATCGAAGTCGCCCACCTGACCTCTTTCGAGAATGTCTCGACCCTGCGCAAGGGCACCAGTCACGTCACGGGTACGGCCGACGCCAATCAGATTTCTGCCAACGGATACGACCGCGTCAAGGCCGGCGACGGCAATGACACTATCGCTATCTTCGGCACCGAATGTCGGGTCGACGGGGGTCACGGCGAAGATCGTTACTACATCGCCAACACCAACGCGCGGACGACAATCATCGAGGAGGGTGAACATTCGAGCGTGGTCGAGTTCGGCTGGGCGCGGGCGGTCATTCAGCGCTGGCAGCTCATCGGCACTTCACTGGTGATCACCTCGTTGCGCGGCAACGATGGCTGCGACCCCGACCATGTGCTGACTCTGGAAAACGTCTATCAGATGGTCGACGGCCAACGCCAACTGAAAAACGCCCGATGGCTGTTCCGCACTCAGGACGAATATGAACTGCTGGCGCTGCTCCCGGCTCGACCTGGTGAAGCAGCGAGTCAGGACATCGAGGTCGCTGTGACCGTCAACGGTCGACCGGCACCTGCCCCGGCCATCGTCAATGGCGGCACGGTGACGATCACCCCTCAGGGCTTGCACCGACACTTCGTTGCACGCACGGATCGTCGGGTCGAGTTCGTTGCAGCGACTGCTGCCGCTGCCACGGCCAGCACGGTTTACCTTGACTTCAAGGCCAGCGAAATCGTCGACGCGGTGCTCAGCTACCAGGTCGAAGTGCGTAACGGCGTTTCGGGCAATACCCACCTGATCTACAAAGACATTTGCCTGTCGCTTCTGCTGCCCTCCAAAGCAGTACTGTTTAAAAGCGTGATAACGACCATCGCCGCGGCCACGGGCTACAGCGGCCGCAACAGCCTGAAAGTCACCACCCCGTTGCTGGCGCAAGACATCGTGCTGGTCATGCAGGATGAAGTCTCGTACCGCCTGCAGGTGCCCGTGCTGGACTACGAAGAGGACGCCAGAAATCCCGGTACGCGGGTGTCCAGCACGCGCAGCTGGCTGAAAAGGCGCAATGGCAACTACCTGTTTGTCCAGCCCCTGGTCAGCGAAAAACCGGTGCTGACTGCGCAAGCGAGCAAAGTGGTCATCGAGCCACGCACGCACACAGGCATCTACGTACTCGAGGGCCAGAGCGCGACGTACGACGTTTACCTGGCCAGCAACTGCATCGTGCGCCTGTCCACCCCGGGCGCCGCGGCGAAAACGGCGAATGCGTCAACGTGGAATCTGTTCACTCGCACGCTGAGCGAAACCGTCAAACGTGACGATATCCAGCTTGAGGACAATCGCTTGCGCATTGCCAGCGTCACCATCGAACTGCCGGATATCGAGGATGACACGCCTGTGGAATCCATCAGCGTGGTGACCTCCGCCGGCCATATCTATGAAGTCTCGCTGCTGTTTGAAGTGTTGCAGCTGTACGTCATCAATGCCCGCAGCTACGCCAGCGTCGACGCACTGGTGGCCGACATCGAGCAGCACAGACAGCGCAACGAACTGGCGGCACGAGTTTACGTAACCGACATCGGTTACCAGCCCGACACCGAGGGTACGCTGACTTACAACTCGATCAGAAAAAGCTGGAGCCTGACGACCGATCCGCAGAAACACTTGAACCTCGACGATCTTTTCATCCCCATCAGCGGAACCTGACCGCGACCGCTCCAGATTCAACAACGTGCCAGTGCGGGCTCCGATGCCCGGACTGGCACCCGCTCACCACGGCCCATGGAGGGCCGACCCGCAAAAAAAGGATTTTCCCATGCGACAAAAACCTGGGGGCGTACGCCCTTCATTGACGCCAGATGCATCGACTTCAACATCCCGCCCCTCTCATCCTGAGCGCACGATGGATCTGGACTTGCACTTGCCTGTGCGCATGAGGCCGGACGATCCGGACTGGTTGCCCGGACCTGTCACTGGCCATCCTCACAGCAGTCTTGCAAAAACAGAGCCTGGCATGACAATTACGCAGATTCCGCAAACGCAGGCACTTCAACGTCGAGCGGCGGCATCACCCCTGGAGCCCTATTTGCAGAGGATTGATGAGACGTTGAGTCACAATGCCGACGGATTGAAGGTCTACAAGGGTCGCACGTTCGCCGACATCGCCAACGATGACGGGGCAGCTTCCGGACTGACAGTGATGGTGGCGTTTCACGATCTGATGAAGGCCTGGCGCGCCAGATTGCCGAGCGAGCGGGTTCCTTCAGGGCCTGCCCTTTATCGCGTGAACGACAGTAATGTCTGGAGTCTGAAGAAGCCGCTCGAGTACTACGACCCCATGCAGTACGCGTCGTCTTATACCGCGGATGCGCGGGGCTACTACTCGGTTCGCGAACACCGGGCGATCGAGCACACTGGCCCGTATGGCAAGTGGCATGAATTCACAGTAGTGAAACGAGAGGCAGGTTTCGCCCTGGCGGATGAGAATGGACGCTTGATTCGGGTTGATCCGAACGAGGCACGGGGCGATGCATCTGTCCCGCTGAAACTTGCGCATTGGAGCGATGGTGATATCTGGAGCGTATACCGCCTTGAGGGCGCACAGGCGCTGGTATTCCGAATCGAAGCAGAAGCCTTGGGAAGAGCGCCCGACTGGGCTACGCGCTTCAACGAGCCGGATACTCACAAGTTTCTGAGCGACTCGTTCAGATGGTCATATCCACACAGGTCCGAGACGGAACGTGCGCACATTCTGCGCAGCTACAACTTGAGCATGGCTCAGCAAAAACGTCTGCGACAAGACCTGGAGCAGGGGCGATTCCCCGATTGGGCCGAACAGCACAAACGCCTGACCGAGAATCCGCTGGATGACACCCGCTTTGCGCAGATTGCAGAAGAGATGCAACCTCTCGTTCTGAGAATGAGAGAGGAAGGCGAGAGCTCTGAGTTCGACTCGCATCCCGTAGAGCAGCGCTATGAAGAAAACTTCCTGAAAAGTTATCTGGAGCATGCAGGCTACAAGAGAAACAAGCATGGCTACCTTTACCGAACAGACATCCCGGCCATGTTCCGTGCTGACTTGCGCACGCCTTTTGAACTGGCTCGAGACAAACGCCTGGTGAAATTGCGGGGCAATCCTTCCGACTCCACGACCAAATCGGCTTTCAGCGCGACATTCGGCGCGGCCGATGGCTTGACCTACATGAATTTTGATTACTACTCCAACCCTCGACACTACAACAGTCAGGCCAACCGTTATCCGGGGCATTTCTCCGACAGTGATTCGTCGAGTGGAAATCGACACAGTTCAGCCAACGATTCCGAGACATCGTTTGAAATGGACAACTCGCGTGACTATCCCTTGCTCCGTCGCAAGCAAACGCTAGGCTTCCTGTACGTCATCGACACTCGGGGTATCGAGGTAGTGCCACGAGTGGAAAACATCTATCTGAACAACAAGGATTTCGACGGCGATACCCTCGAAGGCCGGATATCAATGCCGACGCGAGGTATCAGTGCAGAGAGGATATGGCTGGTGAGTTCGGACTTGAGCCAGGCGGCCAGAGTCGAAGATATCTTGCGCAAAGCCGGGAACTCCGCTGAGGCTATCGAGAAAGCCACATGGGCAGGCACCGACGGGGCCGATTACATGCGGCATGGTGCCACTGCTTATGACCATTTGATAAATCGAATAGCCCGCTCCGGCGGTGTCGTCTTGAAGTTGCCAAAAGGCGAAAACACCTACTCCAACGATGTGACCTGGCCAGTGCCCGAACATTATCGAGCCTGACAAAAGGCGCCATTCATTTAAAAATGAATGGCGCCTTTTTTATCAAGTAACCGCTGAACGCTCGTCGATGACCTGGATCACAAATATCGCAGGTTTGTTATTGAAGGCGTTATGCCCAGTGCTGTTGGGATCGACCTTGAGGAATGTGCTCATTCCGCTGCTTATATGACGATACAAGGGCCTGTCATGAGGCTCGCCGATCAGCTCGAGCCAGGCAGGGCCGGATTTGAAATGACTGAAGCTGGCCTTTGAAACACCGGTAGTGCTGATTGAAAAGTACTGCTCTGGGGCACTGGTGCTGGCCAGCAGATTATGAGTCTTGTCCTCCAGGAATAACCGCGCGCCATCGAACATTCCCGCCAGCACCACACTGATGAGATATTCGTCACCTTTGGGGACAAATTTCAGCAACAGTGGTGTGTCGTCTTCATGGTCGGCCAGGGTTATGAAACTGGACACGCGTGAATCTGCGAGTCCTACTTCGGCCTCCAGTTTCTCGGCTCTGGTTATCCGCAGGTTGCGCAGAGCCTGTTGCAGACGTTGTTGATTGAGCACTACCGGCCGGCCATCAAGATAAAGATGCGCGGTGAATGTCTGGTTGTTTATGTTTGCTAAAGCCATGGTTGCCCACCTGTAAACACCTGCCGTCTGGTAACCGCAACGGCAGGCAACGCTGAAAAAGGGAAATAATCAGACCGCCGTCGCAGTCACGACGGTAGTTGCTGATGCAGACATCCGCGGCACTTCGCCGACAGGAACTTTTTCAGATTTTCTTTTACGGCGGGCTATCACCATCAGGTCCGCATAAGTTGATGCCGCGTCAACCACGTGCCTGACGTTATGATCCGTCTCGGCATGTTTCAAAATATACTTGCCGGCAATATCATCCCAAAATGCCCATTCATCTTCATATACAGTCATGATTCGTCCTTATTTTTATTCAAATATCCCGCTTCCTGCGGGTCACCTGAAATTATGATAAAGACCGAACCAATACAATGCTGGCAGGCGCCCTGAGTTGATTCAGAGTGCAACTAGGCAAACAATTCACCCTGCAATTCATCCAGCAATGCCTGGATTGCGTCGAGCCGCTGCTGCGGGTCGTCGAGTTGCAGCAGATCGATTTTGTCTTCTTCGGCGAAAGGCAACAGATAGGCAAGCTGATTGGCCAGTGACTGTTGGCCCGCGGCTTCGGTGCCCATGTCCAGCGCTTCGACCATCGGGTGCTCCGCCAGCGCCTTGAGCAGCGCCACCAGATCGGCGTCCTCCTCCTGCAGCGGTTGCTCGGGCTCGTCGTCGAGCCACTCGACATCGGCGAGAATCAATTGATCACGCTGCACTTCGGTGCGCAGCACATTGAAGCGTCGCCCGCCCTGCACGCGGATGCCGAGCAGACCGTTGTCCTGCTGCTGGAAATCGGTGATCCGCGCCTCGCATCCCACCAGCGCGAAACCCTCCGGCGCCACGCCGACTTCACTGCCTTCAAGAATGCACACCACCCCGAAGCCGACACCCTGCTTCATGCAGCGGCCGATCATGTCGAGGTAGCGTGCCTCAAAGATCTGCAGATCGAGATTGCAGCCGGGGAACAGCACCGTGTTCAGCGGGAAAAGCGGCAGACTCATAGACATTTCCTTACACCACCATCGACACCGCCAACGGCAGGAACACCGCCGTGGCCACGCCCATCAGACTCATCGCCAGCGCGGCAAACGCGCCGCACTCATCATTTTCCTGCATCGCCACCGCCGTGCCGACCGCGTGGGCGGTCATGCCCAGCGCCATCCCGCGCGCCTCGGGGCTGTGCACGCCAAGCCGGGTCAACAGCGCGGGGCCGAAGATCGCGCCGATCACCCCGGTGATCAGCACGAACACCGCGGCCAGCGCGGCCACACCGCCGATCTGCTCGGCGACCAGCATGGCGATCGGCGAAGTCACCGACTTCGGCGCCATGGTCATCAGGATCATGTGATCGGCACCGAACCACCAGCCCAGCGCCACGCCCATGCCCGTCGCCACTACCCCGCCTATCACCAGCGTAGTAAAAATCGGCCAGAACAATTGGCGGATCCGGCGCAGATTCAGGTACAGCGGCACCGCCAGTGCGACGGTTGCCGGCCCCAGCAGAATGCTGAGGATTTCGGTGCTCTTGCGGTACTCGGCGTAGGTCAGGCCGCAGCCGACCAGCACACCGATCACCAACAACATGGAGACCAGCACCGGTTGCAGAAAGATCCAGCGGGTTTTCTCGAACGCCGCCAGCACCAGTTGATAGGCACCGAGGGTAATGCCGATGCCGAACAGCGGATGGTGAATCACCGAGGCCCACGCGCCTTGCCAGTCGAACAGCATCAGGACTCCTCCGCTGGCGGCGCGTGACGCTTGACCAAACGTTGCATGAGCACGCCGGCAAAGGCCATCGACAGGATCAGCGAGACCACCAGCGCGCCGACGATCGCCCAGAAATCGGCGGCAATCGCCGTGGCATAGACCATCACGCCTACTGCCGGCGGCACCAGCAGCAACGGTAGATAACGCAGCAGACTGCCCGCCGCCTGGTTCAGCGGCTCGCCGACTTCACCGCGAATGATCAGGAACACCAGCAACAGCAGCAGCCCGATGATCGGCCCCGGCAATATTGGCAGCAGCAAGTGATTGAGCGCTGTGCCGAGCAATTGAAACAGCACCAGCAGGGTCAGGCCACGTAACAACATCTGACATCTCCGTCTTGTATTTCACCCAGCAGGGGCCCGGCATTATAAGCATGCCGGCGCTATGGACCGGCATTCGCCAAAAGCATGGTCGGTTGACCTGAGCAAATCGCCATGATGATCTACAGTGGTTCGCAGGCCGGTCAAATCCGCCACCAGAAAAACTATAAAACCGATGAACCCAAGGAGAGTCTCAATGCCCTATGTTCCCGTTGCAGAGCTCAAAGATTATGTCGGCAAGGAACTCGGACGTTCCGAATGGCTCACCATCGATCAGGAGCGTATCAACCTGTTCGCCGAAGCCACCGGTGATTTTCAGTTCATTCACGTCGATCCGGTCAAAGCCGCGCAAACGCCATTCGGCAGCACGATAGCCCACGGTTTCCTGTCGCTGTCGCTGATGCCGAAACTGATGGAAGACATCCTCGTGCTGCCCGAAGGCGTGAAGATGGTCGTCAACTATGGCCTGGACAGCGTGCGGTTCATCCAGCCGGTCAAGGTCAATTCGAAAGTCCGATTGAAGGTCGACATGGTCGAAGTCACCGAGAAAAAACCCGGCCAGTGGCTGCTCAAGGCTACCGCGACACTGGAGATAGAGGGCTCGGACAAACCGGCCTATATCGCCGAGCCGCTGTCACTCTGCTTCGTCTGATCATCCCGGATGCGAAGCAGCGCACGCTGTTTCGCGTCACGTCTCTATATATGCGATGCATAGCTGCGGCATACTCGGTCGCCTAATTGCCCGGATCCCGCTATGCGCTCAATCGCTCGACTTGCACCCCTTGCCCTGACCCTGATGCTCACCGCTTGCGGCGACGGCGAATCGCTGTTGCCGCCGGATGCGCGCCTGCCCGATGGCGGACGCTATCGCGGCGAACTGGTCGACGGCTTGCTGCAGGGTCAGGGCCGCGTCGACTACCCCAACGGCAGCTGGTACGCCGGGCAGTTCGACAAGGGCCAGTGGCACGGGCAAGGCGAATGGCACGGCAGCAATGGCGAGGTCTATCGCGGCCAGTTCCAGCAAGGTCTGTTTGACGGCCAGGGCAGCCTGAGCACTCATGCCAGCAGTTACACCGGCGGTTTCAAGCAGGGCCGGCGCGATGGCGAAGGTACGCTGAAAGAAAACGGCATGACCTATCGCGGCGAATTCAAGGCTGACCAGTATTCCGGCCTCGGCCGTCTGGAGATGGACGACGGCAGCTCCTATCAAGGCCAGTTCGCCCACGGCAAACCCAACGGTGAAGGCCAGCGCGGCGACGCCAGCGGCAATGCGTTCACGGGGCATTTCGTCAACGGTCAACTGGAAGGCAACGGCACTTACACCAGCGCCGACGGCGATATCTACGTTGGCGGTTTCAAGAACAATCAACTGCACGGCAAGGGCCGCTACGAGAATGCCGACGGCGACGTCTGGCTCGGCCAGTTCAAGGAAGGCGCGCTGAGCGGCAAGGGCGAATTGATCGGCGCTGACGGCAGCCATTACATCGGTGTGTTCAACGACTGGCGATTCACCGGCCAGGGCCGTTTGAACCTGTCCGACGGCAGCTTCTACGTCGGCGGCTTCGACAACGACAGCTACTCCGGCCGCGGCACGCTGGTGCTGACCGATGGCAGCGTGCTCAGTGGCACCTGGATCAACGGCCAGCGTGTGCGAGACGCCGACGGCAAATTGCTGCCCGACACCCTCGAGCTCGGTTTGCTCGCCCAGGGTCCTCTGCTCGACGAGGCGCTGTCGGCAATCCCGGCCTCGACCCCGGCGGTCGAGTTGTACACCCTGACCCTCGGTGGCGATGGCAAGCAAAGCGTGTTTCTGCGCGAATCCGACTACGTCGCCAACATGCTCAACACGCGCTTCGGCGCCTTCGGCCAGATCCGTCTGGTCAATCACCGCGACCACCTCGGTGACCGGCCGATGGCCACCCGCGAGAACCTGCGCCGCGCCGCGCAAACCCTCGCCGAACGCAGCGGGCCGGAAGATCTGCTGTTCATTTATCTGACCAGCCACGGCACCGCCGAGCATGAACTGGTGCTCGATCAGCCGCGCATGGAACTGGCCGACCTGCCCGCCGATGAACTCGCCGCGGTGCTCGCGCCGCTCAAGCATCGCGACAAGGTCATCGTGATTTCCTCGTGCTATTCCGGCGGTTTCATCCCGGCATTGAAGGACGAACGTACGCTGATCATGACCGCCTCGCGTGCAGATCGGGTGTCGTTCGGCTGTTCGGAAGAAGCCAATTTCACTTACTTTGGCGACGCCCTGTTTGCCCAGGCGCTGAACCAGACCGACGATCTGGAACAAGCTTTCAAACTGGCCAAGGCCACTGTCGCCGAACGCGAACTGGCCGACGGTTTCGAGGCCTCGGAGCCGCAGATCTGGGCACCGAAGACCGTGCTGTCGCACTGGCAATTGCTGCGTAAACAGCAAGCGCGCAAAGCTTTGCAAAGCAGCGCATTGAACGACGCGGCGACAAAAGGCAACTAAGCTGAACAGTATCAAGGGAGAGACACTATGTACTTGACGCCTCAGCACGTATTGCTTGCCGGAGCCACCGGACTGACCGGTGAACATCTGCTCGACCGTTTGCTCAACGAGCCAACGATTACCCGTGTCCTCGCCCCATCACGCCGGCCGCTGGCCGAGCATCCGCATCTGGAAAACCCGGTCGGCGACCCGCAGACGTTTCTGCCGCAGCTCAGTGGCCGGGTCGATATCGCTTATTGCTGCCTCGGCACCACGATCAAGCAGGCCGGCTCCGAAGAAGCCTTTCGCGCAGTGGATCTGGACATGGTCGTGGCGTTTGCCAAACGCGCGCGGGAGATGGGCGCGCGGCACCTGATCGTGATCAGCGCGATTGGCGCCGATCCGAATTCCTCGGTGTTCTACAACCGCGTCAAAGGCGAGATGGAACAGGCCCTGCGCGCGCAGGACTGGCCGCAACTGACCATCTGCCGACCTTCGCTGTTGCTGGGCGAGCGCATTGAACCGCGTCTGGCCGAGCAACTGGCCGGGCCGTTATCGAAGCTGATTCCGGGGAAATACCACGGCATCGAAGCCTGCCAACTGGCACGGGCGATGTGGCGCCTGGCGCTGGAAGAACAGGATGGGGTGCGGGTGATCGAATCGGATGAGCTGCGCAAGTTAGGCAAATAACTCTGGGACTTTCAGAACCAAAAGATCGCAGCCTTCGGCAGCTCCTACAGAAGACCCCATTCCCCTGTAGGAGCTGCCGAAGGCTGCGATCTTTTGACCTTTACAATCCGCCAGTCGCCTGGAATCCCACGCCGATCACAGTCAGCAAAGACAGCGGCAGCAACAACGTGTCGAGCAACGCGCTGGCCGGCAGGTCCACGCCCGGATAGCTCGGCGCCTCGGCACCAAACCGGTCCATCGCACAGCAGCCGCCATTCAACGCATACAAATCCAGCCGCGTCCCGGCATACACCACCGGCGCGCCGGGTTTCGCCGCATCCAGCGTGCGCGCGGTGGCACACCCGGTCAGCAGCACCGCCAGCACGAGCACCGGCAGCTTATTCATCGCTGCTCAGGTGATGCTCACCCCAACGCGGCAACATGTCCTGCGGGATGCCGAGCAGATTGAGAATCCGCGCCACGACGAAGTCGATCAAATCATCGATGGTCTGCGGCTGGTGATAGAAGCCCGGCGACGCCGGCAAAATGGTCACGCCCAGGTTCGACAGCTTGAGCATGTGCTCCAGATGAATGCTCGAGTACGGCGCCTCCCGCGGCACCAGAATCAACTGGCGGCGCTCTTTCAACGTGACATCGGCCGCGCGTTCGATGAGGTTGTTGCAGGCACCGGTGGCAATTGCCGACAGCGTGCCGGTCGAGCACGGCACCACCACCATTGCCGCCGGCGCACCGGAGCCGGAGGCCACCGGGGACATCCAGTCTTCCTTGCCATACACCCGAATCTGCCCGGCGGCGGCGCCGGTGTACTCGGTGAGAAAGGCCTGCATCATCTGTGGTTTGTTCGGCAGGGACACGTCGGTCTCGGTGGCCATCACCAGTTGCGCAGCCTTGGAGATCAGGAAGTGCACTTCGCGATCTTCGCGTACCAGACAATCAAGCAGACGCAAACCGTACTGCGCGCCCGAGGCGCCGGTCATCGCCAAGGTGATGCGTTCCGGGCCGCCGGTCTGGGAAAAAGTGTTCATTGCAGCGCCTCGGCGAGTTTGCCGTGCAGGCCGCCGAAGCCACCGTTGCTCATGATCACCACGTGGGTGCCCGGCTGCGCCTGGCTCTTCACGCGCTCGATGATGCCTTCCAGCGAATCGCTGACGATCGACGGCACCGTGCACAACGCAGCGGTTGCAGCCAAGTCCCAGCCAAGGTTGGCCGGGGCGTACCAGATCACCTGATCGGCATCGACCACGCTGTCCGGCAAACCGTCACGGTGGGCGCCGAGTTTCATCGAATTGGAGCGCGGCTCGATGATCGCAATCAGTGGCGCGTCGCCGATACGTTTGCGCAGACCATCGAGCGTAGTAGCGATGGCGGTCGGATGGTGAGCGAAGTCGTCGTAAATGGTGATGCCGCGCACCTCAGCGACTTTCTCCATGCGCCGTTTGACGTTCTTGAACGCGCTCAACCCGGCAATGCCCATCGATGGCACCACACCGACATGCCGCGCCGCAGCCAGAGCAGCCAAGGCATTGGCGACGTTGTGCTGACCGGTCAATTCCCACTCGACGGTGCCTTGCGACACACCTTCGAACATCACTTCGAATGCCGAGCCGTCTTCGCTGAGCAACTTGACCTGCCACTGACCGCCGGCACCGGTGGTTTGCACCGGGGTCCAGCAACCCATTTCAATCACGCGCTGCAAGGCCGGCTCGGTGGTCGGATGGATCACCAGGCCTTCGCTCGGGATGGTGCGGACCAAGTGGTGGAACTGTCGTTCGATCGCAGGCAGGTCGGGGAAGATGTCGGCGTGATCGAATTCAAGGTTGTTGAGGATCGCGGTACGCGGGCGGTAGTGGACGAACTTCGAGCGCTTGTCGAAAAAGGCGCTGTCGTATTCGTCAGCCTCGATCACAAAGAATGGGGTGCCGCCCAGGCGCGCCGACACCGAGAAATTCTGCGGCACGCCGCCGATGAGGAAACCCGGGCTCATGCCGGCGTGTTCCAGCACCCAGGCGAGCATGCTGCTGGTGGTGGTCTTGCCGTGGGTACCGGCAACGGCCAGTACCCAGCGCCCTTGCAGGACATGATCGGCCAGCCATTGCGGGCCGGAGACGTACGGCAGGCCTTTGTTCAGCACATATTCCACCGCCGGGTTGCCACGGGACATGGCATTGCCGATCACCACCAGATCCGGCGCCGGATCGAGCTGCGCCGGGTCATAACCCTGCGTCAGCTGAATGCCCTGGGCCTCGAGCTGCGTGCTCATCGGCGGATAGACGTTGGCGTCGGAGCCGGTCACGTGATGGCCCAGCTCTTTGGCCAACACCGCCATCGAGCCCATGAAAGTCCCGCAGATACCCAGAATATGAATGTGCATAGTCGACCTCGTAAAACATGGCCGCAGGTTAGCGTAGGGAGGGGGAAATGGCACTCTTTAGCTGAAGGATGGAGACGGGTTGGCGGCTACATCTGCGCACGGCTTAAGACCGCAGCCCCTCACCCCAGCCCTCTCCCCAGGGAGAGGGAGCCGATCTCGGTCGCCTTCAAATCCTGAGTTCGGCTCGATATTTCAGGTCGGCGTAAATCGGCCCGGCTTTCGATCGCAGCCCCTCTCCCCAGGGAGAGGAAGCCGATCTCGGTCGCCTTCAAATCCTGAGTTCGGCTCGATATTTCAGGTCGGCGTAAATCGCCAAAACACCTCGGTCAGTCCCCTCTCCCTCTGGGAGAGGGTTAGGGTGAGGGCTTTCAGCTGGCACGCCGCTCAATTCCGTGTTTACGCAGTTTTCTATAAAGGGTGTTGCGGCTTACGCCCAGTTGCTGCGCTGTATGGGTCATGTGCCACCGGGTCTGCTCCAGCACACTGAGCAATGCGAGGCGCTCGGCATCTTCCAGTGGCTGTGCGGCAGTGTCGGCCGCCACAACCGCCGGCCGCGCCTGCCGAATCATCACCGGCAAATCCTCAACCCCGACCCGCCCGCCATCACACAACGCCGCCAGCGTGCGCAGGACATTGCGCAGTTGCCGCACGTTCCCCGGCCAGTTGAACGCCAGCAACGCCTCCCTCGCCGGTTCGTCGATCAGGATCGTTTCGCCTACAGCCTCCTCGGCCAATAGAAAATCCAGCAACTGCGATTTGTCACTGCGGTCACGCAATGCCGGCAACGCCACTTCCAGCCCGTTCAAGCGGTAATAAAGATCCTCGCGAAAACTGCCATCCTCGACCCGTTCCAACAGATTGCGGTGCGTCGCGCTGATGATCCGCACGTCCACCGTTTGCGGTTCGCCGCCAATCGGCACCACTTGCCGATCCTCCAGCACACGCAGCAAGCGTGTCTGCAAGGCCAGCGGCATGTCGCCGATTTCATCGAGAAACAACGTGCCGCCATCGGCCTGTTGCAGTTTGCCGCGCATGCCGTCCTTGCGCGCGCCAGTGAAGCTGCCCCCGCGATAGCCGAACAGTTCGCTCTCGATCAGGCTTTCCGGAATGGCTGCGCAATTGAGTGCGACGAAGGCATTGCCGCAGCGTTGGCTGGCCTGATGCACTGCCTTGGCGAACGCCTCTTTGCCCGAGCCGGTTTCGCCGTTGATCAGCAACGGCACGTCACGCTCGAACACGCGCAGGGCTTTGCGGAACTCGGCCTGCAACGCTTCGTCGCCGAGGCAAATGCCGGGCAGGCGTGGTGCCGGCGCTGCGATGGGCGTTGGGACAATCGCTGTCGGCTTGCGCGATTCGCCGCGCAACACGGCAAACAAATGCCGCCCATCACAGGTACGCAGCGGCCAACTGGCGCTGGCATTGGCGCTCGCACGGCCAAGCAATTCGTCCAGCGAGCAATCGAAAAACGCTTCCACCGGTTGCCCGAGCAGACCACCGCGACCATGCCCGAGCAGGTTCAGCGCGCTCTGGTTGACCGCGCTGATCCGCCCTTCGCCGTCGAACGCCAGCAGCCCTTCGCTGAACAAGCCGACGGACTCGGCCTGCAGGTGAAAACGCAGCAACCACTGATTGTCGAAACAGCGCAGGAAGTAGCAGCTCTCGATCATCTTCGCCGACAGATTGACCAGCGCCATGGTGTGGAACTGGCTTTGCCGCGAGACGTCCGGCCGGGCCGAGGACACATCGAGTACCGCCAGCAGCTCACCCTGCGGATCGAACACCGGGCTCGCCGAGCAGGTCAGCCCGGTGTGGCGGCCGCGAAAGTGTTCGTCCTGGTGAATGGTCAGCGCCTGACGCTCGACCAGGCAGGTGCCGATGCCATTGGTGCCTTCGCAGGCTTCGCTCCAGTCGGCGCCGAGCCAGAGCCCGGCGCGCTCGAAAATCTTGCGTTCGGCAGGCGCGGTGACGCAATTGAGGATCACCCCACGCGCGTCAGTCAGCAGCACCGCGTGACCGGCCCCGGAGAGCTGTTGATGCAAGCTGCTCATTTCGGTACCGGCGATCTGCAGCACTTGCTGCAGACGTTCGCGACTTTCCAGCACCCGGCCATGCTCGAGCACGGTCGGGGCCATGGTCACAGAAGGATCGAGGTGATAGTCCTCAAGACAGCGCAGCCACGAACGGGCGATCGACGGATCGGCTCCGGGGCCGTGCAGGTGCGGTTTGCCCTGGGTGACGGTGAGAACCTGGCGGGCATGGCGACTCAAATGGTTGTCGTGCATTTCTTATTGTTCTCCCCGAGGCGCGACGGCCCAAAGCATGAGGTGACGCTCAGCATCCTCCAGCCACCGACGCATTGCAATGCTGGCAAGACCGGTCGGTCACGGGCTGTGCCGCAAGCGGTACAAATTGTCACGCGCGCTGTATCGAAACCGTCACAGCGCCCCTCCATTCGTCCGAGACAAACCGGCCAAGCCCTTGATTTGCCTGACCCGCACGGCAGTGGCCCGGCCCTTGCTCTACGCTTATAGCAAGCGCACTTGCGCGTTTCTCTAATAAGTACAAAGCCAAGGAGAACATCATCATGCGTTACGCCCACCCCGGTACTGACGGCGCCAAAGTCTCGTTCAAGAGCAAGTACGGTAACTACATCGGCGGCGAGTTCGTCGCGCCGGTCAAAGGTCAGTACTTCACCAATACCTCGCCAGTGAATGGCCAGCCCATCGCCGAATTCCCCCGCTCCACCGCCGAAGACATCGACAAGGCGCTGGATGCCGCCCACGCTGCCGCCGATGCGTGGGGCGCCACTTCCGTGCAGGCGCGCTCGCTGATCCTGCTGAAAATCGCCGACCGTATCGAAGAAAACCTCGAACTGCTGGCGATCACCGAAACCTGGGACAACGGCAAAGCCATCCGCGAAACCCTCAACGCCGATATCCCGCTGGCTGCTGACCACTTCCGCTACTTCGCCGGGTGCTTGCGCGCTCAGGAAGGCAGCGCTGCGGAAATCGACGGCAACACCGTGGCCTATCACATCCATGAACCGCTGGGCGTGGTCGGCCAGATCATCCCGTGGAACTTCCCGCTGCTGATGGCCGCGTGGAAACTCGCGCCAGCACTGGCCGCCGGTAACTGCGTGGTGCTCAAACCTGCCGAGCAAACCCCGCTGGGCATCTGCGTGCTGATGGAACTGATCGGCGACCTGCTGCCGCCGGGCGTGCTCAACGTCGTGCAAGGCTTCGGCAAAGAAGCCGGCGAAGCCTTGGCGACCAGCAAGCGCATCGCCAAGATCGCCTTCACCGGTTCGACCCCGGTCGGTTCGCACATCATGAAATGCGCGGCGGAAAACATCATTCCGTCCACCGTGGAACTGGGCGGCAAGTCGCCGAACATCTTCTTCGAAGACATCATGCAGGCCGAGCCGAGCTTCATCGAAAAAGCCGCCGAAGGTCTGGTACTGGCGTTCTTCAACCAGGGCGAAGTGTGCACCTGCCCTTCCCGCGCGCTGGTGCAGGAATCGATCTACGACGAATTCATGCAGGCCGTAATGAAGAAAGTCAGCCAGATCAAACGTGGCGACCCGCTCGACACCGACACCATGGTCGGCGCCCAGGCGTCGGAGCAGCAATTCGACAAGATCCTCTCGTACCTGGAAATCGCCAAGGGCGAAGGCGCGGAACTGCTGACCGGTGGCAAGGTGGAAAAACTCGAAGGCAGCCTGGCGACCGGTTATTACATCCAGCCGACTCTGCTCAAGGGCACCAACAAAATGCGCGTGTTCCAGGAAGAAATCTTCGGCCCGGTGGTGAGCATCACCACCTTCAAGGACGAAGCCGAAGCCCTGGCGATCGCCAACGACACCGAGTTCGGCCTCGGTGCCGGCCTGTGGACCCGCGACATCAACCGCGCCTACCGCATGGGCCGGGCGATCAAGGCAGGTCGCGTGTGGACCAACTGCTACCACCTGTACCCGGCGCATGCCGCGTTCGGCGGTTACAAGAAGTCCGGCGTCGGGCGTGAAACCCACAAGATGATGCTCGACCATTACCAGCAGACCAAAAACCTGCTGGTGAGCTACGACATCAATCCGTTGGGGTTCTTCTGATCCAGACGGGGTGAGGCAGGTGTTCCTGCTTCGCCCTCTGGATTGTCTTCGCGAGCAGGCTCGCTCCCACAGGTGATTTATGGTCGTACGCAATCCCCTGTGGGAGCGAGCCTGCTCGCGAAAGCGTTGTGCCATTCAACCCAATGGCTTGGCTGTAGCCGGGCCTATAAAACAATAAGAAAGGTGAACCCTATGCCAAGCGAATCCCCGGCCGGCGCTCCGGCAACCGGCTCCTCCGTCGACTTCGAAAAAGTCGGCTCCGACTATTTCCAGCAACGCGAACTGAAACAAGGCGCCGCCGGCTGGGTCCTGCTCGTCGGCCTCGGCGTCGCCTATGTGATTTCCGGCGACTACGCCGGCTGGAACTTCGGCCTTGCCCAAGGTGGCTGGGGCGGCATGTTTCTCGCCACACTGCTGATGGCGACCATGTACCTGTGCATGTGCTTTTCCCTGGCCGAACTGTCCTCGATGATTCCCACCGCCGGCGGCGGCTACGGTTTCGCCCGCAGTGCGTTCGGGCCATGGGGCGGATTTCTCACCGGCACGGCGATCCTCATTGAGTACGCCATCGCCCCCGCCGCCATCGCGGTGTTTATCGGTGCCTACTGCGAGTCGCTGTTCGGCATTGGCGGCTGGATGATCTATCTGGCGTTCTACATCATCTTCATCGCCATCCATATTTTCGGGGTCGGTGAAGCGCTCAAACTGATGTTCATCATCACCGCCGTCGCCGCGTTGGCGCTGGGCGTGTTTCTGGTGGCGATGGTGCCGCACTTCGACATCGCCAATCTGCTCGACATCCCGGTGACCACTGCGGTCGGCGCCAGCCCGTTTCTGCCCTTCGGTTATGTCGGCGTATGGGCGGCGATTCCCTATGCAATCTGGTTTTTTCTCGCCGTCGAAGGCGTGCCGCTGGCCGCCGAAGAAACCAAAAATCCCAAGCGCGATCTGCCGCGTGGCCTGATCGGGGCAATGCTGGTGCTGCTGATGTTTGCCCTGCTGATTCTGATCGTCGGCCCTGGCGGCGCTGGTGCCAACTCGTTGCTGACCTCCGGCAACCCGCTGGTCGAGGCGTTGAGTAAAGCTTACGGCGGCTCGACCTGGATGGGCAGCTTCGTCAATCTTGTCGGTCTGGCCGGGCTGATCGCCAGTTTCTTCTCGATCATCTACGCCTACTCGCGGCAGATCTTCGCGCTGTCGCGGGCCGGTTACCTGCCGCGCAAACTGTCGCAGACCAACAAGAGCAAAGCGCCGGTGCTGGCGCTGGTGATTCCGGGCATCATCGGCTTTGGTCTGTCGCTGACCGGTCAGGGCGACCTGCTGATTCTGGTCGCGGTGTTCGGCGCTACCATTTCCTATGTGCTGATGATGGCCGCGCACATCACCCTGCGCATCCGCCGCCCCAAAATGGACCGACCGTACCGTACGCCGGGCGGCATTTTCACCTCGGGTGTCGCGCTGGTGCTGGCCTGCCTCGCCGTGGTGGCGGGGTTCCTCGTCGATCCACGGGTGGTGATCGGCGCGGCGATCATCTATGGAGTGTTAATTGCTTACTTTGCTTTCTACAGTCGGCATCACTTGGTAGCAGGCACGCCGGAAGAAGAATTCGCGGCGATTCAAAAAGCTGAACAAGCCTTGCACTGATTGTCGAAAACCACGGCGCAGAGCTGTTCTGCGCCGTCACGGAGAACGCTGAATGGCCAGTTTTGCTCACACGGTCGGCGCGCAGACTTACCGCTTCGACAGCCTCAAAGACGTCATGGCCAAGGCCAGCCCGGCACGCTCGGGAGACTTCCTCGCCGAGATCGCGGCACTCAACGACGGCGAACGGGTGGCCGCGCAAATGACGCTGGCGGACATCCCGCTCACGCACTTTCTGCAGGAAGCGCTGATTCCTTACGAAGCCGATGAAGTCACCCGGCTGATCATCGACACCCACGACGCACAGGCCTTCGCCGTGGTCAGCCACCTCACCGTCGGCGGCTTTCGCGACTGGCTGCTCAGCGATGCCGCTGACGAAACCAGCCTGCGCGCCCTCGCCCCCGGCCTGACCCCGGAGATGGTCGCCGCCGTGTCGAAAATCATGCGCGTGCAGGACCTGGTGCTGGTGGCGCAGAAAATCCGTGTGGTGACAAAATTTCGCGGCACCCTCGGTTTGCGCGGGCGCTTGTCGACCCGCCTGCAACCCAACCACCCGACTGACGAGCCGTCCGGTATCGCCGCGAGCATTCTCGACGGTCTGCTCTACGGCAACGGCGATGCGATGATCGGCGTCAACCCGGCCACCGACAGCATCGCTTCGATCTGCGCGATGCTGGAGATGCTCGACGCGATCATCCAGCGCTACGACATCCCGACCCAGGCCTGCGTACTGACCCACGTCACCACCTCGATCGAGGCGATCAATCGTGGCGTGCCATTGGATCTGGTGTTCCAGTCGATTGCCGGCACCGAAGCCGCCAATGCCAGTTTCGGCATCAACCTCAACGTGTTGCAGGAAGGCTACGACGCCGGACTCAGTCTCAAGCGCGGCACCCTCGGGCAGAACCTGATGTATTTCGAAACTGGTCAGGGCAGCGCGCTGTCAGCCAATGCCCATCACGGCGTTGACCAACAGACCTGCGAGACCAGGGCCTACGCCGTGGCGCGACATTTCAAGCCGTTTTTGGTGAACACCGTCGTAGGATTTATCGGACCGGAATATCTGTACAACGGCAAGCAGATCATCCGCGCCGGCCTCGAAGATCACTTCTGCGGCAAGTTGCTCGGCGTGCCGATGGGCTGCGACATCTGCTACACCAACCATGCCGAAGCCGATCAGGACGACATGGACACCCTGCTGACGTTGCTCGGCGTCGCCGGGATCAACTTCATCATGGGCATCCCCGGCTCCGACGACATCATGCTCAATTACCAGACCACTTCCTTTCACGACGCCTTGTACGCCCGCCAGACCCTGGGCCTGAAACCGGCGCCAGAGTTCGAGCAATGGCTGGCCAACATGGGCATCTTCACCCAGGCGGACGGCAAGGTTCGCTTCGGCAACAACCTGCCGCCGGCCTTCCGCCAGGCCTTGGCGCACTTGGGATGAATCTTATGGAAAAACCACGGGTCGATCCGCAAAACCCCTGGCTGGAACTGCGTCGCCTGACCCCGGCGCGGATTGCCTTGGGCCGCACCGGCACCAGCCTGCCGACGCGGGCGCAGCTGGATTTTCAGTTTGCCCACGCACAGGCCCGTGATGCCGTGCATCTGGCCTTCGACCATGCCGAGATCAGCAGCCAGCTCAGCGAGCGCGGGCGGGAAACCCTGCTGCTGCACAGCGCCGCGCCCGATCGTGACAGCTACCTGCAACGCCCGGATTTGGGACGCAAACTCAACGATGAATCAGCGCAGACCTTGCGGGACTACGCCAGCCAACATCCGGGCGGAATCGATCTGGTGCTTGTCGTCGCTGATGGCCTGTCGGCGCTGGCGGTGCATCGGCACACGCTTCCATTTCTGACGCGGCTGGAAGAACAGATGAGCGGCGACGGCTGGTCCGTGGCCCCCGTGGTGCTGGTCGAACAGGGTCGCGTCGCCATCGGAGACGAAATCGGCCAGTTGCTCGGGGCGAAAATGCTGGTGATGCTGATTGGCGAGCGCCCGGGCCTGAGTTCGCCGGACAGCCTCGGGCTGTATTTCACCTACGCGCCGAAGGTCGGTCTGACCGACGCGTATCGCAATTGCATTTCCAATGTTCGTCTTGAAGGCTTGAGCTACGGCATGGCGGCGCATCGCTTGCTGTATCTGATGCGCGAAGCCTGCCGTCGGCAGCTATCGGGAGTCAATTTGAAGGACGAAGCCCAGCTTCATACATTGGAGACGGATGACACTGTCGACATGAAAGGTAACTTCCTGCTCGATCCGCCGCCAGCCTGAACCGTTTCCGCATTGCCATTCTGCGCTGCTTTCAGGCAGGATCGACGCACGGCCGCGCGGGTTTCCCATCGCCGTCAGAGCAGTTGAAGACAGCCACTTGAAGACGAGACCTATCATGCGGATTATTCAAGCGACCCTCGAACATCTGGATTTGCTGACTCCATTGTTCGTCAAATATCGCGAGTTCTACGGCTCCCTGCCTTACCCGGATTCCTCCCGGGCGTTCCTCGAAAAACGCCTGCGCCGCAAAGAGTCGGTGATCTATCTGGCCCTGGCCGACGATGACGACAGGAAACTCATGGGTTTCTGCCAGCTCTATCCGAGCTTCTCGTCGCTGTCGCTCAAACGCGTGTGGATTCTCAACGATATCTACGTCGCTGAAGACGCGCGCCGGCAACTGGTGGCCGACAACCTGATCCGCACCGCGAAGAAAATGGCCAAGGAAACCCAGGCCGTGCGCATGCGCGTCTCGACCAGCGCAGACAACGAAGTGGCGCAGAAAACCTACGAATCCATCGGCTTCAAGGAAGACACCGAGTTCAAGAACTACGTGCTGCCGATCAGCGACGAGCTCTGACCGCAAAAGATCGCAGCCTTCGGCAGCTCCTGCAGCGCAACGCGCTCCAATTGCAGGATCTGCCGAAGGCTGCGATCTTTTCAGGGCTGACAATTGTTCACACCACGACACTCCCCGCTACAAAACCGGCGCGCTTTTCAGCGGTCAGACCGTATAATCCCGATCTTTCCGGCTTGTAAGAAAAACTACACCCCGCTGTAGGCTTACACGAAGTCAACCGCACAGGCCTGCCGAGTCGGGCCGTCATACAGGTGCCCCCATGGATTTCAACCCGCTCGACCTTATCCTGCATCTCGATGTGTACCTCGATTTGCTGGTGAACAACTATGGGCCATGGATCTACGCCATCCTGTTTCTGGTGATCTTCTGTGAAACCGGGTTGGTGGTGATGCCGTTCCTGCCGGGCGACTCGCTGCTGTTCATCGCCGGCGCGGTAGCGGCCGGCGGCGGCATGGATCCGGTGTTGCTTGGCGGCCTGCTGATGCTGGCGGCGATCATGGGCGACAGCACCAACTATGTGATCGGACGCACGGCTGGGGAGAAGTTGTTCAGCAACCCGAACTCGAAAATCTTCCGCCGCGATTACCTGCAAAAGACCCACGATTTCTACGACAAGCACGGCGGCAAGACCGTGACCATGGCGCGCTTCCTGCCGATCATCCGCACCTTCGCGCCGTTCGTGGCCGGTGTGGCGCGGATGCCGTACCCGCGGTTCTTCGGCTTCAGCGTGCTCGGCACCATCCTCTGGGTCGGCGGTCTGGTCACGCTCGGTTACTTCTTCGGCAACGTGCCGTTCATCAAGAAAAACCTCTCGCTGCTGGTGGTGGCCATCATCCTGCTGTCGCTGGTGCCGATGATCATCGGCGTGGTGCGCAGCCGTTTCGGCGGCACCAAAGTGCAATCACACTGATCCGATGTGGTCACTGAGCGCCTGGCGTCGCCGGCGCATCCTCGCCAGGCACCCGATTGCCAACGACCTGTGGCAACGGGTGCGCCATCAGCTCTCCTTTCTCGACGGCATCAGCGCTGCTGAAGACCAGTGGTTGCGCGAAGCCTGCGTGCTGTTTCTCGACGACAAACGCCTGACCGCCCTGCCCGGTGTCGAACTGCATCAGGAGCAACGCCTGCTGCTCGCCGCGCAAGCACAGTTGCCGCTGCTGCATCTCGGTGAACTGAACTGGTATCAGGGGTTTCACGAGATCGTGCTGTACCCGGACGACTTCCTCAGCCCGCAACGCCATCGCGATGCCAGCGGCGTCGAGCATGAGTGGGACGGCGAACACAGCGGTGAAGCCTGGCAGCAGGGGCCGGTGATTCTCGCCTGGCCCGGCGTACAGGCCAGCGGTGGCTGGGAAGGCTACAACCTGGTGATCCACGAACTGGCGCACAAGCTCGATATGCTCAACGGCGACGCCAACGGCCTGCCGCCGTTGCATGCCGATATGCGCGTCAGCGACTGGGCCGCGGTGATGCAGGCCGCTTACGACGACCTCAACCGCCAGCTCGACCACGATCCCGACGCCGAAACCGCCATCGATCCCTATGCCGCCGAGAACCCGGCGGAGTTCTTCGCCGTCACCAGCGAATACTTCTTCAGCGCCCCGGATCTGCTCCACGAGGCTTATCCACAGGTCTACTTGCAGCTGCAGCTTTTCTACCGGCAGGATCCGTTGGGCAGACTGCGGCAACTTCAGGCCACAGACCCGGTCTATCAGGCGCACGACTAAGCTCTGCACGACTTCTGGTACGTGGCGTCGGCGTAGGAATGTGCCTATAATCGCCGCCACTTTTTGGTCAATCCGGCCAAGTGTTTTTGGTCAACTACGGGGGCAACGCCCAATGAGCTACAGCAAGATTCCGGCTGGCAAAGACCTGCCGAACGACATCTACGTCGCGATCGAGATCCCGGCCAACCACGCGCCGATCAAGTACGAAATCGACAAAGACAGCGATTGCCTGTTCGTTGACCGTTTCATGGCCACCCCAATGTTCTACCCGGCCAACTACGGTTACATCCCGAACACCCTGGCTGACGACGGTGATCCCCTCGACGTGCTGGTTGTGACTCCTTACCCGGTAGCGCCAGGCTCGGTCATCCGCGCCCGTCCGGTCGGCATCCTGAACATGACCGACGACGGCGGCGGCGATGCCAAAGTCATCGCAGTGCCACACGACAAGCTGTCGCAGCTGTACGTCGACGTGAAGGAATACACCGACCTGCCACCCCTGCTGATCCAGCAGATCGAGCACTTCTTCGCGAACTACAAGGATCTCGAGAAAGGCAAGTGGGTCAAGATCGAAGGCTGGGCCGGCGCAGACGCCGCCCGCGAAGCGATCACCAAGTCGGTTGCCGCCTACAAGGGCTAAGTCATTGCGCTTTGCGTGAAGCTTGAAAAAAACCCCGGACTTCCGGGGTTTTTTGTTATCGGCGTCTGCATAATCGACTCGGTTCTTCAAGTCGATGTAACTCGAAATACGCTCTGGTCGGCCCCCTCTCCCTCCGGGAGAGGGCTGGGGTGAGGGGCTCTTGAAAAAGCCCGATTAAACAAACCGTTTAAATTCCTACATGCAGTTTTAATCTGTTTAATTTCCCACAAGCGCGTCTTACATCCCGTCGCAAAATACAGGCTTTTTTTGAACGCCCGGTTTATTCAAACCGCTCTAGTCCGGCCGTAGACTCCGTGTTTATGAGAAAGAACACTAGCGGTCCACGATTCAAGGCACTCCTGGAAGCAGCGAACATCAGCACCACGGATTTCGCAAGGTTCTGGGGCACGGAAGCCCAAAACGTTCATAACTGGTACACCCGGGGCGTCCCGGCGTATCGCATGGAAGAAGTCTCACGCCTGTTGTCGGTCAATAGTGAATGGCTGAAAACCGGGGAAGGCGTCAAGGAGGTCCCACGCCTGCACCCGCCCGCCAGCAATGGCGACACGTTCGATGCCCAGTCGATCTGCGGCGTCTACACCGTCATCAATCCCAGCGACATCGACCTGGCGTTTTTCAAGGAAACTCCGATCGCCAATGGCGACGGCAAAACCCACGTCATCCTAGACCCCGACCAATCCCTGCGCCTGCCCCGCGCCCACCTCGATCAACTCGACATCCAGCACGCCAACGCCATCTGCGCGCACATGATCGGCAACAGCATGGCCGAACGCATCGAAGACGGCTCCATCGTCGCCATCGACCGCGGCCTGACCCAGGTCGTCGACGGGGAAATCTACGCCATCGAACACGACGGCATGCTGCGCATCAAATACCTGCACCGCATGCCCGGCAACGGCCTGCGCATGCGCAGCCACAACAGCGCCGAATACCCCGACGAGGTATTCCGGCCGGCGCAGATCGATGAGCAGCGGATTCACATCCTTGGCTGGGTGTTCTGGTGGTCGACACTGGGCAAGCGCAGGCCGGTGGTGCCGTTTCTGTGATGCGTGCGCTGATATCAAGCCTTGCGCAGAACCTGTGGGAGCGAGCCTGCTCGCGAAGAGGCCCTGACAACCGGTACAAATCCCGAGTTTGTACCGCTTCAGTCGCTCTAAGCCGCACTTGAGGCTGGGAATCCAAAGCAAAACTCAGTATCCTGCGCCCCACATTCGCGCATCGACCCGCCCAGCGGCTCGGATGACGCCCGACGCAGCAGACCAACGTCTGACCAAGTCCCACAGCCGGACGCAGATCCGGATGTACGTTTTGAAGGCTGGCGCGGTTTACCAAAAATAAACCAAGCCAGTCCCCGAGAAGCCGGCCACAAGCCGGCTTTTTAATTGTCCGAAATAATCCTATCCCATCCAAGAATCTTCCTGATAGCTTAGCTATTCCGGGGCTTTCAGGCATTCCCCTGTCCGATGGTGTTCAACGCCATTTGACCTCATCCAACGATGAAGTGGGGGGACAGGTGGGGGGACAAAAGGGACGGCAGGGGAAATCTAATGGCTAAGCTGAATCCGAAACAAGTCGAAAACCTGACCGAACCTGGCACCTATGAAGATGGTGATGGCCTACGGTTGGAAGTCAAACCTAGCGGAAGTAAATCCTGGACACTTCGCTTCCAACTGGCAGGTCGTCGTAGAGAGATGGGCTTGGGCTCATTCCCTGAGGTGAGCCTCAAGAAGGCCAGGCAAGATGCGAGTGCTAAACGCAGCCAACTGAGTGATGGCATCGATCCCTTGGCAGCCAGAGACATAGAGCGAGCAGCTCAACGGGAAGCCCAGCGTGCAAGCGAAGCCAAGCAACTGAAGTTCGAGACGCTCGCAACGGAATACCGTGATGCTCATGGCGCCGCGTGGTCGGAGAAGTGGCGTAAAGGTTGGCTGCGGAAGCTGGAGCTGTATGCGTTTGATCACATAGGCAAGCTGTCAGCCGAAGACATCGGTACTCCCGAAGTGCTCAAGGTGTTACAACCCATTTGGGCAACCAAGACCAGAACCGCTGACGAGGTACGCGGCCAGATTGAGCAAGTTCTGGATGCAGCCAAAGCACGCAACCTCCGACAGGGTGAGAACCCTGCTCGCTGGCGCGGGCACTTAGACAACCTGCTGAGCCGTTCTGAAAAGAGGAAGGCTCGGAAGCGTGAGCACTTTGAAGCCTTGCGCTGGCAGGAAGTGCCTGAGTTGATGTTAAAGCTCAGGACAAACTCGACACCTCCGTCTCAGGCCGCTCAACTGTTGATCATGACCAGCGCACGCGCCCACATGGTCAGGTTCGCTCGCTGGGATGAGTTTGATCTAAAAGCTGGGACTTGGTCGCTGCCAGGTGAGCGAATGAAGATGCGGGTAGCTTTCGTAATTCCGCTTGCCGAGGAAGTCGTAAAGCTGGTGAAGAGCATTCCACGAGATGAGGGAAGCGCCTTTCTATTTCCAGGCCAGGGCAAGACAGGAGTCATGCACGCAAACGCAGTACGGACGCTCCTGCATGGCATGGGGTACGAACACATCACCCGACACGGCTTTCGATCCTCATTTAGAGACTGGGCCGGTGAATGCACTCACTACCCACGGGAGGTTTGCGAGATGGCTCTGGCGCATGATGAACGTGATCAAACTGAAGGGGCGTACTCTCGCTCAGATTTTCTAGACAAACGCAGAGCATTGATGACCGACTGGGCAAGCTTTATGGGAAGCAAAACCAGCGCCCCAGCGGAATAAAAAACTTTAGCAAACAGCAATTAAAACTAACTATGCGGTCAAAAAACCAGGACTTTAGATGCCTACCATTGACAAAAAAGTAGCCGCGCCGGAGCCTAAAAAGAATGAAACAACGGGGCTAGGCGTAACTGAAGAATTTTATCAAGCACTAGCCCACCGAACTCCACGAGACGCAATTGAAAAGAACTTCCAGTTACTTGATGAGAGTACCAAGCTCATCGACAAGAAAACCAATTTCAACCGACTCAAAAAAGAAATAGAAAATGACATAAGAATAAATTCCGAGCTCACCAACAATATCGAAGTTCTTTGGGTGAAACATACGTTAGGGCTCGCGAGAAATTCTTATGAGTACTTTTATTACGCCTCGCTTACGCTGACCATAATGGCGACCCTAGCTGTGGAAGAGGGAGAAACGGAAAAGGCTTGGTCTTACGTTGCCGAGGCCTTATTTCTAAGCGGGACACTCGCAGAAAAAGAGATGGCTACAATCCGACAAGAAAAAAACCAATCAAAGAAAACAAGCAACTCAACTGGCGGAATAAAAGCAGCTAAACGTTATGACGCTGTAAAGCTGCTAATCAAGAAACTCTTAACGGCTAAACGATCAACGAGCAACTGGATTACAGCAACAGATGCCGTTAACTCCATCATGAAAGAGCTTCAATCAAATAAAGAGTTCATCCTTTCAGGGGACAATGCTGGAAAAACCATAAGAAAGTGGATTATCCATGATGATATATTCAAAGAGTTTGGATTTAAATCTTGATCTTCACCTCATAAAAAACAACTCAAGCCAGTGCTAGGCTTGAGTTGTTTTTTATGAGGCTTGAACCAGTGACCTGGGCCTTCCCATCTTCTTAGCTGGTATTTTAGGCGCTAACCCCTTACCGAGTGCTCGAGATTTTCCCGGGTGAACCATTCGCAAATAATAGTCGGGCTTCGTTAAGTAAGAGGCGGCCAGCATTAAGTTTTCGCGCTTTTTTTGATCATGATGCTCTACAATTCCAATTCCGCAGTCTCTGTAAAGATATTTCTTACTATTACAATTAAAGTAAACACCATCACCGTTTGTAACCTCGCCGACCCAGATCTCTCCTGCCCGCTTGGCCCACATGACATCTTCTTGGACCTGAGAACCGTCGAAAAACAACATCAAATGGTAGTGATAAAATTTATCCAGGCCATACTCTAATTTCCAAACAAAACCGACCATCTTATCTTTTGCTAACTTATTTAAAGCCTTAAAAAATTCCACTCTATCTTTACTTACATTCCTGTGCTCAACTTCTTTTTCGATGTCTATATCTGCTAGCGTCCTACTGTATCCGAGATCAAGACGAACAACCATAAGCCGCGAATAAACTGAGAACATCCCGTTTATATATCTTTTAACCTCAATAAAATTCTTATCCGCAACACGACGGAAATTTCTTAATTTAGCCTTAAATCTTTCCATCTTACCTAAGCGCCTAAGCTCTTCAATAGCTGTATTTAGGGTAGCCACAGACAAGGTAAGGTTTGGTACAAGCTTACCCCTTAGCTCCCAAGCCAAGTTATTAAGCTCAAGCTTGTAGGCAACATCAAAGAAGATAGAAACATACGGATTAAATTCATAGCAAGGGAAATTCCTAGACACCAACTTAAGTTCAGCCTGTAGAAGATTAATGAACTTAACTCCGAGCTCACTCATCTTCAATCTATGACCACCGGACCGACCAATCGGCACCACATAAAACAAAGGACTCTTAGTCGACATTATTTTTTTCAACACTTTTTCTATCGTGCAAATATAATCTGCAACATGCCACTCATCACCTAACACACGAACAGCTAATTCTCCCCCACCCGCATTACTCCCCGCCGTCTTATAACAAGATGCAAATAGTGCCATTTCATTTTCTGAGTACATGGCCAACCCCATTCCTTCCGGCTGCTATCAAGATTAGTTTTATAGACGTATTTCTTTTATTCATATTAACAATAACAAATGAACCAGAACTCGCCTGAAGGCTTATGCCTATAGCGGTGGCGCTTTGACTGGGAAATTGTTAGTAAATACTAATAGCTAAAAAATTTATAACTTAAAGAGTTAGTGCCAAAACCCAACTCCTCGATCAACTCGATTTACGGTGTCAACAGCTAGGGCGATTGCCTATCCATTCGTTCAGCGAGGATTCGATCCAACCTACGGCAGAGATCCCTATTTTCACGGGCTTAGGGAATGAAGCATCGTAGCGAGGAGAGCGATTGTTGAGCCGATCATAAATGGTTGAACGTGAGAGCCCCAAACGCTCGCGGACCTGTGTGAGCCTCAAAATTCTGGCGGTTGGTGGGGTATCTGAACTCATCATTTGCCTACCTTCGTATCGTTGCGGAGAGAAAACTCTACCGGCACATCAACAGGCGTGGTTGTGCTCTTCTCGAATTAAAAAAATACACGATTTGGGCCATTGGAAAAATGAGACACGAAGCCATCATCACGAGGCAGCAAATCCTTGCCCCCTAACTCCCCCCTCCCCACCACCGGCCAACGAGGTCGATGGCTTCAGATCTGGCCCAGCGTTGCTCAAAACCCATCTTGCAATGCTAGAGCTCGGTTGTTGCCCAGAACCGATCCAAGCAACAACGCAAAAAATCTCAGCCACACATCATGAACAGGAGAGTCCAAGTTTTTGGGCATCCTCGTCGGCAACCAACCTGCAAAGAGCAGGCCTCTCAAGACCTATTTGTCCATTCAACAGGAGCACAGGCATGCCAAACAGTTGCCCATCATGCAGTCCAAATCCAAGAGCTTCGAACACACCCTCTCGGAAAATTTTCTCAATTATTTCACTGGCTGGTGCCACGTTGCAGGCTATCGCTGACGGAAAGGACGTGAAATCTAAGCTGAGCAGAAACAGCCCATTCACCGGGTTCGCTGGAGCTTTCCTTCACGCACTTTCGAGGGAAGCTGCCAGCTTTACCAACGCAAATAACAGCGTTCAAAACACGCTATCTCCCAGTGCCTGCCGAAGCTGCTTGAACCTCGCCAGACACCGTTAAATCCGGGCTGGGCCCTAAGTCTCACCAGCCCCATAACGTTTCCACCTCCCGTTAAAAAATACGCCACCGTCCCCCCTATGAGTCTGTATGGAGGATGAGCTGTGGCAATAACTTTAAGGACATTGCATGACACACCTTATCGAACACATGGCGTACAGCGGTGCAGCACCTTGGCACGGCTTGGGCTCCAGTCTTTCGCCGAAGCAACCTCTGGAGATATGGCAGAGAGAAGCCGGGATGAGCTGGCAGATCGAGGAAAGCCCCGTACATTTCAAAGCCGATGCCGTCGGACACCTGAGCACGATTCACTCCTTTTCAGAACAGAAAGTCCTTTACCGTTCCGACACAAAATCTCCGTTGTCGGTGGTTTCTAGTCGTTATCAAGTGGTCCAGCCTGGGGAAGTGCTGGAGTTCTACCGAGATCTCACTGAGGTATCAGGGTATGAGTTGGAAACGGCAGGTGTATTGAAAGGAGGCCGCAAATTCTGGGCTCTCGCCAGAACGGGCCAAGCGACCACACTCAAAGGAAACGATCAGGTGAACGGCTATCTGCTGCTGGCAACCTCTTGTGACGGCACACTAGCCACCACGGCAACGCCCACCAGCATTCGTGTGGTTTGCAACAACACACTGGCGGTTGCATTGGATGGAGCCACACACGCCATCAAGGTCCCACACAGCACACGTTTTGTTCCACAGACAGTGAAGAAACAGTTGGGCATCGCCGTCTCGCAATGGGACGAATTCATGTATCGAATGAACATGCTCGCCGCACGCAAAGTACAGTGGCATGAGGCTATGGGCTTTTTCATGGAAGTACTGTGCGACACCGGCTCTGGGGACCCCATCCCCGAAGTGCTGCCAAATAAACGAGCGATGGAAAAAGTGCAAAGCCTGTACGAAGGAAAGGGCCGAGGGGCGGATCTGGAATCCGCCCGAGGCACAGCATGGGGTCTATTGAACGCAGTGACTGAATACGTTGATCACGAGCGCAGGGCCAGGACCTCGGAGTACCGTGTAGATTCAGCCTGGTTCGGTCAGGGTGCGACAATCAAACAACGCGCCCTCGACTCAGCTCTTCGATTGGTAGCCTGACGCTGCTTTCCACCACAACTGCTTGAGCGGTCGCCGCTCAAGCAGCTTTATGCCTGAAGGAACTCGCAATGAATTTAATACGTTTTATCAGCCAAATTTTTCTGTTCATCGGAATACTGGCGAGCTGTGTCTTGGCAGTTCTGCTTGTGTTCATCCTGGCGCGCTTTTGGCCCTTGCTGATCGGCGTGGTGGTCTCATGTGTAATATTTGAAGTTATAGCCAGAAAGGCCGGGGACCCGGTACCTGCAATGTCAATCTGAGGGCTCAGCGACAAGCATCTCATCCAACCGACTCATTAGCTCCACGCGTCCCAACGCATGAAGCTTATGAAACTTGACCAGCAACTCCGCCTCATCATCCTCAACGGCATAAAAAAATGCTGCCGGTACGTTGAGCACCTTGCTCAAACGCTCGACGAAGTCAGGAGCTGGAACCCGCTTTCCCAGCTCATAGCGGTTCATGCGGGTACTCGCAGACATCTCATCCAGGCCAGCATCCAACCCCAATCGCTCCTGTGATAAGCCTGCCTGCACACGCGCCTGCTTTATGCGCTTTCCCAAGACTGACATGCACACAATCCATTTACTAAAACGGCATCGTGATTGCTTGTCTTTCGCTCGATACTACCGTTTTGGTAGTATTGGGATGAGCCTCGCCCCCAGCGAGTCCCTGAGACGAGGCAACCCCCTCGGATGCGCATCAAGACTTCGCTCATTTTTAACTTTGCAAGGAAGGCCCCCATGAAACGCTCAACGCTTGTCCTACTCCCTTTTTTGATGATTCTTGGCAGCGCGGTACAAGCTCAAGACGATGTAGCAGCGTGCTCTCTAATTCGGATAGATCAGTACTATGGGTTGAAAGAATGGGACTGCCGCGTTCCAAACACCCCGGTCCGAATTAGCAACATCTACACGGACAAGGAAGGTCAGAAGCGTGTAGAGAGCATCAGCAGCCAGCAAAACGCCATGTGTGATGACCAGGCAGTTTGTTCAAACTCGGGAAATTTTGCGGGAAATGCGCCAGCGGTAAGTTATCACTACACTTTCGGTTGGTATTTGGGAGCGGACACTCAGGGTAATCCAGTGTCGTATAGGAGTGGAACAGGGCCAGGATTTGGCGGAAAACACCTCGCAGCCCCTGACGCACCTAAAGATACCAAATCAGCTAAGGCTCTTCCCGAGGTGGTTTGCATGCCGACTGCCAGCTTTAATTGCTCAATTGACGACAAAGAAATAGAAGATGAAGATTTACCTAAATATCTTCCGGTAGTAAAAGAGCAAGACGTCAAGAACGCTGGCGGGAGCTGTCAAAGCATCCCATTATGCTACGACAAAAGTATGATCCTTCTAGGATTAAACAAAAAGTACTTCAAGTAGTTTAATCTCCAAAAAACACTGAGACGATAGCTTATGGATAATAACGCGTGATAGCCACGCGTTATTACCCACAACAATCACCCAATTTTTCTCAACCGTAGATATCTCCGCTGAAATGCGTCCTCTCCTCCTTCCATAACTTTACAGATTTCTTCTCGCATCGCTTTATCTTGCAGTGATCCTGCCTGACTAACAAAACACTGATGATTAAAGTCAAGCACATGAATCATTTCGGCATCGCCATTTACTACAATGTTCGGATTATGCGTAACAATAATCAATTGTCGACGCTGCTTGTTAGCACGAATTTGTTGTACCACTAACTCATAAATCAAATGGTTATCTAAATCGTCTTCAGGCTGATCTAAAATCAATGGTTCATCACCATGAGCTAACAAAAATGCGAGCATTGCTGCGGCTCTCTGACCAGCCGATGCTTGTCCAATCGACTGGAAATCTTTCCCGTTTCCTTTTCGACTATACTCAACCTGCAAACCATCCTCAGGAAACCAGCATGAAATATGATTTATAAGCTCGGGCCGCTTTGCAAGCTCGCTTGTTAGGTACTTATTAAACCAGCCACTAAACTCATTCTTACCACGACAAGCCGAGATCAAACGGTTTTGCACTTTTCTAACTGCATCTTCAATTTGCTGCGTAGCTGGAGTCATCGGTGTATCAAGGAGATGAGCAGCGAGCAGCAGATCAGCGACAATACCTTTAGCCGCTGAGTCACCTTGCGACTCAGCATAAATATCATCTTTAAACCTATCTGGCACCCCAAGCAAATCGCGCAACGAGCGATCCATGGCTAAGGGGTCACGACTATAAGGAATCAGTTTTATTCTAACAAAACGATTATCTGCTAGCGTGTCCTGCAAAAACTGAGCTCGTTTATCGCTAACCGAACGCCGCGCGCTCCATACCTCATCCATCTGGAGCTTTGCACGCGCCATCAAGTCGTCAAACTGCTTTTTCAGCTCATTTAAGCGACTAGCTTCTGCATCAAGTCGTTGACGCTCCTGTACTAGACGGCCGTACTCACTCGGATCGTTAACGCCTTGAGTCTGCAAATCTGTTTTTAACGCGTCATATTCTTCTTTTGCTTTTTCAACTCTTACTTGCCATCCGCTCTGCAAAAGTTGCTCTCTCAAAGCACCATTATCATCATCCAATTGCCTAGCGATAGCCTCTAACTGCGTATGGGCGCGCATAACGGATGCCGCCAATTCGCTAACGACGCCTAACGCATCCGCATCAATGATCGGATCGAACCCACCAACAGGTAAATCATCCGTAAATAGTCCTCTGGCAACCTCGCGTAAATTTTCTGCCAGTTCATCAACACTATCAAATTGCTTATCCAGCTCTCTAGATTGTCGGCTGGTTCGTTGATAAGCCTTTAGTATTTCCGCATGACCACTGGACTCAAAGCGCGCCAACTTACGCTGTACATCTTGCAATGACTGATTAAGTGCATCACGTCCTTTTAGACTGACATTTAGCTCTCGCAATTTTGCACAAGTACTGAAAAAAACACTAGCAGCACTTTCTAGTAAATCCTTAGCACTAGCAGTTTCGGCCGCCTCGTCAATTACCTTCAACAAAGTTTGCTGACTTTCACCAGCTAACGCAGCAATTTGCCCCTGACTGAATAGCTTTATGGGAAAACGCTGTTCTGTAACAGCTTGATTGTCAGAGTTTATCCATTCACCCTCTAACCAGTCTTCGACATTTTGTCCTTGGCCATCTTGTCGCCACAACAAATTATGGCGGATGCCATCACGGCTAAGTGTAATTTTTATATTAGTAGCTGCGAGCAAACCTCCAAGCTCGTTGCGACTCTTGGCAACTTTGTTAAAGCGGGTAAACGTTTCACTAGGATCGCCGCTCGCATCAAGCTCACGCTCCCTCCTAAACGCAAGCCGCAGCGAATGTACCACTGTGGACTTGCCCGTGCCTCGACCGCCAACTATCGCATTGAAATAAGGGTT
Source organism: Pseudomonas sp. RIT-PI-o (assembly GCF_001297215.1). Classification (NCBI taxonomy): domain Bacteria; kingdom Pseudomonadati; phylum Pseudomonadota; class Gammaproteobacteria; order Pseudomonadales; family Pseudomonadaceae; genus Pseudomonas; species Pseudomonas sp. RIT-PI-o. The sequence goes on along the minus strand of NZ_LHPA01000024.1, from coordinate 108,526 downwards.
AAACTCTAATCTGATAGGTTTATTGCTACGCCCCATGAAACGAGCATCGGCTACTTCTATTGCTTCAACAAAGTGTTCTGGTCTATCAAATGGTGAAAAGGGTTCGATATCATCGCTTCGGCGAACTGAAATACCTTGGCCATCCAACAGCGCCAACCTCAGACCTTCCAGCGACGGCTTAGCCATCTTGATCCAAGTATATCGTGAGCCTGGTACAGCAGGCCCTCGGAAGGTGTGACAGTCAGAACCAATCACTTCAGCCCAGTTCAATCTTGCTTGGGTGTATGCAGAGGGCTTGGGGGTCGCGGGGGTCAACACCTCCATAGCAAGCACGCCAGGATTGCTCAGTAGGAGTTCTATCGTTTGATGATCGAGAGCAGACTGGGTCGAGCCTTCTGTCTTGAGTTGGAGTAACCCCTTACTAGCATCGGCATGCGCTGGAATTGGTAGAGCGCCGGCGTCTAGCACCGCCTGTACTACGTCCGCTGCACTACGCCGGGTTACGCCATCACTATCCCCCTTCGTTCCGCTGTAATCGACCTTGCCTAAGAGAGAGTCAATATCACTGCTGGTTGCATCGATATTAAAAACTGCTAACAGATGAAAACCACCGTTAACAGAAAGCTCTACCCCTGGGAACAGGTGTAGCTCGCGAAATCCGTCAGGAGGATCGACCCGCATGCTCGCGTAAGCAGCCTTTAGCTTGTCGACCCAGGCCCCACTGTTGTGATCAGTGACCGCAACGCAGTCGATACCGGCCGACATGTATTTAAGAAGCCACTGGTCAGGCGTCAGCTCATCAGCAGTCCCCATCGCACGCTGCCAAGCGTCCGTATCCTTGGATGCGGGAGTATGGGTATGGAAGTCGAATTTCCACCAGCGAGCGCCGGGATAACTCCATTCAAAGCTCATTAAACGTCCTCGATCCTTGGAGCTGAGCCTGACCTCAGCTGATTATTCGACGTTAAGAAATATACGATAACGTTCGGAAAATCGCCGATTCATCAACGTCAAAAATAGAAAGCAAGTACCTTCGATTCATTGCTATGGCTGACTAAGGATATCTACAGGCCTCCCCAGCGCAGAATCGCACCGCTTAATATCTAAAGGTGAAAAAGCGGAAAATCATCAAGAATTGATTGCGCCGAGTCGCGAGGCGATGTCGCTAGGTAAAGTACATCTACCGCTTTAGTAGGGGTTCCTCCCCTTGCAAGCGAAATCAAAGATGCAGCTTTATAATGCCGAACCACATCCGCACCTTCAAACGAGTTCAGGTGAGCATAAAACCTAAAGGCCGCACCCTTTAGCACTACTTCAATTAAATACTTTAGTACATTAGCTTCGAAGAGAGGCTGATATAAACGATCACTCCTAGTGGTTCTTTTTACAGCGACTGCAAACAAGAAACCTGTCGACTCAATCCTCCCCTCTAAAAGCTTATGTGCATTCTCTAGCTTTACTAAATTGACCACGCTTAAACTTTCGGCAGGTTCAGTAAAACATGACAATTCTGGGGGGAGTGGGAACGGAAGGCGGACGCCGACTATATCTGGGCTAGACAACCCTAATGCCAAACCTCGAGCGCTCAGAGCCGCCTCATGAGCCAAGATACTACTGCGAATCTCCGGGCGGAACAGCTTAGTTGCATCGTACCCTCGCGGGAGTTTTACAACCGCAATTTTTCGAGTGGGAGTAGGAACGGCCTGGGTTGGTTTTGTGAAGTTCGTGGCCCCCCAAACACCTGAGTCCATAAAGTTGTTCCAAGCAGCAGCTGCGTTCCAGAACGCACCGGCCTCTAGCAGTTCAAATACGTCCCCCTCCACTTTTGCAATAGCTGAGGTTTTAACGTCAAAGTCACTACCAAATAGTGCTTCACCAGCTAGGGTCGCATTCCTAGTAAACTGTTTGAGATACTCACCAAATGAACGCGTCGGGTCGGGGTCATTATCACACCCTGGCATGAAATCTGTGAAAGTACAGTTCATTGCGGCCATCTGACGAAACCGAAATTTAGTATCTCGCCCTCTAACCGTATTTACACGCCTGTCTTCAAAACACTTTCCAAAAGGGCAGTTTATGCAAACCGTAGCGTGATCGAATGAGTATGGCATCAGCTTTCCTTAGCGTGCGCTATTTCGCGAGCGGTAGCAAAAATCACGTCTAGGTCACTACCAAGAGCCGTCGCAATTTTTTGCATAACGAGGAGTGTCGGATTGCGCGCGCCGCGCTCCACGCCACTGATGTAGGTGCGATCAATATTTGCTCTGTTGGCTAGCTCTTCCTGGCTGAGGCGCAAAAGTTCTCTGTGCCGACGGATGGCTAGACCGAAGTAGTCCGCTAGATTCATGGCGGAAAGCTACTGCCATGTCGATTAAGAGACCACGGACTATGAGTCACATAGGGTGTACAGATAGGTTTGATCCAGCTACTGTGGGCTATTGATTGATTTACGCGGTAGAGAAGATGCCTAAAAGTCACCCCGTTACGCCGGCACCAACGACAGTGGTAGCGCCAAACCTAACGCCCACGGCGGTTTCCTTGTTTTCAGGATGCGGCGGCTTCTGCGAGGGTATAGAAAGCGCTGGCACAAAAATTCAGGTCGCGGTAGAGCTCGATAAATTTGCCTGTGAGACCTATCGACACAATTTTCCGAGCACGCCATTATTCGAAGGCGATGTTCACGGTTTCTTAGCTGATGACTCGTCGCACATTCAAGATTACCGACTGAGCCAGGTTGACCTCGTTTTCGGGGGCCCTCCTTGCCAAGGCTTTAGCCAGATAGGCCAAAGAAAGTTAGATGACGAGCGAAATGAGCTCTATAAACAATACACCCGAATCGTTGACACCCTACGTCCACGGGTCTTCTTTATGGAGAACGTGCCCAATCTTGCGCTCATGAACAAAGGCTACTTCAAACGTTTAATTTTAGAAGAATTCGCGAGCCTTGGTTACAGCAACTCAGTGATGCTTCAGCTTTCAGCTGACGATTTTGGCGTACCTCAAACTAGGCAGCGGGTGATATTTGTCGGTACTCGCGACGAAGATAAATTCCCTTTCGATCTTTATTCTTTTTGCGAGACGACGCTAGACGGATACCGAGTTGATAAAGTTGTTACCGTTAGCGAAGCGATTGGTGATTTGCCAGATGAAATCGTCCATAGCGGTGAAATTTTAGAATACCCAAAAACAGCTAAACCATCACAATTCATGAAAGACATGAGACTGGACTACGATGGCGCGCGCTACTCCAAGGCGCTTAAGAAAAAACGCGGATTAGGTAAAAATAAAGCAGCGCTGCACAACCACCACACCAAAGAAATTCAAGCTCGCAGAGCCAATCTTATTTCCTTGCTCAAGCCTGGAATGAAAGCGAACAGCCTCCCCAAAGAAATTTGGGACGGTAAGCGGCCGGAAAAGTGGAGGAGATTGCATCCAAACCAACCGTCGCACACCATTCTGGCTCAGATGCACCGAGACATGAGTGAGTGGATCCATCCACACGCGAACAGGTGGATTACAGTCCGAGAGGCTGCACGCCTACAATCATTCCATGATGGCTTCGTTTTTGTTGGCAGTGAGTGGCAACAGTTAAAACAGATTGGTAATGCAGTGCCTCCGTTGCTTGGGTATGCCTTGGGCAAGCTGTCGCAGCGCATTCTTTCTGTACTTGATGGGGAACAGCTCGCCTCCAGCTCTCTGAAATCACCGACAGTTCAATCTGAGCTATTGATTCCAGCTTAAGAAGCGAACGTTCTTCAGGTCCAATTTATCGACCTAAGACGAGCCTAGATACAAAAGAGGTAAGCGGTTTGGCATCCCGTCTGATTAAGTCGGTTGCCTCATCGCTGGAGACCCGCTTAATTACGCAAATGGGATGCGCGGGCGCTTACGTCTCAACAACACAAATGGAGTAATTCCCAGGCTTATCCGCAATTTCCTCATAGCAGATCAAGCCCCCTATATCACCTGTCAGAGCCTTTCGTGCCGTCGCCCCAAGCAGAAGTAGCCGCATCGGGGTGATGATCTTCTTTCTGACATCCTCAATCGTGTTGACATCAGTCAGCGCAATCGTAAATGCCCAGGAGCGAGGAGTCCCAATCTTGTTTCCGAACACGAACAGTGACTCATCCTCAAGTACCTGCTCGTCGGGCTCAAGCGGGAACGCCATAGGACTGTCCTTCATGGAAGCGGGCCCCGTTCGCCAGCAAAAAACGTGTACCAGCGGGTCTCTGTTACCGCCGGTGTCCATCCCTGACCCTAATAGGCTGATCTGGAAGCCTAGGTACATCTCTGGTTTACGCCTGGGCTTAACGATAAGCGGCACGTCGCAGATAACATCGGTGCAGATCCAATCGTTATCGCAATAACGATAATCAAAATCCCACTTCAAAATTCCATACTTCTCAACGAGCGGAGTATTCGTCAACGCACGCGTAATCTCCTCCATGATGATGTCAGAGAGGTTTTCCACTTCTTGTCCCACCTTCGCCACGAAGTCGAAGCATGCGGAAATTTTGCTGCCTAGCATTGGGATTTCCCCTATTCATCAGTATGGAAAAAGATCGATTTATCTGCCATTTCTGGAACATCCGGCGCAAGCAACCTGATGACTCCGTGGCTGCCTTTCCAAAATAGTGGCCCGCCGTGAACAGGCAGTTCTGGCGGGGGGAATCGCTGGAAGCCCATGAAGGGGGCAATGCCGACGAGCCGGAGAAAATATATAACGTGCCGGGCCCAGGAGTGAAGCTGAGGCGAGTCGGCGTTACGAATCAAGTGGACAGTGTTAATGACCTGCATCCAGGACAACAGAAGAAGGCGCCCATGCCAGACGTCTTTGCGTGACTGTGCTTTGATACCCTCAGCCGTTTCTATTCCGATGAAGATGTGTAGAGCCACTGCCCTTTCCTCGGAAGAAAGGAACGAGAGCCATTGCTTGTGCAGCTGATCTTCTCCGCTCAGCTCTGATCGCCACTTGATCTCGACGAGTAGCAGGCGAATCTCTCGGCCCCACTTGAGCTCAACGAGCAGGTCGGGCTGGAGTCTTCCCCGACTAGGCCAGAAGCACATCGAGACGCTTGTTGCGTCACCTACGGGAAGATCGAACGATGGGGCATGCAAAGTTACAAGGTGACTCCAAAAGACTGCAACAGACGATTCCGGCAAAAACTCAAGTGTTCCGAGAACGTTCGAGGTGACCTCATCCTCCTGGGTCACCCGATCTTCGCCTGGTTCACGTTGTTTTCTGGCCAAGTATCGACGATGAAGTGACGATTTTTTGTGTGTGAAAGCATGCAGCATCTGTAGCAATCTCCTCGAACGTTGGAACAGCGCGCTTCCCACATTTATTAGCGGCGGCTGGGCCCCGATATTGCCAGCACCTGGATAGCCGTTTACGTAGGTCTCACCAAGATCACGTGGTTAGTGAGAACCGAAAAAGTATTACGCACTACTGCCAACACATGATCCTTGTACCAAGGCGCAGAGCTATGACCTCAGAACGGAGTATTCGCCGGATACTCGCGAACGCTCACCGCTTGGTCAGGCTAGAATTGCTGGGAACAATCTTTTGTGATGTGCTGCTTAGACCCTGCTCATACGGGGCGATTTTTCTGAATCAGCAGTTGGATGAGTGCGAACATGCGATGAAAAAGATAATCAACGTGATCTGTATCTACGACGGGCGTCTGTGTGGGTTCTGAGTGCCGAATGAGGTGGCTATTCCCGATATCGGTTAATGCCTTAGCTTCGGCCTCAAGAACCCCACGAAATACCGTCTCACTTGATGCCCGATTGAGTATTACAGCTATAGATTTTCTCTTGTTTTCTGCATCCGCCAGACACTTGAGCCTTTCCCAACCATCCCATAGCCTTTCGAGCCCTTCACGACGGATCAACGGATTGGGATCGGTAAATTTAGCGCAGCTCTCCGAAAGCATATTGTCCAGAATCAGATCCCCAGTTCTGAGCGAGAAGCGTGCTATCGCCTCTCCAATTACAGGTGGTAACACGCGCTTAACATGCCCATTCCTCATCAATTCGTACGCAACACCATTGCGGGCGAAAAGCCTGTTCACAGCAGAAACGAATTCTACCTGCCCCTCTTCCTCGTTAAAGCTGAAATGGTTATGGCGATAGTAGCTGTGGTGCTCACGGACTATCGGCATAGCGACGTTCGCATGGACAAACTCAACGAAATCCAAAACCATCAATGGATCCGGGGCAAACGGGACAGGGTCAGAGTAGCCATCCGCAGCGTCCTGGTACATTTTCAAGGGCCATATAAAACCAGGAATTTCAGCACGTACGCTCGCAGCCAACGCATTTTCATCGACACCACAAGGCATATTTCCGTCTGGGCATAGCTCGGGGAATCGCACGGCAAACGCCCCCCTACGGACCAGCGAGTGGACCAGAGCTACAACACCCGCCCAGACCACGGGCGAAATACTCTGATCTACACGGGGTACTGGCCCATTTTCTCGATCACTAAAATAGTCGCTCATACTTTCTCACTCCTTGATTTGGTGACCTATTGCCGCTGAGAGCAACCACCCACTGAGCATCACTGGGTCGGCGGCCTGCGTTTAGGACTTGCAAACTGGCCAAGCAGATGCTCAGCTCACAATCTAAAGCACTGATGCATGCGGTTTGTACCTAATGCATGCTTCGGTCTAAAAAATACCGTAATACATCAGGCTCCGGCCGCGACTCGCGACCCCCTCGTGTTTAATCTAAAATGGGTTTGGATAGCTAAGCCTTGGAGTAACATTTTGCTGCTAAAGCTGCGAACTGAAAATGGCGGACAGATTTCAGTCCTGCTGGTTAAAGAAGATGACGACTCTGGAGGTTCGATCGTTTGGCGATCTGCTCCTGGAGCGCCAGAGGTTTCGGTTGTTCAGAATACTGACGGCCAGATTGAGGCTTCAGCCTCCGCCCCAGTCACCTCAACAAGCGAGGAAATAACGGAACAGTTCCTTGCAGTCTTTTCCGACGTGGCTCTCCAGGAAGCAGGGGGAGTGGAGTTCTCAGAACCGGGCGCTGAAGAGCAGGCCGAGATAAATACTTTCCCTTATGACCCTGAAACCATTCGCGTTGACACAAAGCCGTTCAACATCAGCCTAGTGTACGAAATGATAAAAGACGGCGATATAAATTTGTCGCCAGACTTCCAGCGTCAATTCGTTTGGACGGATATTGGAGCTCGGTCTAGGCTCATTGAGTCCATTATGTTGCGAATACCTTTACCCGTCTTCTATATGGCTCAAGATAAAACTGGACGCCTTCATGTGGTAGACGGATTACAACGCTTAACGGTCATTCGCCAATTCCTAGATAACAAGTTTCGCCTCAAAAATTTAGAATACCTTAAGGATGAGGAGGGAAAAGTATTTCGGCACGACTCTCCTGACGAATGTATCGACCAACGATACCGGAAGAGGATAATCCAAACACAAATCATGATGAACATCATCGACCCCCAAACACCTGCCGATGTAAAGTTCGACATATTTAAGAGAATCAACCAAGGTGGTCGACCGCTTAACGCGCAAGAAATTCGCAACTGCATGTCATCCGCCAGCACTAGAAGCCTGATTGGACAGCTTTCCAAATCAAGTGAGTTCTTAAAAGCAACTTGCGGAAGTGTTGGCAGTGTCCGTATGCAAGATCAAGAGCTAGTACTACGCTCTCTCGCATTTCGCCTCTCCCAACTAGAGGCCCTTGGGGACTATCAGGGCAATATGGATCGCTTCCTGGACCAAGCAGTAGATCTGCTAAATAACGCATCCACCGAACTTCTTCAGAAAGTCACTAGCGATTTTCTGACATCAATGCAGAGTGCGGCTTACCTGTTTGGATCATTTGCGTTCCGAAAATGCCTTCCTGAGGATCTTATCAAAGGTGCTCGACGGCGATTAATCAATAACGCTCTATTCACAACTTGGTCGACTGTTTTAACTGGGTACTCTGAAGCTCAAGTAAAAGCTGTAGCACCCGGCCAATTTGCTATTTACCTAGCTGACACACTTCAATCTGATTCGACTTTCTTTGACTCCGTAACTTCAGGCACGAATGACCGGAAACGTCTGTCATACAGTTTCTCCGCAGTCCAAAATATTTGCGATGAGTACCTCCTATGATCGGCGAGCTCAACATACGTAACTTCAAGTGCTTTAAAGACGTAACACTTCCGTTAAAACCTATCACTATTGTAAGCGGTGGAAACGGGGTTGGAAAATCCAGTATGATCCAGTCCCTGCTACTCCTGAGACAAGCCGCTGATCAACTGCGTGTGCTTGATGATCTCGGAGCTTTGGAAACTGGGAACTCGGCGGAGTTTCCCGTCCGCTTAAATGGCCCCTATAGGCTGGCATTAGGAAATACGCTAACCCTTACAAATGCGGAACTTGAGTCCAACACAATTGAAATCGGAGTGCAGTCAGCGGATGTTCCGGAGCAATCAGTATCCGTAACATTCATCGCTGACATCGCGGCTTCTGTTACGCTTACCGGCCATCACCCGGGTTCAAACTCAAACGCGATGCTTAATAGGGGCGGTAGCCTCCCAGTGTTCTCTGGCGAGTTTCACTACCTTGTAGCGGAGCGCAATGGACCTCGCGACCTCGGTGAGGTCTCTGCTGAACACTTCATCAACACCGGAATGGCTGGTGAGCACACGGCCGACGCCATCGCGCGCGCTGAAAATCTTTCAGTTCATGAGCATCTTTGTATCGTCGAAGGCTCCGATCTATTCAAGATTCAACTTGAAGGTTGGATGAGGCTTTTGGTGCCGAATGTTCGCTTGATAACTCAGAGCTATCCAGAGATCAATCGAGTGCGCTTGAGCATTGAGAAAGCCGGTACACCCGGAGCCCCCCTATCACCGACCAATACTGGGTTCGGTATTAGTTACGTGCTGCCGGTAATAGTCAGCGGGCTACTGGCTCCTGCGGGCTCGATGTTGATTGTGGAAAACCCGGAGGCGCACTTACATCCTGCGGCACAATCTGCGGTTGGTCAGTTTTTAGCGTATGTCGCAAGTGCTGGAGTACAGGTTATTGTTGAAACTCACTCCGAGAATGTGATCAACGGTGTTCGCCTCGCCGCTATCAATGGTGGTATCGATCACAATGAAGTAGCCTTGTTTTTCTTCTCTTCAGAAGACGGAAGTACTCAGCCCCGAATTGACAAGATTTCTGTAGATGCATTGGCGGAACTCAGTGCATGGCCAATTGGCTTTTTTGACCAGCAAGGTCAAGATCTAACTGAGCTTATGAAAGCACGTCGGGCCAAACGATCAAAGCCAGAGTAAGTATAATGCCTCGTATCGTCTTTCACTGTGCAAGCCATTACGCAAACCCTTGTGTTTTGCCTATAGATGAATTTACAGAATGCATTGAACGCCTTCTCGATCTCCATCAGTACATATCGAGTACCGGGGAGCCCATCTTCAAAGAGGAAGAAGTATACGAAGCCGAAATCCAGCCTGGGCTGCTAGTTTGGCAACTTCTTTATGAAAATCATGGAAGCATTCTTTCCCGTGACAACATCAAACTCCTTCAGCTCGCCCTTGATCAGGCGCGGCAATCGACTTCAGTAGTTCTAGCTCAAGCAACTATACAGGGAAGCCTTGGTCCCTTTAGCAACGCTCAGGCCAATACGCTAGAAAGTTACGGGGACTGGTACAATCTTGTGCGGAAATTCCTAGCTACGGAACCTCAAGAACCTCCTGCTTTCTGCAACGATTTTCGAGCGGCATTTCCACGACTCATATTTAGCGATGCCTTCCCCAATTGTATCAACACTTTTGACGGGGGCTATAAGCGCTATTCGAGAACGCTGGTGCATTGTTTGTCTGCCTTAAACGACCATTGGCAATGGGACGGCGGAGACCTTACCCAATATCTCAGGGCTTTCTCAGCTCAGAGTAACGTTTCTACGACACAGGAAGGCAATGGAGATCGAAAGCCAGCTCTTACTTTTTCTTTCAAAGCTGATAGTGATCGTTTAGAGGCGGTACTTTGTGAACCACATATGAAACTAACTCAGTCCGATGTACCAGGTGATAACACTTTCTATTTCCACCGCATTTACTTTTATCCAAGGGCACATGTTACTTTTCAGGGCAAGCTATTGATCGGCCACGCAGGCGAACATCTGTAACGTGAATGCAATACGCCCCGAACGACGAAGCGTCTGAGAGGTTATGCGCGCGGGGCGACTGGGGGGATAAATGGGGGGACAAAACTGATCACAACGCCAAAGCCCAGCAAAACAAGGCAAAAAATCGATAACAACGCCGGCCACAAGCCGGCTTTTTAATGTCTGCAGCAAATCATATCCATTACTGAAATTGCATTTCCAGCTTGTATAGCGCCCAATGCACTGGTTACCGCCCCGCCAAATATCGCAGGAAACACCAAATGCCCAAAACCTCATTCCCCATTGAGGAAGCGCTGGAGCGCGCCGCCGAACGAGGCGAGCCGCCTGCCGAAGATAAGTTGGCCGCTGAAGAAGATGACGAACTTGCCGCCATCGTTCACGAGCGCCTCGCCGCTCCTCAGCGAATGCAGGTCAGTCTGGCTGATCTGTAAGCTGTTTGAGCGCCCAGCTACAGTTGCTGAATTTGTCCAACAACTTGTTTGACAAATGCCCCTTACGGATAACTAAACGACTTCACCAACGTCAACTCCCCCGCCGTCCGCATCGGCACTACAAACGTTTCCATCTTCTCGCTCGGCGTGCCTTCTTCAGTAATCACCGTCACCTGCGCGGTCGTCAGCGCCTGCACCGCTTCATCCCCGCCCTCGTCATCCCCGCGATCCCCGCCGCCGTAATAATTCACATACACCAGATACTGGCCCTTGATCGGCGCGGGCATGGCGGCGATTTCCGGGCCGTAGCCGGTGGTGACGTCGACGTCGAGGGCGGCGCCGTTGGCGGCAGTGCGATTGCCGTACCAGATGTGGGCGCCATCGGGGGTGATCAGGTGCAGGTCGAGGTCGGTGCCGTCGCTGTCCCAGGCCAGCAGTACGCGCAGTTTCGCCGGGGTGGCACCGCCGCGGGCGTTGAGGAATTGCGTGCGGTGACGTTGCTGGCCGTCGGCGCTGCGCACTTCGACGCTGTTGCTGCCGTTGGGGAAGGAGAATGGGCGGTCGAAGCCGCCGGTTGGGTCGATTTTCAGTGGCATGCTGACGCCGTTGACGATCAGGCGCCCGGGTTCATTGTTCTTCGGCACGGCTTTGATCTGGCCGTTGATTCTGGCGGTGTTGGCCTGGCCAAGCGGTGTGTTGACCGATGAGGCCGGATAGTTGACGGTCTGGCGGAAGCTTTCGCCATCGCCTTCCGGTGCGCCGCTGCGCCAGCCGCCGACCGGGGTGTCGAGTTTCACGCCATCGGCGGCGTAGGCCTGCGGCAGTGCGTTGAGGGCACAGAGCAGCAGCAAGACCTGTGGATAACGAAGTGTCATGGTCTATTCCAGCAAAAGGTGACGGGCGAGCCCTTCGATGTAGGTTTCGTCCTGGCCGTTGGGGTGTGCTTCGAAAGCCAGGTGCAGATATTCGTGGGTCAGGTCGAGGCGATCCTGCAGGGTCAGCACGCCGCGCACGTAAATGCGTTGGCGTTCGCGGTCGACGAAGGGCCGGCCGAAGGCGAGTTTGCATACGGCAAACGTGCTGACTTCGCTGTAGCCGGTTTCGCTTTCGAGCCTCGGACGCCAGCCGCGTCGCTGCTTTTGCAGCCAGTTTTGCGCGGCGGGTAATGCTTCGCAGGAGGCGACCGGGTTGTCCCAGCGGCTGAGACTGGCGCGTGGATAGGCGTGCAGCAGAATCGCGTCGTAGCGCTGGCCGGCGTTCGCTTGCTCGACGGCTTGCTGCCAGGCGAGCTTGTCCGGGCCGGGCTGGTCGGAGTGATAGGTGACGGTGCTGCCGGCCAGTACCAGATCCGCCGTCCACGCCGCGATGTTGCGTGATTCGGCAGAGGCTGGACGCGGGGCGACGCGCTGGCGATTGCTGCTGTCGTCGATGCTCAGGCAATCACCGTTGCGCGAGGCGTTTTGCAGCAGATAAGTGCGGATTGCTACGGCCAGCGCCTTGGCGGCTTCGGCAGGTTCAGGTCTGGCTTCGCGCTCAAGGACACGGGCGACATATTCTTCGCGATCAAGCCTTGCGACGAGTTTGTCATTGAGCAGAAACAGTTCGCCGTCGCTGTGGATATCCAGTGCGTTGCCATTGGCAAATTCGACGCGATAGTCGCCGCGCATTGGTCCGGACGTGGCAACACGATCTCCGGACAGAACCTTGGAAAGCGGATATTTCGAGAACAGCCCGACTTCCACACAACGGCCTGCGTCCACCGGCCAAGCCGTCGGCAATACGCTGGCCAACGCTCGGCCGTAGTGACGCAGGACCAACTGACTGGTGCCGCGCCCGCCCGCCCAGACCGGTGCACCATCGGTGGTCCAGCCAGCGAATCCGCCTTGTCGCGATTGCGCATCCTGGTCGCCGAGCCAGCTCCAGGTTTTCACCCGCAAACGCCCGCCCAACTCGCCGACGACATTGCCGTCCGCCGCGTTCAGCACGACATCGAGCAACACCCGGCGCATCTGATCCTGAGCAGGCAAAGCGGCCAGAACTTTCAGCAATTCAGCCACGGAAACCCGCTGCGCCGGTTGCATCGCTGGCAAGTCGAGCAACCACGACGGCGCCTGCCGAGCCTGCCAATACTCACGCCAATCCGCCGCTGCAATGCCCAACCGTGCGGGTTCGAAATACAATCCGCAGGATTTCACCAGCGCCTGGTCCCGCTCGATCCTGCCGCCCGCCGCACAGCAATAAACCTCTTCCTTCAACTGCCCGCGACATTCATACGCTGGTTCCCGCGCGCCGGTGTCCACCAGCCACGCGTAGACGAACAATTTCCACAGACTGCCCAGCGGCGCATCCAGCGATGACGGCAACGGTTCGCGCTTGATCAGTTGCGTCTGACTCAACGACAACAACTCGCCCTTGTACGCCACGCGCAACGGCTCGTCCTGCGCCGTTGCCAGCGCAGGCATCACACACATCAGCAGCCACAGCAGCGGCCGAATCATGTCAGTTGACCGTGACCTGACCGAGGGCGGTTTTCTCTTCCTGGGCCTGATGCTGCGGCGCATAGACTTGCTTGAAGCGTACCGGCGGCAGGTTGAACTGGCCCTTCTGCGAGAAGCGCACCAGATGACGCAGGCGCAACTCGCCACTCAATGCATCGACCGGCACCGCATAAGCCAACTGACCTGGCTCGAAACGCGCCTTCTCCAGCGCGGTCGGTTCGGTGCCGTCCTTGCCCTGCAACTTGATGCCCCACGTGGTGCGTTCGACATCGGCGCCCGGTGGCAGCGGCACTTCAAGCATGCCGTAGCGCAGCGGTTTCGGCGCTTTACTGGTGAGAATCACCTCGTCCAGATAGAGGCTGTCGCTGGACAGAGGCTTCGTGCCGACCGGCTCAAGTTTGAAGGTGAACGCTTCGTCGCCCGGCACCAGTCGTGACAGGCGCCGGGTGATGGTCACGGCCATCGGATCGACCTGCGGCTGCTGAGTCTGGAAGCTCAGCGCGGCACGCAACGGCCGCTCTTGCGTGCCGGACACGCTCAGCACACTCGGCAGCGGCGTCGCGCCTTGCCATGTCCAGTACATCTCGCCGCTGGCGCCGTAGTTTTTCTTCCAGCCTTCACCGGGCATCAACGCGATGGTCGGTGACGCCTGGGCGATGCTGCGTTGCAGCCAGGTCAGCGCCAGTGCACGTTCCAGCGTCGATTGCTGTGGCAGCAAGCGTTGCAGCAACGCCGTCGCGCGAGCTTGATCGAACGGCTGCAGTGACAGGTTCAGTGCTTCTACAAAAGGCTGCGAACTGGTCGCCAGACGTTGTTGCGCCGCGCCCAGTTGACGATTGAACGCCTCCGGCAAAGCGACTTTCGACTGCGTGGCCAACGATGCGGCGAGCACCCGCGCCGCTGCCAGACCCAGCGCCGAATCCGGATCGCTCATCACCAGACTGTCCTCGCCGTCGTCGAGCAAGGTTTCGGCACGGCCTTCACCCGCCCTGGCCAGATCGTCGATCAAACCGCTGAGCAGCGTGGTCACCGGCAACTGCATCTGCCTGGCGAACGACAGAATCAACGCGCGTTGCAACAACGGCGTGTTCGGTGCCTGCTTGGCGTAAACCTCCAGCACCCGCTGCCAGTGCTCCGGCGGCAGGGTCAGGTCGAGTACGCGGCTGGCATTCCAGTCGGCGTAATAGGCATAGGCGGTGAGGAATGCATCCGGCTCGCCGTCGTAGCCCCACCAAGTGAAGCTCGCCGACGGCCCGGCCATTTGCACCAGACGCAGGCGGCTGTTCTGCATGATCAGACGCAAGCGATCGCGAGTCTGCGGGTTCGAGGCCAGCGATGGATAAGCGATGCTTAGCGGTAGCAAGCGACTGGCCGTCTGCTCGACGCCACCGTACGGGTAGCTGAGCAGATCGTCGAGGGCCGAACGGAACAGCGCTTGTGGACTGTCATCCAGACGCAGACGAATATCCGTGGCATCAGCGGGCAAACTCAACGGAGTGTCACCGCTGACCACATCGAGGCTTTGCGCCTGCGTGACTTGCCAGCCTTCACCGGTTGCACTCAAGCGCACAGCCAGCGCATCGGCGACTTTGCCGTCCTGCACCAGCTCCGCCATCCACTCACCCGAGGCCAAGGCAAACGCCGGCAGCGGCACATAATTGATGCCGCTGTTCAGGGTCACCGGCAAGCGCTGTTCGGCGCCGGCATAGTGCGTGACCAGTTCAGCCTTGACCGGTTTCTCTGCCTGACTGAACGCAAACACACCCAGTTGCGGCTGATCGCCCTTGCGGAATCTGCTCGGCCCGCTCCACTTCAGGTACAGCGGTTTTTCCGAACGGACAAACTGCTTCTTCTGCCCGACCTGACCGTCATCGGCGATGGCGCGGGCAGTGATGCGCCAGCGGGTCAGCGAGTCCGGCATCTTGAAGGTGAAACGGGTTTTGCCGTCGGTGCCGGTCAATAGCTCCGGCTGCCATGCCGCGGTGTCAACGTCTTCACGGCGTGGACGTTCCAGCACTTTCACGCCGCGTTCGCTGCGGTTGGCCTTGCCCGGTGCGCCGGGGCTGCCCGGCAACGCCACGTCGTAGCTGATGAACGACAGGCTGGCGCTGGTGCGCACATTGTTGCGCCGTGGGTGGTAGAAGAACTGATCGATGGTGGGCGCGACTTCTGGTTGCAGCGCGTAGACCATTTCGTCGACCACGCTGACCGTCAAGTGTGCCGGGACGGCTTTGCCGGCGAACTGCGTGGTCAGGTCGACCGTGACCGTATCGCCCGGCAGGTACACAGCTTTGTCGGTGCTGATCGCCACGTCGATTTGCGGCGCGACCACTTTGATCCCGGCATTCTGGAAGCTGTACTGACCGCCCTTGGTGTAGAGCACGGAGAAGGTCAGGTTAGGGGCGAAGTTGTCCTTCACCGCAATGCGCGCGCGGTATTGGGTGTCGCTGAGTTTTTCCAGCTTCAGCCAGTCACCGCCCTTGGCCAGCAGCGCGGTGGCTTCGACCTTGTCGCGCTCCAGCGACAGCAATGCATCGGTGACCGGTTCGGGAAAGGTGATCAGCGCCAGCGCTTCTTCGCCGGCCTTGTACTCGGGCTTGTCGAGGACGATTTCCACCGTGCCCGGCACCGCTTTGACACCGTCGCCAGTGACCGAATGGCCGGTGGCGCCGAGGACGCGACCGTGTTGATCCTTGAGCGTCAGGTTGTAAGTGCCCGGACGCTCGAAAGCGAGGCTGAAACCTTTGTCAGCTGCAGCGAGTTTGCCTTCACCGCTGCTTTGGTCTTCCAGGCGTACCCAGGCGTAGCTGCTCGGCGTCACCGCTTTGCTTTGTTCGGTACCCCCCTCGTTGGCATAGCTGAAGGCGACCTTGTCACCGACCGCGCTGAAACGCTGCGGCGCACTCAGGCGAAAAGTTGCCGCGCCACGATCGATCAGGATTTCCTTGGTGGTCTTGACCCGATACGCCGCGCCGTCGCTGGCAAACACCGTGAGCATGTAGCGGCTCGGCTTGTCGGCGGCCGGAAGGTCGAGGGTCGCGTTGCCCTTGCTGTCGGTGGTCAGTTCGGTACTGGTCAGCTCCACCGGGAATTGCCCGAGGTATTGCAGCTCGTTGTCGACCATCGACAGTTGCTGGGCGCGCAGGCTCAGGTTCAATTTGGCGTTGGCCACCGGTTTACCATCCGGATAGAGCAACACCAGACTGCCTTTCACCGGCTCGCCGGTGCGGTAGTCCTGCTTGGCCAGATTCAGCGAAATTTCGAAGTGCGGTTTGATGTACTCAGCCACACGGAAGGCACTGCTGTAGGCCTGATCCTTGTAGTTGAAACGGATCTCGTAGCCGCCGGCGACGGCGTTGTCCGGCAACTGGAAGCGGCCTTGGGTTCCAGCCTTGGAATCCAGTTTCAGGTCGAGGGTCTGCAGCTCGGTACCCGTGGCATCGAGCACGCTGACGCTGACATCCGCCGCACCCGGCAACACCGAGTCCCGTGCATTCTTGAACTCGCGACCGACGATTTTCAGCGACACCCAATCGCCCGGACGATACAGCGGCCGGTCGGTGAAGGCGTAGAGTTTGGTGTCGTAGATTTCGCTGTCGTAGTAGAAGTTTTCCGAGACGAACACGCCGCCCTCTTCGTCCTCGCCGATAACGAACGAACGCTCCGGGCTGACGTGTTTCAGACGCAGCAAACCGTCGGCATCGGTGGCGCCGCTGCTCATCACGCCGAGGCCGTCGGTCCACAACACATTGACCTTCGCCACCGAACTGCCTTCATGCTTGCGTGCGGCCCAGACCAGCAGTTCATCACCGGCAATCTTGCTCACCGCGACGGTGTTGGAGACGAAAACCATGGTGGTCGCGCGGTATTTGCCGATCAACGCTTCGACCAGATACAGCCCGGGCTTCAGATTACCCAGCGGAATGTAGACGTTGCCCGGTGCGACGCTGACGAAGTCGCTGGACGAGCCGGCCAGATTGACCCCGGCCGGCGGCTGAATCGGCTTGGCCTGCCACAGCGGATAACGGAACTGGCTGACCACCGGCAGACCCGGGATCAAGGCAAATTGCGGCTGCGCGTCGTAAGGCGTCGGCGCAACCATGGCCTCGCCCATCTTCAGCTCCGGCACTTCTTCGGTGACCTGTTTGCGCGACTCGTAAGAGAACGCACGCTGCATCACCCGGCGGGATTTGCGATACCAGTTGTCCCACAGATACGCGAGGGTGTTGGACAGGCCTTCGCCCTTGAACTGGCCGTCACTGACGACGCGGTGCAGGTTCTTCTGGCGTTTGAGGAAATCCAGCGGCTTGTCGATGCGATAAACGCGGATGTCGGCGCCACCGTACGGCTCCATGCGAAAGCGCCGGTAGTCACGACCCGGTGCTTCGAGGCGGACCATCGCCTGCTCGTCGCTGGCAAAACTGCTGTCGGCCAGCAGGAAGAAACTCTCACCGGCCACCGGCGTGTAATTGCTCGGCTCCACCGAGTCTTCGGCATTGGCGCTGGTCAACGGCAGCAGCAACGCCAACAGCAAGGAAATTCGCGAACAGATACGCAACATGCGGGCACCGGTCATTGGGAGAGAAAGTTCAGTCGATAGACGCCGATGAAGTTGGGGTTGGCTGCGTCGGGTATCCATCGGGTGTCCTTCCATGTCATGAGTTGCTGCAGGCTTGCCGAACGCATGCCGTTGTCAGTGGGGGTAGTGGTGCCGGTGTGATAGGCGATGTAGCGGCCCATCCAGATCATCAGGTGCTGGTCGTCGCCCTGATCGAAAAACATCAGGTCACCGGGCCGCGCCTGCGATACATCGCGGCTGATCAGGTGGCTGTTGAACTGAATCAGTTTGATCGCGTTGACGTACGGCCCGACCTTGCCGCCGCCCTGCTGCCACTGTTGCGCGAGCTTGCGCTGCTCGTCGCTCAGCGCCAGCTCCGGCGGTAGATAACGATTGGACAGACCATTGCTGCGCAGCCATTTGTCGTCATGGACTTTCAGCGCTTCGTTAGCGGCAAAGCGCACCAGCCCGGCGCAGTCCTGCTGATACCAGCGCGGGCTCGGGCCTTGGCTCAGTTGCTCTTGAGCGACGCGCACGAACCAGGCGCGGAATACCTGGGATTGCGCCGGATCGAGCGCCGGCGCATCAACTGCGCGGGCACCTGCGCTCAGAAACAGCGCGAGCAGGCCAAGGCTGCGGATCAGTGCGCTCACAGCGCTTTCCATTCCAGCGGCAGCCATTGCCAGTGGCCGTCCGGCTCACTGCCTTCGGGCAGCGTCAGGGCATATTTACCGTAGCCGCCGAGGGTGCGCAGTTTCGGCATCAGGTAGGTTTGCGCAGCATTGAAGAACACCGGTTCCATGTCCTGCGGCAGGCTGTCGAGGGTTTCGCGCTGCATCAGTTGCGCCATCGCATCGGGGCCGAAGTAGATCGGCATCAGCACATCCTTGGGCAGCACGTCGGCCATCGGCGGGAAACGCTTGTCGAGGGTGCCGAGGGCTTTGTCGACGAGTTTGTCGTCGAGAGAAAACAGCAGCGTCGAACCATGACGGGCGAGGCTGACTTTCATGAACGCCTTGCCGGAAATCGCCGCCGGGTTTTCAGCGGTTTTCGCCGCGTATGGACCGAAACTGGAACTGACCTGACGCTGCCACACATGGCTCTGGCCTTCCTGCTTGTCGATCACCGGGAATACTTTCTCGGCGACGTTGGCTTCGAACGCGCCGACCATCGAACCGAACAGTTTGCCGAGATCACCATCAAGCTTGCTGCTGTCTTCGTCTTTGAGGCTGGCAACCAGCAACGGCGTGTACAGCCGCGAGTCGGCGTACCAGCACAGGCCCGCCGCGCCAGCGACGTGTTCGGTGAGGGTTTGCGCCACCGCTTCGTCGGCGCCGAGTTTGATCAGGATCGGCTTCTGCGGTTCGGCGGCCACCGGCAGGGTCACGCAAGCGCTCGCCCCCAGCGGCATCGCTTGCCAGACCGGTTTGAAATCGAAGTCCGGCTGATTTTCCAGCTCATCCATGGCCAGATAGCTGTGCCAGCCCTTGTCGTCCATGTCAAAACGCAGCCCGGCGAAATTCGGGATGAAGCGCTGATAGCCCATGGCGAGGACACTGGAATTGACGGACAGACGCTGTTTGGTTTCCGGGCTTTTCTCTGGCAGGCCGAACGCTTCCGGGAAGAGCTTTTCGCCATTGAGCAATGCCGCCAGCGCTTGCGCGGAGACGCGGCCCGACTCTTCCGAGACGCCGCTTTCCGGGTCGTAGTACTTGGCTGGATTGGACAACACCACCAGTTTGTCGCCGCGGGACGCGAACAGCAGCGACTTGCTCGCGTTGTAAGTGAGCTGATACAGCGGCACCTCATCACTGCCAACTTTGAGATTGCCGTAGACGCTGAGCTGGGTGTCATCCAGCGCGACCTTGGCCAACGGCTCGAGCAACTTGGCCAGGCCGCCACGATCCATTACCAGCAGGAAATCCTTCAAGCGACCATCGGCGCCACGCCATAGCGCAACGTCGGCCGGTTGATCGAAAAGCTGCTCGATCAGGCTGTCCTGCAATTTGAGGTCATGCTCGTAGATGATCCGGCGCAGACTGCCGATCAGGCCGAGGCGGTCGGCGTGGGTTTCGTAATAGAAGACGAAATCTTCGGTCAGCGTCGCCTTGAGAAACGGCACCGTCAGCAGATCCTTGGGCAACTGGCTCAGTGAACGGGTTTCGAGCAAGGCGTCCGGACGGCCAAGGCCGAGCTTGTCACTGGCAAGTGTCGCCGGCGGCGCTTTGGGCTTGAGCAGCAGCCAGCCGAAACCGCCCGCCACACCGGCCACCAGGCACAGCCCGAGCACGACCAGCGGCCAGCGCCGCGCAGGTTTGGCCGCCGGTGTCGCGGCAGCTGGAGTCACAGTGTTATCGCTCATGTTCACAACATCCGAGTTCATCCGTGGCGGGATGCTTAATAGTTGAAAGTCTTGACCAGCAACAGATCACCGATCGCCCGCAGGGGCACGATGAAGGTTTCGCGTTTTTCGTCGACGGTGTTTTCGTTCAGCACCAGAGTGATCTGCGAGGTGATCACCTCGTTCTGGTTGCTGGTCTCCTCGAAGTTATAGCCGCCATCGCCGTAGTTGCCCCAATAGTTGACGTAGACCAGATAGGTGCCGTGCAGCGGCGCGGTCATGGTGAACATTTCCGGGCCGGGGCCGTCGACGCCATCCGGGTCGAGGCCGCCGCCATTGCTCAGTGCTGGCCGCGACCAGAACGCATGCTGACCGTCGGGTGTGACAATGTGCAGATCCAGCTCGGCTTTCGGGTCGTCCCATCCCAAGACAAGACGAATCCGCGCCGGCGTGCGCAGATTATTTGCTTCATAAAATTGCACGCGCTTGAGCGACTGGCCTTCGGCGCTGATCACTTCGACGCTGTTGGAACCCGCACCGAATGCGTAGGGCCGAGCGAAACGCCCCTGATCATCGGTGTACAGATTCAATGGATTGCCGTTGACGGCGAGGCTGTGCGGCGGGCGCATGTGCCCCAGGGCCTTGAGCTGGCCCTGGATCATCGTGCGATTGCGCTGGATGCCGCGATCGATCGGCGGCGTCGGGTAGGCGACCTGCGGGTTTTCCGAACGATCGAGCAAGCCGTGATAACGCCAGCCGCCGACCGGCTCGGACAACTCTGCAGTCGGCGCCGCCCACAGCGCAGGCGCGCAGGCGAGGCCCATCAGCAGCAAAAGAAATGATCGCATGTGACGCCTCCTGCCATGCCTTGAACGAAACCTTGCACCCGATCCTCGGTACTTCACAGCGGTGAACTGCGTTTCGTCTGAATGACCCGCAACTGTCGGGCCGTAGAAGCCGCGAAGATTAGCGATTCGGCAGTTTTTTAACAATCGGATACATGTGTGATTGCTGTAGGAATTGCGCTTTCGAGAGGGCGTGAGCCGAATAGCGAAGTTATTCGGCTCACAAAATGAGCCGAACAAGCCTATATGGTCCTGAGTCACCAAAAATCATGTGGCGAGGGAGCTTGCTCCCGCTGGACTGCGCAGCAGGCCCCGACCGCCAACCACGGTTCACCTGTTGATCGCGGTGGCTGATTTTGGGGTTGCTGCGCAACCCAGCGGGAGCAAGCTCCCTCGCCACAGCGTCTATCCGGGTCTTGGCGGTGTCTGCGCAGCCCCCCTCATTTGCCCATACCCCCCCTATCTGCTAGTGTCGCGCCGGTTTAACGTCTACCGGAAATTGCCGCCATGGCCCGCAAAAAAGCTGCACTGGATTTCGAACAATCCCTCGCCGACCTGCAAACACTGGTCGAGCGTCTGGAGAACGGTGAATTGTCGCTGGAAGACTCGCTGACCGCTTTTGAGCAGGGCATCGGGCTGACCCGGGACTGCCAGGCGGCGCTGGCCCAGGCCGAGCAGAAAGTGCAGGTGCTGCTGGAGCGCGATGGCGAGCTCGCCGAGGAACCCTTCGACGCGGATGAGCCAGAATGATTGCGGCGTATTCGGCGAGCAGTCAGGCCCGGGTCAATGCGGCGCTGGAGACCCTGTTCAACGCGCCGTTGCCGGAACTGGCGCGGCTCTACGAAGCGATGCGCTACAGCGTGATGAACGGTGGCAAACGCGTGCGTCCGTTGCTGGCTTACGCCGCGTGCGAAGCCCTCGGTGGCCAGGCCGAACAGGCCAGCGGCGCGGCGTGTGCGGTCGAGTTGATCCATGCCTACTCGCTGGTGCATGACGATCTGCCGGCCATGGACGATGACGATCTGCGTCGCGGCCAGCCGACCACCCACAAGAAATTCGACGAAGCCTGCGCGATCCTCGCCGGTGACGGCCTGCAGAGCCTGGCCTTCAGCGCCCTGCTCGATCCGCGCCTGAGCGATTGCAGCAGCGAAATCCGTCTGCAGATGGTCACCGCGCTGGCCCAGGCCGCCGGTCCGGCGGGCATGGTCGGTGGCCAGGCCATCGATCTTGGTTCGGTCGGTCTCAAACTCGATCAGAAGGCCCTCGAACAGATGCACCGGCACAAGACCGGCGCGCTGATTGAAGTCAGCGTCAAGCTCGGCGCCCTGGCCAGCGGCCGCGCCCAGCCCGATCAGCTACAGGCCTTGCAGACTTATGCACAGGCCATCGGTTTGGCGTTTCAGGTGCAGGACGACATCCTCGACGTGGAAAGCGATACCGCCACCCTCGGCAAACGCCAGGGCGCCGACATTGCCCGGGACAAGCCGACCTACCCTGCGCTGCTCGGCCTCGATGCTGCCAAGGCCTACGCTTTGGAACTGCGCGACCAGGCCCTGCAGGCACTGCGACCGTTTGACGCGGCAGCCGAGCCGTTGCGCGAGCTGGCCCGGTATATCGTCGAGCGACGCAACTGACGGCGTATCGGCCAAAAAATACCAACGCGTGGGCAGGGGGCGATGCATCAGGTAAACTGCCGCATCTTTTATACCTATAACGATTCGCCTGATGCCCACGACGTTTCATGAGATTCCCCGCAAGCGCCCGACCACGCCCCTGCTCGACCGCGCGAACACGCCGGACGGCCTGCGCCGGTTAGGCGAAGCCGAGCTGGAAACCCTGGCCGATGAGTTGCGCCTGGAATTGCTCTACACGGTCGGCCAGACCGGTGGGCATTTCGGTGCCGGCCTGGGCGTGATCGAGCTGACCATCGCGCTGCATTACGTCTTCGACACTCCGGACGACCGTCTGCTGTGGGACGTCGGGCATCAGGCGTATCCGCACAAGATCCTCACCGGTCGCCGCGAGCGCATGGCCAGCCTGCGTCAGAAGGACGGCATCGCCGCGTTCCCGCGTCGCTCCGAGAGCGAGTACGACACCTTTGGCGTCGGCCACTCCAGCACCTCGATCAGCGCCGCGCTGGGCATGGCCATTGCCGCCCGCCTGCAGGACAGCGATCGCAAGGCCATTGCCGTGATCGGCGACGGTGCGCTGACCGCCGGCATGGCGTTCGAGGCGCTCAACCATGCGCCGGAAGTCAACGCCAACATGCTGGTGATCCTCAACGACAACGATATGTCGATCTCGCGCAACGTCGGCGGGCTGTCGAATTATCTGGCGAAGATCCTTTCCAGCCGCACCTACGCGAGCATGCGCGAGGGCAGCAAGAAAGTCCTGTCGCGCCTGCCCGGCGCCTGGGAAATCGCCCGTCGCACCGAAGAATATGCCAAGGGCATGCTGGTCCCCGGCACCCTGTTCGAAGAGCTGGGCTGGAATTACATCGGCCCGATCGACGGCCACGATCTGCCAACCTTGATCGCCACCCTGCGCAACATGCGCGATCTCAAAGGCCCGCAATTCCTGCACATCGTCACCAAGAAAGGCAAAGGCTTCGCCCCGGCGGAAGTCGACCCGATCGGTTACCACGCGATCACCAAACTCGAACCACTGGACGCCCCGGCCGCCGCGCCAAAAGCCACCAGCGGGCCGAAGTATTCGGCGGTGTTCGGCGAGTGGCTGTGCGACATGGCCGCGGCCGACGCGCGCCTCGTCGGCATCACTCCGGCGATGAAGGAAGGCTCGGATCTGGTGGCGTTCAGCGAGCGTTTCCCCGAGCGTTATTTCGACGTGGCGATTGCCGAGCAACACGCGGTGACGTTCGCCGCCGGCATGGCCTGCGAAGGCGCGAAACCGGTGGTCGCAATCTACTCGACGTTCCTGCAACGCGGTTACGACCAGTTGGTGCACGACGTCGCGGTGCAGAACCTCGATGTGCTGTTCGCCATCGACCGGGCCGGTCTGGTCGGCGAAGACGGCCCGACCCATGCCGGCAGCTTCGACCTGTCGTACCTGCGCTGCATCCCGGGCATGCTCATCATGACCCCGAGCGATGAAAACGAACTGCGCAAGATGCTCACCACCGGCCACCTCTACAACGGCCCGGCGGCGGTGCGTTATCCACGCGGCAGCGGCCCGAATGCATTGATCGAAAAAGATCTGGAAGCAATCGAAATCGGCAAGGGCATCGTCCGTCGCCAGGGCAGCAAAGTCGCCATGCTGGTGTTCGGTGTGCAACTGAGCGAAGCCTTGAAAGTCGCCGAGAAGCTCGACGCCACCGTGGTCGACATGCGTTTCGTCAAACCGCTGGATGAAGCGCTTGTGCGCGAGATCGCCGGTAGCCACGAACTGATCGTGACCATCGAAGAGAACGCGATCATGGGCGGCGCCGGTGGCGCGGTCAGCGAGTTTCTCGCCCGCGAGAACATCCTCAAGTCGATGCTGCATCTGGGCTTGCCGGATAGCTACGTCGAGCATGCGAAACCGGCGCAGATGCTCGCCGAGTGCGGGCTGGATGAGGCCGGGATCGAAGCGTCGATTCGCCAGCGACTGGCCTTGCTCAACAGCTGACGCAATCCCTTGTAGGAGCTGCCGAAGGCTGCGATCTTTTGATCTTGCTCTTCGGCAGCTCCGGAACCTTTAAAAAGCAAAATCAAAAGATCGCAGCCTTCGGCAGCTCCTACATGGTTTTGCAAAGACCATAGATTGCCATGAACCTCTCTCGCCTCGCCCTGCCATTCCTCCTGCTGCCAACCGCCAGCGCTGTCGCCGACACCTTCGAGCGTGATCAGGCGCTGAAGCTGCCGGACACACTGATCAGCGCCAATCGTCAGGTCGAGGCGCGCAACGACAGCAGCGCCGCCAACACCGTGTTCACCCGTGAAGACATTGATCGCCTGCAACCAAGCGACGTGCCGGATCTGCTGCGTCGCGTGCCCGGCGTGCAAGTGGCGCAGACCGGCGGGCGCGGCAGTCTGCCGGGGATCTACATCCGCGGCACGCAGTCGGCGCAGAGCCTGGTGCTGGTCGATGGCCAGCGCATCGGCAACTCGACCTCCGGCGACAGCAATCTGCAGCACCTGAACATCGAGCAGATCGAGCGCGTCGAAGTGCTGCGCGGCTCGCGCTCGGTGATTTATGGCAGCGATGCAATTGGCGGGGTGATCCAGATTTTCACCCGGCGCGGCACTGGGCAAGGCTTGCAGCCACGCCTGCACCTCGGCTTCGGCAGCCAGCAGACTTGGCAGCGCAGCCTTGGTTTGTCCGGCGGTGACGACAAAACCCGTTTCAACCTCGGTGCCAGCCTCGACGAAACTGCCGGGATCGACCGTACCCACGATTCGTATCCAAGCGACAGCGACCATGACGCTTACCGCAACAAATCCCTCAGCCTGAGCCTCAGCCACGCGCTGGCCGAGGGCATCGAAGTCGGCGCCAACCTGCTGGATAACCGTGGCAAGGGCGAATTCGACAACCCGTTCGGTCGCTTCGATATGGACACGTTCGAGTCGGTGCAACAGCAGCCGTACAGCGACTTCAATATCAGTAGCGTGAGCAGTTACATCGATGCGCGGGTTAACGAAACCTGGAAAACCCGCGTCGAATTCGGCCACAGCGAAAACCGCGAGAAGACTTTCGACAAGCTCAGTGACGAGCGCACGGTGTTCAACACCTATCGCGACTCAGTGAGCTGGCAGAACGACCTGACGCTCGACGCGCGCAACAGCCTGATCCTCGGTGGTGACTGGTACGAAGACCGGATCAACAGCAGCACTGCGTTTGACGAGGACAGCCGCTGGAACCGCGCAGCCTTTATCCAGCATCGTTATCAGGCGGACAGTTTCTCCACCGAGATCGGCCTGCGCCACGACGACAACCAACAGTTCGGTACCCAGAACACCTGGAGCGGCACCTTCACCCTGCCCCTGAATTCGGATAACGATCTGCTGCTGAGCTACAGCGAAGGTTTCCGCGCGGTTTCCGCGCGCCGACCTTCAACGACCTGTACTACCCGAATTTCAGCAATCCCGACCTGAAACCGGAGACCTCGAAAAGCTACGAACTGCAATGGCGTAGCCAGTTGAGCGACAGCGCGCGGCTGGAAGCCTCGATTTACCGCACCGATCTGGAAGACGCGATCATCTTCGGCAGCAACTCACGCCCACAGAACGTTGCGTCGGCGCGGATCAACGGCTTCGAAGCGGCGCTCAAGCATGAGCTGTTCGGCTGGCAGAGCAATCTTGGCGTGGCAATCATTGATCCGCGCGATCGCGATACCGGCCACACACTGGCGCGAAGGGCGCGGCGCACGGCCAGTTGGGATGTGGATCGGCAGTTTGATCGTTTGGGGCTCGGCGCCAGTTGGCAATTGGTCAGCGGCAGTTACGATGATCTGAACAACACCCAATCGCTGGGTGGCTACGGCACATTCGGACTGCGCAGCAGTTGGGCGTTGAACCGTGAGATCAAGCTGGATCTGAAGGTCGACAACCTGCTGGACAAGGGTTACAGCCGGGCGAATTACAGCTATGACGGCGCGCAGTATGGCTATCGCGAAGAAGGTCGGGCGTGGATGTTCGGGGTGACCTGGACCCCTGAACTCTGAGCTGAGATTTTTATTGGCGGGCTGGCCCCTTCGCGAGCAGGCTCGCGAATACAGGCGATGCGGTCTACCGATCCGGCGCGATCAATTGGCAAAGCTTGGCGGTGGCGCTGATCATCTGCCCGCTCGGTCGTTCGAGGCCTTTGTCAGTGACCAATAGCAGCCTCCCCTGCCTGACCGCCGCCACCTGCGGCCAGACCCTCCACGCCCCTAGCTGGGCCTGATCACCGACGACGATCACCTCGGGATCTCGCTGCAACACTGCCTCGATGCTCACCTGCGGCGCCGGCAGATTCAAGTCGGCGAACACATTGCGTGCGCCGCACACTTCAAGTGCATCGCTGATGATCTGTCCGCCTCCGACGGTGTACAGCGGCTTGTCCCAGACCTGATAGAACACACGCAACGGTACATCACGCTGATAACGCTGACGCAAAACCTCCAGCTGCGCGCGCAATTCGGCCGCCCGTTTCGCCCCACGTTCAGGACGCCCGAGCTGTTCGGCAATGGCTTCGATCTGCGCGGCGAGTTGCGTCAACGTATGCGGCTCGGCGATGAAGGTGGGAATGTTCAGGCGCTTGAGCTGATCGCGCTGCCCTGCGCCAACGCTGCCGGGCCAGAGCAAGAGCAGATCAGGTTTGAGACTGAGCAAGCGTTCCATGTCGAGCTGGCCATAGCGGCCCACGGACGGAACATCAGCAATCGCCGCCGGACGCTCGCCCGCATCCAGCACGCCGACCAGCAGATCGGCGGAATCCAGTTCAACGACAATTTCAGACAGCGACGGCGCGAGGCTGACTACCCGCAATCCGGCCAGCGCCGGGCTGCTCAGGGCGAGCAGCAGAACCGCCAGCCACAGGCGACGCATCAACCGAGTTGACGCGGGATTCGGTAGAGGTAGAACAGCACGGCGGTGGACAGCGCCAGCAGCATCAACGGCACGGCTTCGAGGCCGACGAATACCGCCAGTGCGCCGATCCACGCCGGCAAAGATGCCACCAGCAACGCTGCGCGCCGACGCGCCGCCAAGGCGATCCACGCAGCGGGTTCATCGGCAGTATCGAGGGCTTTTTGCGTGGCGATCAGCGCGTGTTTGTAGCGAGCGAAATATTTCAGACTGACAAACATCGAGGCGACGCCGGCGATGAACAAGGGCATCGCCAACACTGGCAACAGGCCCTGGCCTTCGCCAAACAGCGCGTTGAGCACGAACAGCGGCAACAGGGCCAACGCCAGGTATTGCCACCAGGCCACCGACAGCCGACGTCGCACCTGGCCGCGAGTCACGCGCGGTCGACCTCGCCCTGATGCTCGTTGCCCATCATGTGGTCGAGCTTGCTGGCCTTGGTGGCCAGGTAGAGTTTGTTGTGCGGATTGTGGCCGGTGTGCAGCGGCACGCGTTCGGCGACGACGATGCCCATGTCGGTCAGCGCTTTGACCTTGCGCGGGTTGTTGGTCATCAAACGCAGGGATTTCACGCCCAAATGCTCGAGCATCGGCAGGCACATGGCGTAATCACGCTGATCGGCGGCAAAGCCCAGGCGCTCGTTGGCTTCCACGGTGTCGGCGCCGCCGTCCTGCAACTCGTAGGCGCGAATCTTGTTCAGCAGCCCGATGCCGCGGCCTTCCTGACGCAGATACAGCAGCACGCCACGGCCTTCGCGGGCGATCGCCTGCAACGCGGCTTCCAGTTGCGAGCCGCAGTCGCAGCGCTGGCTGAACAAGGCATCGCCGGTCAGGCATTCGGAGTGCAGGCGGCCAAGTACCGGGGCGCCATCGGCAAATTCACCGAGGCTCAGCACGACGTGCTCACGCCCGGTGCTCTCATCGAGAAAGCCGTGCATGGTGAATTGCGCAAAAGGCGTTGGCAGCTTGGAAGCGGCGACGAAGACGACAGGCACCGATGTGCTCCTGATCTAGAAGACTGAAAATTCGCAGGCCGGCATTGTAACAGCAGGTTCCTGTGGACGCTCAGGCTGAATTATCGGGCATAACGATCAAAAAGTTTGATGACAGACTGCCCTGCATCGGTTCCTTGTAGGAGTGAGCCTGCTCGCGATAGCGGTTGATCAGACGACATCATTGCTGAATGTCAGTCCGCTATCGCGAGCAGGCTCACTCCTACAGGGTGTTTGTGTTGGGCTTCAGTTCGGGTTGAACGGATACGGCTGTTTCCACTTCGCGAAGATCGCCTTCAACTCTCCGCTCTTCACCAGCTCCGCCATGCGCCGGTCATACAGCGCCATCAACGTCCGGGCCTGTGGGGTATCGGCGAAACCGAGAAACAGCGGCAATTCAGCCAGATGCGAATAACGGTACTGCGCCGGATCCGCCGCATCGCGCATGACCGCCTGAATCTCGGTCAGCGCGTCGATGTAGTAGTCGGCCCGCCCCTGCTTGAGCATCAGCAGAATGCCGGTGCGCCGTTCGATCTGGTTGAAGCGTTTAATGTTCGGCAGGTAGTTGTCGTAGCGGTAGCCGCGCACCCAGGCCAGGCGGTATTTGGCCAAGGTTGCCTGAGTCGGTGGCGGGCTGCTGGCCAGGCCAAGTGCGTAAACGTGATCGGAGTCGAAATTCCATTGCGGGTACAACACGTGCTCGGCTTCGTCGCGGTAGGAGCCGACCTGCGCGTCGACTTCCTTCAACTGCACCAGCCCGATCGAACGGGTGTACGGCACCGTGCGGATATCCAGCTTCACCCCGGCCGGCTCGAAGACTTTGCGCAGCACGTCCCAGGCCAGACCATGGCCATCGGCGGCGGTGTAGTCTTCCCAGTCTTCGCCGGCCAGATGGATGACCGCGGGTACAGGCGCGGCGGCGTGCGCATGGGCGAACGTGCCCAGCAGAGCCAGAACCAGCAGGGCCAACCCGCGTCGCAGCATTGCTTGTTTCCTCACGTGAGTCGAATCAGGCGAATACCCAGACCAGCCCTTGCATCGCCAGCCAGGCGAAGACACCGGCGAGCACGTCGTCGAGCATGATGCCGACGCCGCCATGCACATGCTTGTCGATCCAGCGGATCGGCCACGGCTTGAGAATATCGAAGAAGCGGAATACCAGAAAACCCGCGAGCAACCAGTACCAGCCTTCCGGCACCAGCCACAGGGTGATCCACATGCCGACCATTTCGTCCCAGACGATGCCTTCGTGGTCATGCACGCGCAGGTCGTCAGCGACTTTGCCGCACAGCCAGAAGCCGAACAGCATGGTGATGCCGAGCATCAGCCAGTAGCCCCAGTCAGGCAGCATCTGCCACAACGGAATGAACGGCAGCGCCACCAGCGAGCCCCACGTGCCCGGCGCTTTTGGCAAGGTGCCGGAGCCGAAGCCGAACGCGAGGAAATGCCACGGATTGCGCCAGACCGAAGGAGGCACGAATTCGGCAGGGACCTGTTTCGGGTGATCTGTCACGGTGTCTCCTGAAAATGTTGGTAGCCGCGAATCTGCGGAGTGATGTCGCGCCCGTCGCGGTCCAGCAGGACCACGCCCTGGCCCGACACCACGCGCCCGATCACATGGATCGGCCAGCCATCGCCCAGCAGTGCCGGCAACGCGGCGGACGGCAAGGTGAAGGCCAGCACGTAGTCGTCGCCCCCGCTCAATGCCGCGCGCTCGGCACCGCGCTGACCGAGAAACGCGACTAAAGCATCCGACAACGGTACGCGCTCGCGTTCAATTTCAAGTCGCACCCCGGAGGCCAGCGCGATATGCCCGCAATCGGCGAGCAGGCCGTCGGAGATGTCCAGCGCCGCCGTGGCCTTGCCGCGCAGAGCCTGACCGAGCGCCAGTTGCGGCTGTGGTGACCAGTAATGATCGAGCAGCGGCTGGCCGACCTCGGGCGCGGCATCACGCTGGCCCAGCACCAGCGGCAAGGCGCCGGCCGCATTGCCCAGTTCGCCACCGACACAGAGCAGATCACCGGACTGCGCGCCGCTGCGGGTCAACGCCTGCCCTGCAGGTACGCGGCCGAACACGGTGACCGTCAGGCTCAAAGGCCCGCGCGTGGTGTCACCGCCGACCAGTGCCACGCCGCAGCCTTGCGCCATCTGGTTCAAACCACGGGCGTAGGCTTGCAGCCAATCGGCAGTCACCGTCGGTAAAGTCAGGGCAAGAGTAAAGGCAACGGGCGCGGCACCCATGGCGGCCAGATCGCTGACCGCGACGGCCAGCGAACGCTGACCGAGCAGAAACGGATCGCAGGGGTCGGCGAAATGCACACCGGCCACCAGCGTATCGGTGGAAACCGCCAGCTGTTCCCCTGCGGGAACTGCCAGCAAGGCGCAGTCGTCGCCGATCCCCAAAGCAACGCCCTCGCCGCCCTGCGCACAAGGCGCGGCGGCGAAGAAATTGCGGATCAGCTCAAACTCGCCCATGGCCGAGAAAAAGTATTCAAGCGCCGATCAGCGCTTGAACGCCTTCACTTCAGCTTCACGCAGGCGCGGGGCCAGCTTGTCGAGCACGCCGTTGACGAACTTGTGGCCGTCGGTCGAACCGAACACTTTGGCCAGCTCGATACCTTCGTTGATCACAACGCGGTACGGCACGTCGACACGCTTGAGCAGCTCCCAGGTCGACAGGCGCAGAACCGCCAGTTCAACCGGGTCCAGCTCTTCGATCGTCAGATCCAGGCACGGCGTCAGGGCGGTGTCGATTTCGGTCTTGAACTGCGGAACCCCGTGAAGGATTTCGCGGAAGTAGGCACCGTCGACATCGGTGAAATCGTTATCAACGCGAAACTGCGCTTCGATCTCGTTCAGCGATTGCTTGGCCATGTGCCATTGGTACAGCGCCTGAGTCGCGAGCTGACGGGCTTCGCGACGCTTGGCGCTTTTCGACGGCTTGCCGGCATCCGCAGGTTTCGGATCGCGCGGGTTGAAACGATCGCTTTCGTCGCTAATCACTTGGCCTCCAACTGCGCCAGCAGGCTGACCATTTCCAGAGCGGACAGGGCAGCTTCGGCACCTTTGTTACCGGCCTTGGTGCCGGAACGCTCGATGGCTTGCTCGATGGAATCAACGGTCAGTACGCCAAACGCGACCGGTACGCCGAACTCCATGGAGACCTGGGCCAGGCCTTTGGTGCACTCGCCAGCCACGTATTCGAAGTGCGGAGTACCGCCACGAATGACCGCGCCGAGGGCGATGATGGCTGCGAACTCGCCTTTCTGGGCGACTTTCTGCGCAACCAGCGGGATTTCGAAGGCGCCCGGTGCGCGGATGATGGTGATGTCGCCTTCGCTCACGCCGTGGCGAACCAGGGCATCAACGGCACCGCTGACCAGGCTTTCAACCACGAAGCTGTTGAAACGGCCCACTACCAGAGCGTAGCGGCCTTTAGGGGCGATGAAGGTACCTTCGATGGTCTTCAGGGTCATTCGTCAGTTCTCTTAAAGAGCCGGGACGCGTCTGCTACGCGCCCCTCAGTGATTATTTGCCGCGAATCGGAGTCCGGAAACAGCCGGTCATTATTCGGAGGGCACGTATTCTACAACTTCCAGATCGAAACCGGATATCGCATTGAACTTCATTGGTGCCGACATCAAGCGCATTTTGCGCACGCCGAGGTCACGCAGGATCTGCGAACCGGCACCGACAATGCTGTAGGTGGTCGGTTTTTTCGGCGCTGCCTGCTCACCGGTTTCACGGATATGCGCCAGCAACACGTCGCCATCGAGCGGGTGACCGAGCAACAGCACCACACCGCTGCCGGCCTCGGCGACCGCAGCCATGGCGGCGCGCAGGCTCCAGCGGCCCGGTTGCTTGACCATCAACAGGTCGCGCAGCGGGTCCATGTTGTGCACGCGAACCAGGGTTGGCTCTTCGGCGCAGACAGTGCCCAGCGTCAGGGCCATGTGCACGTCGCCTTCCACCGAATCACGATAGGTCACCAGGTTGAATTGGCCCAGTTCGCTGTCCAGCGGCTGCTCGGCAATCCGCTGAACGGTACGTTCGTGGATCATCCGGTAGTGAATCAGGTCCGCAATGGTGCCGATCTTGATGTTGTGTTCAGCGGCGAACGCTTCAAGCTCAGCGCGACGGGACATGGTGCCGTCGTCGTTCATCACTTCGCAGATCACTCCGCTCGGCTCGAAACCGGCCATGCGCGCCAGGTCGCAAGCGGCTTCAGTGTGGCCGGCGCGCGCCAGGGTGCCGCCGGCCTGGGCCATCAGCGGAAAAATGTGGCCCGGGCTGACGATGTCTTCAGCCCTGGCGTCTTTGGCGGCAGCCGCTTGCACGGTGCGCGCGCGATCCGCAGCGGAAATACCGGTGGTCACGCCCTCGGCGGCTTCGATCGATACGGTGAACTTGGTGCCGAAACCGGAACCGTTGCGCGGCGCCATCAGCGGCAGCTTCAACAATTCGCAACGCTCGCGGCTCATCGGCATGCAGATCAGGCCACGGGCGTGCTTGGCCATGAAGTTGATGTGTTCGGCCTGGCAGCATTCGGCGGCCATGATCAGATCGCCTTCGTTCTCGCGGTCTTCGTCATCCATGAGGATGACCATCTTGCCTTGGCGGATGTCTTCAACCAGTTCTTCGATGCTATTGAGCGCCACAAGGCACCCCCTTCTTTTAAATTATTTGAGGTAGCCGTTTTGGGCCAGAAAGCTTTCGGTGATGGTGCTGCCGGCGGTCTTCTCAGCGGCTTTGTCGCCCAGCAGCAAACGCTCCAGATAACGCGCCAGCAGGTCGACTTCCAGGTTCACCCGGCGGCCCGGCTTGTACGCAGCCATGATGGTTTCGCTCAAGGTGTGCGGAATGATCGTCAGCATGAATTCGGCGCCATCGACTTCGTTCACGGTCAGGCTGGTGCCGTCGACGGTGATCGAGCCTTTATGGGCGATGTACTTGGCCAGTTCCTTCGGCGCGCGGATGCGAAATTCCACGGCGCGGGCATTGTCACTGCGCGAGACCACTTCGCCGACACCATCGACGTGACCGCTGACCAGATGCCCGCCGAGACGAGTGGTCGGGGTCAGGGCTTTTTCAAGATTGACCGGGCTGCCGCTTTTCAGGTCATTCATGGCGGTGCAATCGAGGGTTTCGCGGCTGACGTCGGCGGCAAAGCCGTCACCGGGCAACTCGACGGCGGTCAGGCAAACGCCGTTGACCGCGATGCTGTCGCCCAGTTTGACGTCGCTCAGGTCGAGCTTGCCGGTTGCGACGTGCACCCGCACATCACCACCCTTTGGGGTCAGTGCGCGGATACTGCCGATGGATTCGATGATGCCGGTGAACATGGGGTTCTCCTTGAGAACGGGGGCCAGCGCTAACGCGATGGCCGGGAATTATACGCGGGCTGAAGGGACAGGGATCGCAGTGACTCGCCAGTCATCGCCCACCGCGCGGATTTCAGTGATTTTCAGCTCCGGCGCGTCCTTCATCTGCGCCAGCGGCCAGTCGAGCAACGGACGCGCCGTGGAGCCGAGGAACTTGCCGGCGATGAAGATCACGAATTCGTCGACCAGACCGAGTTGCGCAAAGGCGCCGGCCAGACGCGGACCAGCCTCGACCAGCACCTCGTTGGTGCCACGATTGGCCAGTTCGATGAGCAACCGATGCAGATCGACCTGGCCGTCTTCACCCGGCACGATCAGGCATTCCGGGCCGTTGGCGTATTGCTCTTCGACCGCAACACAGGTGGCGACCAGCGCCGGCCCGGCCTTGAAAAACGGCGCATCCAGCGGCACCCGCAGGCGGCTGTCAATGAGCACGCGCAGCGGCGGACGACTCATGGCCAGCGCAGTTTGTTCGCTGTCGAGACCGAGTTCGTCAGCGCGCACGGTCAGCCGTGCGCCATCGGCCAGCACCGTGTCGGCGCCAGTCAGCACCACCGCCGCTTCTGCACGCAAACGCTGCACCGCAGAACGCGCCGCCGGGCCGGTGATCCACTGGCTCTCGCCGCTTTCCATCGCTGTGCGACCGTCGAGGCTCATGGCCAACTTGACCCGCACGAACGGCAAGCCGTGTTCCATGCGTTTCAGAAAACCTTGATTGAGCTTGCGCGCTTCCGCTTCCAGCACACCACTTTGCGTGGCGATACCGGCCTCGGCCAAGCGCTGCAAACCGCGTCCGGCGACCTGTGGATTGGGATCACGCATCGCCGCCACGACCCGGGCAACGCCGGCGGTCACCAAGGCATCGGCGCACGGCGGCGTGCGCCCGTGGTGGCTGCAGGGTTCGAGAGTCACGTACGCCGTCGCGCCGCGGGACTGCTCGCCCGCGGCGCGCAGGGCGTGGACTTCGGCATGGGGTTCGCCTGCGCGCTCATGCCAGCCTTCGCCGACAATCTGCCCGTCACGCACCAGCACGCAACCGACCCGTGGATTGGGATGAGTGGTGTAGTGGCCCTTGCGCGCCAGTTCCAGCGCGCGCGCCATGAAATGCGCGTCGAGGATCGCCTGCTCGGCGGCGGTGGTCATTCTTTCACCGGTTCGCGGGCGAGGCGGTCGATCTCTTCGCGGAATTCATTGAGGTCCTGAAAGCGCCGGTACACCGAGGCAAAACGGATATACGCGACCTCATCGAGTTTTTGCAGCTCGGCCATCACCAGTTCGCCGACCACGAGGGATTTGACCTCGCGCTCGCCGGTGGCGCGCAACTTGTGCTTGATGTGGACCAGAGAGGATTCGAGGCGCTCGACGCTCACCGGACGTTTCTCCAGCGCGCGCTGCATGCCGGCGCGGAGCTTTTCTTCGTCGAATGGTTGGCGGCTGCCATCGGTTTTGATCAGGCGCGGCAACACCAGTTCGGCCGTCTCGAACGTCGTGAAACGTTCGCCGCAGGCCAGGCATTCACGCCGGCGGCGCACCTGTTCGCCCTCGGCGACCAGACGCGAGTCGATGACCTTGGTGTCGTTGGCACCGCAGAAGGGACAGTGCATGGTGGCTGGCAACAAAAAATGGGAGGGCCATGGTAGCGCATCCCCGTGGCAAGACAAGCCATAGGCTTTGCGGTATACAGAACGGCATGATCGTCTGATCCATGGAATTCATTCTGCCGGAGCCTCCAATGCCGTTACGTCCGCTCGTTTTGCTCAGTCTTTTAAGCCTGCTGGTGGCCTGTGGCAGCGACGCACCCAAGCCGCAACCGCCGACGCCAGGCCCTGCGCCGCAGCAGGCGCAGAAAAAAGCCAAGGAAGCCGCCGAACTCGGCCCGCTGCCGGCGCATCAGCGCGAACTGAGCGGCACCCTGCAAGGCGTGCCGGCCGGCGCCGAAGTCGAACTGGCGCTGCTGGTGATCGACGAAAAGGACCGCCCGCAGCAACTGCTCGCCAGTTCCAGCCTGATCGGCAATAACCAGATCCTGCCGTTTCACCTGCGCTTCAACCCTGAGGCGTTTCCGGCCGGCGCACGGGTTGAACTGCGCGGTCGCGCCAGCCAGTCCGGGCAACTGATTCTGCACCTGCCGTCGCAGACCATCACCCAACCGACCACTCAGGCGTTGGGCCAGCTGCAATTCGTCAAAGCGCCATGAAGGCACCGCTCGACCTGCAACATGCCTTGGGCGAATTGCTCGGCGACGCCAGACTGAAAGCCTGCGCGTTGCCCGGCACCGATTTGCAGCTGTGGCTGATCGACGGCGATAACATGGCGCGCGAGTTCAGCCAGGAAGAAACCCAGCGCATCCTGCATGAGCCGCCCTACTGGAGTTTTTGCTGGGCCAGCGGCTTGGCCGTGGCGCGTTATCTGGCGCAGTTTCCAGAGTGGGTGGGCGGCAAGCGCGTGCTGGATTTCGGCGCCGGTTCCGGGGTTGCCGGGATCGCGGCGGTGAAGGCCGGCGCGCTGGAAGTGGTGGCCTGCGATCTCGATCCGTTGGCGATCGCCGCGTGCCGGGCGAATGCCGAGCTCAATGCTGTGCAGATGAGCTACTCGACGGATTTCTTTGCCGAAGCCGATCGCTTCGATCTGATTCTGGTCGCTGACGTGTTGTACGACCGGGCCAATCTGCCGCTGCTCGATGCGTTTCTCAGTCGCGGGCGCGAGGCGCTGGTGGCGGATTCGCGGGTGCGCGATTTTCGTCATCCGCTGTATGAGCGGATTGAAATGCTCGAGGCGATGACCTTGCCGGATCTGGCCGAGCCGGAAGAATTCCGACATGTCAGCCTCTACCATGCGCGGCGTGACTGACGCCGCCAAAAGATCGCAGCCTTCGGCAGCTCCTACTCTGGATAGCGTTCCCATGTAGGAGCTGCCGAAGGCTGCGATCTTTTGCGCCACCCCTTATAGTGCGTTCATTGACGCTTAGAGAGATCCCCCATGAGTCAGCAAACGCCGTACATCTTCGACGCCACGACTGCCGATTTCGACCAGTCGGTGATCGAAGCCTCCTTCAACAAACCGGTGCTGGTGGATTTCTGGGCCGAATGGTGTGCGCCGTGCAAGGCGTTGATGCCGATGCTGCAAGGCATTGCCGAGAGCTATCAGGGCGAGCTGCTGCTGGCCAAGGTCAATTGCGACATCGAGCAGGACATCGTCGCCCGCTTCGGCATTCGCAGCCTGCCGACCGTGGTGCTGTTCAAGGACGGTCAGCCGGTCGATGGCTTTGCCGGCGCTCAACCGGAATCTGCCGTGCGCGCCCTGCTCGAACCGCATGTGCAAATGCCGCCACCGGCTGCTGCCGACCCGTTCGAACAGGCTCAGGCGATGTTCGACGACGGTCGTTTCGCCGAGGCCGAAGCGGCGCTGGTCGCCCTGCTCAATGAAGACAATACCAACGCCAGGGCGCTGATCCTCTACGCACGCTGCCTGACCGAACGCGGTGAGCTGGGCGAAGCGCAAACCGTGCTCGACGCGGTCAAGAGCGATGAGCACAAAGCCGCACTCGCTGGGGCCAAGGCGCAGATCCAGTTTCTCGGCCTCGCCCGGGACCTGCCGGACGCTGCCGACCTGAAGAGCCGCCTGGCGCAAAATCCGCAGGACGATGAAGCGGTGTATCAACTGGCGATCCAGCAACTGGCACGCCAGCAATACGAAGCGGCGCTGGACGCCCTGCTCAAACTGTTCATCCGCAACCGCAACTATGGCGAAGGCTTGCCGCACAAGACCTTGCTGCAGGTGTTCGAGCTGCTGGGCAATGATCACCCGTTGGTGAGGGTGTATCGCCGCAAGATGTTTGCTGCGCTTTATTGAGAGCAAAAGATCGCAGCGTGCCGCAGCTCCTACATCGGATCGTGTTCACCGCGGTTTTTGCGGAGGAACGCTGATTCTATAGGAGCTGCCGAAGGCTGCGATCTTTAGCGGTTCACTCGATCCAGCTATAGAGCGGCGTATCCCCGCCGCTCGCCACCTTCACATCGGTACTGTGGCGCAAACGCACCAGCAAACGCTTGCCCGCCGCCGCACTGCCGGTCAGCGCCTCCAACTGATCGAGCAGATCCGGTCCACTCAGTTGCCCAGCCTTGCGCAGCAAGTCTCTGGCCCCCTGCCACAGCGCATCGTCCTGACTCCCCGGCTTCGCCGCCGGGGCTGGCGCAACCGCCTCAGACTGCGCAACCGGCGCCTGCCCGCTCAGCGCCGAACCGAGCCTCGCCCAATCGCTGTCATCCAGCTCCACCGTCAAATCCACCGGCACCTCGCCGACCGTTCCGCGTATCCGCAACATCGAGTTCGCTCCTGCATTTTTCTGACCTGCATGCTCCCACGGGACTTGTGCAACGCCAAGTAAAGGGCGCCAAACACATCTGGTAATTCCCGGTTAATCGGCTAAATTAATCTCTTTTTGCGGGAAGGATTCCCAATGTCTTCAGGACGAAAACTGGCCTCTAAAGGAGGCCCGACCTCTACAGGTGGCGTGATACTTGAAGGAAATGAGAACCTCAATATCGAAGGAAGAATA
This sequence comes from Pseudomonas sp. RIT-PI-o, assembly GCF_001297215.1. Classification (NCBI taxonomy): domain Bacteria; kingdom Pseudomonadati; phylum Pseudomonadota; class Gammaproteobacteria; order Pseudomonadales; family Pseudomonadaceae; genus Pseudomonas; species Pseudomonas sp. RIT-PI-o. Next base: position 70,199 of record NZ_LHPA01000024.1, on the reverse strand, counting down.
ATCGCTTCCATTGGATAACTCGCCAGTTGTCCGGTTTGTGGGCCTGGCAAAGGCCCCATCGTAGCAGTGGGTGAAAGAACGCTGATTTTACCTGCCGGACCAGCTGCGCTAGAGGGTGACTACGTCGCCTGCGGTTGTCCGCCCATGACAAATAAGCTGCTCACTCAGCAACACAGTGGTTTTGCAGGAATTGGCCGGCCCGCTCCAATTGACATGGGGCCACCGATTGCTGCCCTGACCTCTTATCGCTACTTGCAGGTCATCATCGAACGCCTCGATGACACGGAAAAGCCAGGTTTGGCTTACAAACTCAAGGACAAGGCGAAGGTTGCCGTTTTACAAGACAGCACTTGCAACCTCACAGGCGAAGGCTGCGAACACCCGGTAAAAAACGCTTCGGATTACGACACCCTGTTGGTAGGGGAAGATTCCGAATGGACTTTCTATGCCTATGAAGAGCCCCTGACACAGGATTTGTCATGACAATCGGAAATCAAACTCATCTTTAAAGACTTTCTGATGCAGCCACCGCCAGGCGTAAAATTTCAGCTGCTTATTGACGGTCAAGTCGTAGATGACAACATCGTTCAAAACGATGACAGGCCTCGCATTTATTCATTAATGTCCAAAAACGGCCAGATCGCTATAACGCTCGCGGGCAAGGAACTATCGTCGATCAAGACCCGAGACACCCACGAAGTGACGGTTCAGATTGTGGGGAACTCCGGTACAAAAAAAGGTATGCACACTGCGACGTTGAATCCAGGGAAGTCTCTTTCGATCGTAGCGATATCACCGTGGGTAAAAGTCCCGCTTACGACCAGCGGCGCTGTCTCGAACGACGCGTTCTACGAAGTCGAATATGGTGTGAAACGTACCAATGAAACCCGAACGGTGAAAGTCGTCATTCAGGACATGCCGCGCAGGATACTGATGGAGGCGCTGTCACACCGGGGATCAACACAATGGGCAGGGAATAAAAGCAAAAAGTCGCTACCACACCCTACTCTCAGGCAGAGCGTGGAATTTCCACCAAACACAAATAAATGCAATCTGTTCGTCTACGACGTGCTGACCGCAATTGGGGTCAACGTGGCGTTGATTGAACATGGCAAATCGAAATACCTGCCATATTTCTCCAAGGTTAGCCCTCCGCTCGCGGGTGAATGGGCGAATGGACAACGATTGCTCAACAGCTGGAAAGTCGAGCGCACGCCGTTGCCCGGGGACGTCGGCGCTTACGCAATGAATTATTCCGACGCCAGCGGCCATGTCGGCTTCGTTCTAACGAAGGGCGTATGCATTTCTGCAGGGTGGGAAAAAGTTGAAGTTAACGACGCAGGTTTTCGCCATGCGACCGGTAATGCAAATCCCAGCGACCATGACTTCACTATTTTCCGACGCTACAAACACAGCACGCCACAATGAAACGCCCTTATTCGCTCCTCCTCATAATTCCGTTTTTGCTCATTGTGGCATGGCGCATCTGGTTGCCTGCCGATCTTTCGGCTTGTCCCGCTGACGGGGAAACTGCAGGTCCACTGACCCTTGTTATTCGTGATTACTTTGAGCGCAATAGCCGGACCGACTGGCGAAACATGGATGATCGTTTCGACATACTTTCAACCCCCGAAGGCCAGAGCATAGCGAGTCAACCGAATTCACACACTTGCGAAGCATTGCGGGTACTGCAGAGTCCGGCGTTCAGTCAGAGTGAAAAAATCTTCACCCTGGCACTGATGTTCAGACTGCCAATCGACCAGTACATGGCCCTGATGGATCGCAGTCATCAACTCTACACGCAGGGCAAAATGGATAAGGAGGTGCTGACTCTGGTGGTATTTCCGCGCGGAACAGCCATCAACTACTGGTGGCTTCCGGCTTGGCGACAGCGTTTCAGTCGCGATGCCCCGAGCGTGCTCGACGCAAATCTGATCAACGATGTTCTTTCGGGACACTATTGGTTCGACTATCCCGGCGCAGGCTTCTGATTCTGCAAGCATGACATCCAATCCCAGCACCGCCCGCGAACTCATCCCGGGCGGTGCCTAGCCAAGTCTTGCGCAATCCCAAGCGCACGGGCACACTCTGCGCACTTTCGTTATAAGATTACATAACAAACTTTTCATTTTTCGGAGTCCGCCATGCGTCGTTTGCTGCTCGCTTTGCCGTTTGCCCTGTTGCCGCTGGCCGCTGCCCATGCGCTTGATGAGCACGATCACGACCATGAGCACGGCAGCCTCGGCGCCCATGAGCATGGTGTGGGTCGCCTGAATGCCGCGCTCGACGGTCAGACCCTGGAGCTGGAACTGGAAAGCCCGGCGATGAACCTGGTCGGTTTCGAACATGCGGCCACGTCGGACGCGGACAAGGCCAAAGTCGCTGCCGCTCGTGCGCAGCTGGAAAAACCATTGGCGCTGTTCAGTCTGCCCGCTGCGGCCGGTTGCAAAGTGGTCAGCCAGGAACTGGAAAGCCCGCTGTTCGGCGACAAGCCGGACGCCGACGATCACGACGAAGATGAAGCGGACAAGGACGGTCACGAGCATCACCACGACCACAGCGAAATCCATGCGCATTACCAGTTCAACTGCGCCACACCGGGGGCGCTGAATACGCTGGATCTGGCGAACGTCTTCAAGACCTTCCCGGCTACGCAGAAGATTCAGGTACAACTGATCAGCGCCAGCGGCCAGCAAGGCACGGAAGTGACGGCGAAATCGGCTGCGCTGAAATTCTGAATATTGTAGAGACCCCCTGTAGGAGTGAGCCTGCTCGCGATGAGGCCAGCACATTCAGCATCTATGCTGACTGACCCACCGCCATCGCGAGCAAGCTCGCTCCTACACAGTGGCCACGCAACTACCCGATCGGTTTCAAATGACCCAAGCACTCATCGAACTTTCCGACCTTGGCTTCAACTGGCCCGGTCACCCGACGCTGCTGGACATCCCGGCGTTTCGTCTGGAAGCCGGCGAAACCCTGTTTCTCAAAGGCCCCAGCGGCAGCGGCAAGACCACCCTGCTCGGCCTGCTTGGCGGGGTGCAGAAGCCCAATCGCGGCAGCATTCGCCTGCTCGGCCAGGAGCTGACCGAACTTTCCGCCGGCAAGCGCGATACGTTCCGTGTCGATCACACTGGCTACATTTTCCAGCAATTCAATCTGCTGCCGTTTCTCTCGGTGCGCGAGAACGTCGAGTTGCCGTGTCACTTCTCGAAACTGCGCGCGCAACGAGCGAAACAGCGCCACGGCAGCGTCGATCAAGCCGCCGCCACGTTGCTTGCCCACTTGGGTCTGAAAGACCAAAGCCTGCTCAGTCGCCGCGCCGATTCCTTGTCCATCGGCCAGCAACAACGGGTCGCTGCCGCCCGCGCATTGATCGGCCAACCGGAACTGGTGATCGCCGACGAACCGACCTCGGCGCTGGATTACGACGCCCGCGAGAACTTCATTCGCCTGCTGTTCGCCGAATGCCGCGAGGCCGGATCGAGCCTGTTGTTCGTCAGCCACGATCAGAGCCTGGCGCCGCTGTTCGACCGTCACCTGTCCCTGGCCGAGCTTAACCGCGCCGCCACGTCTGCCGAGGTCTGAGATGTATCTGTTTCGTCTGGCTATGGCCAGCCTGGCCAACCGCCGTTTCACTGCCCTGCTCACCGCTTTCGCCATTGCTCTTTCGGTGTGCCTGCTGCTCGCCGTCGAGCGCGTACGCACCGAAGCCAAAGCCAGTTTCGCCAGCACCATCAGCGGCACTGACCTGATCGTCGGCGCCCGCTCCGGCTCGGTCAATCTGCTGTTGTATTCGGTGTTTCGCATCGGCAATGCGACCAACAACATTCGTTGGGACAGCTTCGAACATTTCGCCAGCAACCCGAAAGTGAAGTGGGCGATCCCCATGTCCCTCGGCGATTCCCATCGCGGCTATCGCGTGATGGGCACCACCGAAGCCTATTTCGAGCACTACCAGTACGGGCGCCAGCAACATCTGGCGCTGGCAGACGGACGTGCGTTTGCCAATGATCCTTTCGAAGTGGTGCTCGGCGCCGAAGTCGCCGAAGCGCTGCATTACAAGCTCGGCGACAAACTGGTACTGGCCCACGGCGTGGCGGCGATCAGCCTGGTCAAGCACGACGACAAACCGTTCACCGTGGTCGGCATCCTCCAGCGCACCGGCACCCCGGTAGACCGCACGCTGCATATCAGCCTCGGCGGCATGGAGGCGATTCACATCGACTGGCACAACGGTGTGCCGGCGCGTGGCAACGGGCGGATCAGCGCCGACCAGGCACGCAACATGGACCTGACGCCGCAAGCGATCACCGCGTTCATGCTCGGTCTCAACAGCAAGATTTCCACCTTTGCCTTGCAACGCGAGATCAACGAATACCGCGGCGAACCGATGCTGGCGATTCTGCCGGGCGTGGCCTTGCAGGAATTGTGGAGCCTGATGAGCACGGCCGAAAAAGCCCTGTTCGTGGTTTCGCTGTTTGTTGTGCTGACCGGGTTGATCGGCATGCTCACGGCGATTCTCACCAGTCTCAATGAGCGTCGCCGCGAGATGGCGATTCTGCGCTCGGTGGGCGCACGACCGTGGCACGTCGCAAGCCTTTTGGTGCTGGAAGCCTTTGCGTTGGCGCTGACCGGGGTGATCGCCGGGCTGGCGTTGTTGTACATCGGCATCGCCGCTGCGCAAGGTTACGTGCAGGCCAACTACGGCTTGTACCTGCCACTGGCGTGGCCGAGCGAGTATGAATGGACGCTGCTCGGTGGCATTCTGGCGGCCGCGCTGCTGATGGGCAGCGTGCCGGCCTGGCGCGCGTATCGCCAATCCCTGGCCGATGGCCTGTCGATCCGTTTATGAGGATGTTCACCATGCCCCGCGCCCTGCTTGCGCTGCTGATGCTGGTCGCCCTGCCCGTGTGGGCCGCGGCGCCGAAAGACCTGACCTGGTCGGAAATGATCCCTTCGGACGCTGCGCCGGAAGTGCCGAACATGACGCCGTTGCATGACCTGTCGAAGATGGGCGACGCACTCTCCGCCGAATCCGCGCCGGCGGCCAAGCAGGACATGCCGAACGCACCGGTGGTGAAGAGCCTCGACGGGCAGAACATTCGCCTGCCGGGTTACATCGTGCCACTGGAAGTCAGCGAAGAGGGACGCACCACGGACTTCTTGCTGGTGCCGTATTTCGGCGCCTGCATCCACGTACCGCCACCGCCGTCGAACCAGATCGTTCATGTGAAAAGCGAGCTGGGGGTGAAGCTCGATGAGCTGTATCAGCCGTACTGGGTTGAAGGACCGTTGCAGGTGAAAGCCTCGAGCAGTGAACTGGCCGATGCCGGGTATCAGATGGAGGCGGAGAAGATTTATGCGTATGAGCTGCCGGAGTAGACTCCGGTAGATTTCAAGATCAAAAGATCGCAGCCTTCGGCAGCTCCTACATGGGATCGCATTTCAACTGTGGGAGCTGCCGAAGGCTGCGATCTTTTTGGGGGTATGACGGTTTCATTGAGCTGAGTCAAAACACCGTATCAGACGGCTTCGTACCCTAGGACATCGAACATTTTTCATGTCTTTCGGAGCCCCCATGAACAAGTCCTTGCTCAGCGCCTCGCTGTTTGCCCTTGCGCTCGCAGCCCCGCTCGCCCACGCCCACGAAGCCGGTGACATTCTCGTGCGCGCCGGCGCGATCACCGTCAACCCGAAGGCCGACAGCTCCAGCGTCAAGGTCGATCAGGGTCCGCTGAGCGGCACCAATCTGGGCGGCAAGGCGACCATGAGCAGCGACACCCAACTGGGTCTGAACTTCGCCTACATGCTCACTAATAACATCGGCATCGAACTGCTGGCAGCCACGCCGTTCGAGCATGACGTCAAGCTCAAGGGCACCGCATTGCCCGCCGCCAATGGCAAGCTCGGCACCCTGAAACACCTGCCGCCGACCCTTAGCGTCGTCTACTACCCACTGGATTCGAAATCGGCGTTCCAGCCCTATGTCGGCGGCGGCATCAACTACACCTGGATCTACGACGAACACGTCGGCAGCGAAGCCAGCGCCAACGGCTTCAGCAACTTCAAGGCGAAAAATTCCTGGGGCCTGGCCTGGCAGGTCGGCGCCGACTACATGATCACCGACAACATCATGCTCAACGCCCAGGTGCGCTACATCGATATCGACACCCGCGCGACCGTCGAGAACAACGCCGTCGCACCCGGCACCCGTGCACGGGTGAATGTGGACGTCGATCCATTCATCTACATGGTTGGTTTGGGCTATAAGTTCTAAGCTGACTTTGACCGAACGTTCACGTGGTGGTGAATGAGGCTTGGTGGCGGGCAGGCACAGAACTGACGACGACCGTACGCAGTCGATCGGGGGATAAGATTCCCTCGTCACAGGGATAGCGATATTCCGGCCGTGAAAAAGGCGCCTGTTGCAGGGCGCCTTTTTCATTTGGTGCTGAGTCGTGTGGGGGTTCGAGATCGGGGCCCCTCACCCCAGCCCTCTCCCGAGGGAGAGGGAGCCGATTTGTGTGTTGTTCAAAAACTGAGTTCGGCTCGGTATTTCAGGTCGGCGTATTTCGCCCAGTCACCCTGGTCAGTCCCCTCTCCCTTTGGGAGAGGGTTAGGGTGAGGGCTCTATCAGGCACGCCCAAGCAGCCGCGCCAAGCCCACACTCATCGGCGTCTGCGGCGGCATTTCAAAGCGCTGCAGCAAGCGTCGGTTATCCGCCCTTGAATGGCGGATATCACCCGAACGTGCCGGCCCGTAACTCACGGGCGGCAGCTCGCCGACTACCGATTTCAACGCTTCGAGCATCTGCTTGAGGCTCATCGCCTGATTCCAGCCAACGTTGACCGCGCCTTCCTGCACTTCGGGCTTTTCAATCGCCTGCACCAGCAAATCGACCAGATCGCCGACATACAGGAAATCGCGGGTCTGCTCGCCATCGCCAAACACGGTGATCGGCAAACCTTTGGAGGCGCGTTCGCTGAAGATGCTGATCACCCCGGAGTACGGCGAGGACGGATCCTGGCGTGGGCCGAAGATGTTGAAGAAGCGAAAAATCGCCGGCTCCAGGCCATGCTGGCGACGATAAAAATCGAAGTACTGCTCACCGGCCAGTTTGTCCGACGCATACGGCGTCAGCGGGGCTTTCGGGGTGTCTTCGTCGATCGACTCGCCTTCGCCATTGTTGCCGTACACCGCCGCGCTGGAGGCGTACACCACACGCTTGACCCTGGCCAGACGCATGGCTTCGCAGACATTCAGGGTGCCGATGAAATTGCTCTGGTGGGTTTTCACCGGATCGTCCACCGAGGCCTGCACCGAGGCCACGGCAGCCAGATGCGCAACAGCGCTGCAGCCCTGCATGGCGCGGGCCACCGATGCGGCATCGGCAACGTCACCAACCAGCAATTCGACCTTGGGATTGTCCAGCGGCAGGTTGCTGCGTTTGCCGGTCGACAGGTCGTCGAGCACGCGCACCGAATAGCCCTTGGCGAGCAGGGCATCGGTCAGGTGCGAGCCGATGAATCCGGCTCCGCCAGTGATTAAAACCGTTCCTTCAGCCATGTCGGTAGAACCTGTCCAGTAAGCCCGGGAGGGCGGCACGCCAGGCGCGCGGCTTGATCCCGAAAGTGTGGAGAATTTTCTTGCAGGCCAGTACTGCATGTTGTGGCTCTTCGGCAGCATCCGGGCGCGCGGCGTGTGCCTGCGCAGTCGGTGCTTCGATGGCTAGCGCGTGCAGGCTGCGTGCTTCGGTGAGAATCGCCTGGCCCAGCGCCAGCGGCGTGGTCGCTTCGTGGCCGGCGTAATGGTAAGTGCCCCACAGCGGCGCGGCGCAGTCGAGTTGCTTGAGTACGGAAATGATCACCCGCGCCGCGTCATCGACCGGCGTGGGGTTGCCGCGACGGTCATCGGCCAGCAGCAATTCTTCTGGTTTTTCCGCACGGGCGAGAAAGCGCCCGAGGGTGCCGTCCGGGCTGTCGTCGAGCAGCCAGCCAAAGCGCAGCAGCACATGTTGCGGGCAGGTCGCACGCACGCTCTGTTCAATGCGCCACAAGGCCTGACCGCGCAGGCCCAGCGGCACCGGTTCGTCTTTTTCGCTGTAGGCCGTGGCCCGCGAGCCGTCGAATACCCGATAGCTCGACGGCTGCACGAGGACAATGTTGTGGTGCTGGCACAGTTCGGCCAGACGCTCGATGGCGCGTTCCTGGCCGGTCATGCGGCTTTCGCTGACGCTTTCGGCCTGGAACCAGTCGAAATAGTAGGCGAGGTTGATCAACGCCTCGGGACGGGTGTCGTCGAGCAGTTGTGTGAGGCTCGCGGCATCCCAGCCGTTTTCGGGCGGGCGGGGGGCGAGGAAACCGATGTCTTCTTCCGCACCGAGGCGAATCAGCGCCTGCCCAAGGGCATTTCCGCCGCCCAGTAACATAAGGCGCATTCGCATAGAGTCAGCAGGCCCAGTCTGATTGGAACGATGGCTTTGACGACGGCACGCGTGGCGCCGTGGTCGATCATTGCCGGAATCGTTGCATTTTGCGGGTTTAGTGCGCAACCGTCACCCGTAAAGTGTAGATGCCGGGATTTGTATCGCCCCCACTGGTGCTATTGCGAGCAGGCTCACTCCTAGAGGGGACCGCATTCCAAGGTGGGAGCGAGCCTGCTCGCGAAGGGGTCCGAACGGTACTTGCATCTTCCCGCCCTCGCCCGCATAACTTCTGTCATGAATCTGCCCCTCCCCGCCAACAGCGCTCTGGCAGGCTTTCACCCCGCCGTCAGCCCCTGGTTCAACAAGACTTCCCCGGCGGTCCCCGCCGCTCAGGCCCGTGCGTGGCCGTTGATCCAGCAGCGCCGGTCGACGCTGATCGCGGCGCCCACCGGCTCGGGGAAAACCCTGACCGCGTTTCTCGCCGTGCTCGATGAGCTTGTCCACCGCGGCCTCGAACACCCCGACGGCCTGCCCGCCGAAACCCTGGTGGTCTATGTCTCGCCGCTGAAAGCGCTGTCCAACGACATCCAGATCAACCTGCAGAATCCGCTGGCCGGCATTACCGCGCAATTGCGCGAACTGGGCCTGCCCGAGCTGACGATCACCACCGCCGTACGCACCGGCGACACGCCGCAAAAAGATCGCGCCGCCATGCGCAAGAACGCACCGCACATTCTGGTCACCACGCCGGAATCGCTGTACGTGCTGCTCGGTTCGGAATCCGGGCGCAAGATGCTCGGCACCACGCGCACGGTGATCATCGACGAAATCCATGCCATGGCCGCCGGCAAGCGCGGCAGTCATCTATCCTTGAGCCTCGAGCGTTTGCAAGCACTCTGCGCCGAGCCGCTGACCCGGATCGGCCTGTCCGCCACGCAGAAACCGGTGGAGGCGGTGGCGCAGTTTCTGGTCGGTCACGAACACCCCTGCGAAATCGTCGACATCGGCCACGCCCGCCCACGAGACCTGGGCATCGAGGTGCCACCGGTGCCGTTGTCGGCGGTGATGGCCACCGATGTCTGGGGACTGGTGTATGACCGCCTCGCCGAACTTGCTCGCGAGCACCGCACCACGCTGATTTTCGTCAACACCCGACGCCTCGCCGAGCGCCTCAGCCGGCATCTGAGCGAACGCCTCGGCAAGCAGGCCGTGGCGGCGCACCACGGCAGCCTCGCCAAGGAGTTTCGCCTCGACGCCGAACAGCGCCTCAAGCGCGGTGAGTTGCAGGTACTGATCGCCACCGCGTCGCTGGAGCTGGGCATCGATATCGGCGAAGTCGACCTGGTCTGCCAGATCAGCTCGCCGCGTTCGATTGCCGCGTTTCTGCAACGGGTTGGCCGCTCTGGCCACCAGGTCGGCGGCACGCCCAAGGGCCGTCTGTTCGCCACCACCCGCGACGACCTGATCGAGTGCGCCGCCCTGCTCGACTGCGTGCGCCGGGGCGAGCTCGATACGCTGCACATCCCGGAAAAACCGCTCGACGTGCTGGCGCAGCAGATCATTGCCGAAGTCAGTTGCCAGGAATGGTCGGAGGACGCCTTGTTGGCGATGTTCCGTCGCGCCTGGCCTTACCGCGATGTCGACGAAAAGCACTATCAAGCCCTGCTGAGCATGCTCGCCGAAGGGTACAACGGCCGTCAGGGCATCCGTAGCGCATACCTGCATCGCGACGTCGTCAATCGCACTTTGCGCGGCCGGCGCGGCGCGCAACTGACCGCCGTGACCAGTGGCGGCACCATCCCGGACAACGCCGACTACAGCGTGCTGCTCGAACCGCAGGGCTTGAGCATCGGCAGCGTCAACGAAGATTTTGCCGTGGAAAGTATCGCTGGCGACGTGTTCCAGCTCGGCAATACCTCGTACCGCATCCTGCGGGTGGAGAGCGGCAAGGTCCGCGTCGAGGATGCGCAGGGCATGCCACCGACCATTCCGTTCTGGCTCGGCGAAGCCCCGGGGCGCAGCGATGAATTGTCGGCCGCCGTCGCGCGCCTGCAAGGGCATCTGGATGAGCTGCTCAGCGCCAGCCCCGGTAATCTGCAACCGGCGCTCGACTGGCTGACCACGACACTTGGCCTCAACCTCGCCAGCGCCGAGCAACTGGTCGAATATCTCGCTCGCGCCCGGCAAACCCTCGGCGCCCTGCCCTCGCAGGACACGCTGTTGATGGAGCGGTTTTTCGACGAGTCCGGCGGCACCCAACTGATCATCCATACGCCGTTCGGCAGCCGCATCAACCGCGCCTGGGGCCTGGCCCTGCGCAAGCGTTTCTGCCGCACCTTCAACTTCGAGTTGCAGGCCGCCGCCAGCGAAGACGCGATCGTGCTGTCGCTGTCCACCAGTCACAGCTTCGAGCTCGATGAAGTCTGGCGTTATCTGCACAGTAATAGCGCCGAACACACGCTCATTCAGGCCGTGCTCGATGCGCCGTTATTCGGCGTGCGCTGGCGCTGGAATGCCGGGGTGGCGCTGGCGCTGCCGCGCTTTACCGGCGGACGCAAAGTCGCCCCGCAGCTGCAACGGATGAAAAGCGAAGACCTGATCGCCAGCGTGTTTCCCGACCAGATCGCCTGCCTGGAAAACCTCGCCGGCGAGCGCGAAGTCCCCGAGCATCCGCTGGTGGAACAGACCCTCGACGATTGCCTGCACGAAGCGATGGACAGCGAAGGCTGGCTGACCCTGCTGCGGCGCATGGAGCGTGGCGAGGTGCGGCTGATCAGCCGCGACCTGCCGGCACCGTCGCCGCTGGCGGCGGAAATCCTCAGCGCCCGGCCCTACACGTTTCTTGATGACGCGCCGCTGGAAGAACGGCGCACGCAAGCAGTGATCAACCGGCGCTGGAGCGATCCGCAATCGACCGACGACCTCGGCGCGCTGGACGCCGATGCAATCACGGCGGTGCGCGAAGAAGCCTGGCCGTCGCCCGATTCCATGGATGAAATGCACGAAGCACTGATGAGCCTGGCCTGCATCAGTGACGCCGAAGCGCGAGCCAACACGGCTTGGCTGGATTGGTTGCAGGCGCTGATGGCCAGCGGGCGCGCCTGCCTACTGCGGATCGACGCCGAGCATCAGTTATGGCTGGCCCGCGAACGCTTGAGTTGCCTGCAGGCGCTTTATCCACAGGCCACGTTGTCGAGCGCAGCAGTGGCGCTACCCGGATTCGACGAGGCGTGGACATTCGATGAAGCGCTGGTCGAAGTGATCCGCGCCCGCCTCGGTGCCTTTGGGCCGACCCCTTTGCCAGCCATTGCCGAGCCGCTCGCCCTGCCCGCCGCGCAAGTGAGTCAGGCCCTCGCCCGACTGGAGCGTGAAGGTTACGTCTTGCGCGGGCAGTTCACGCCGAAAAGCGCGATTGAAGAATGGTGCGAACGCCATCTGCTCGCGCGCATCCATCGCTACACGGTCAAGCGCCTGCGTCGGGAAATCGAACCGGTGGCGTTGCAGGACTTCACGCGCTTTCTATTCGACTGGCAGCATTTGTCACCGACCACCCAAGGTCAGGGCAGCGCAGTGTTGCCAGCGATTGTCGGCCAGTTCGAAGGTTACCCGGCGGCAGCTTCGGCGTGGGACAGCGACATCCTGCCGGCACGCCTCAAGGACTATTCGCCGAGCTGGCTGGATGAGCTGTGCCGCAACGGCAAACTGGTGTGGACGCGTATCAGCGCGCGACAGAAAGTCAGCGGCTCGGCATTGCGCAGCACGCCGATTGTCCTGCTGCCGCGCAGTCAGGTGGGTTTGTGGAGTGCGCTGGCTGAGCAAACCCCAGTGAGTGAGTTATCGCTGAAAACGCAGAAAGTCTTCGAGGCGCTGAGTCAGCATGGCGCGCTGTTTTTTGATGAGCTGATTCATGAAGCGCGCCTGCTGCGCAGCGAGCTGGAAATCGCCCTGCAGGAACTGGTCGCCGCCGGGCTGGTGAATGCCGACAGCTTCGCCGGCCTGCGCGCGCTGATCACCCCGGCAAGCAAGCGCCAGCAGCGCAGTAGCCGACGCGGGCGCGGCGCGTTTATCGGCGGAATGGACGATGCCGGGCGCTGGGCGTTGCTGCGCCGTGCTTCGTCAGCAGACACAGCCGAGACGCTCGAACATGTGGCAATGACCCTGCTGCGCCGCTACGGCGTGGTGTTCTGGCGCTTGCTGGAACGGGAAGCAGACTGGCTGCCGAGCTGGCGGGAATTGCTGCGCACCTTCCATCGACTGGAGGCGCGGGGCGAGATTCGTGGCGGGCGCTTTGTCAGTGGTCTGGCGGGCGAGCAATTCGCGCTGCCGGAGGCGATTCCCCTATTGCGCGAAGTGCGCCGGCGCCCGCATGACGGCAGTCTGGTGGCGGTATGTGGAGTTGATCCGCTGAACCTGGCGGGGACACTGTTGCCCGGGGTGAAAGTGCCGGCGCTGGTGAGTAATCGGCTGGTGTATCGCGATGGCGTGCCCGTGGCGGCTGTGATTGCCGGCAAACAGCAGATCTGGGTGGAACTGGATCAAGTGGCCATGGAGCAGATAGGCCGGAAATTGATCCGCAATTGAGGGTGTCTGATGTGGCGCCATCGCGAGCAGGCTCACTCCTACATTCTGGAATGCATTCCCCTGTAGGAGTGAGCCTGCTCGCGATGAGGCCGGGACATTCAACGCAGAGCTCAGATCAGGTCCGCGACTCCTGCGGCACCTCAGCCGCCACCACCGCCCCCTCCTGCTGCCGCTTCGGCAAAAAGACCTGCTGTGGATAAGTCTGCGCAAAATGCACATTCGCGGTGTTATCCACAAGCTTCTTCAAGCGCTGGTTGAACGCCCGGCTCACCGCATATTGCCCACCGGATACCGTGCGAAATTGCGCCGTCAGTACCACGCCGTTGAGATCCATCCTGTCCACCCCGAACACATCCAGCGGCCCTTGCAGGTTGTACTTGAGGAACGGGTCTTCGCGGATCGAATCGCCGGCCTCGCGGATCAGCTCGATGGCCTTGTCGACGTCGGTGTCGTAAGTGAACTGCACCGAGAAAAACGCGAAGGCAAACTGGCGTGACTGGTTGGTCACAGCCTTGATCTGACCGAATGGCACCGAGTGCACAAAACCCTTGCCGTCACGCAGGCGCAGGGTGCGGATGGTCAAGCCTTCGACAGTGCCGGCATGGCCGGAATCCAGCACCACCCAGTCGCCGATCGACAGGGTGTCTTCGATGATGATGAACAGCCCGGTGATCACATCCTGCACCAGTTGCTGCGAACCGAAACCGATCGCCAGACCGACCACACCGGCACCAGCCAGAAGCGGCGCGACGTTGATGCCAAGATTGGCCATGGTAGTGATCGCGCAGATCACCACGAGGATGATTTTGATCGCATTGCGCAACAACGGCAGGATGGTTTTCACCCGCGTGCTCGGCTGGCGTGCCGCGCGTTTGCTGACCGGCGGTTTAAGCGCTTCCTGAATCGCCGTGTCGAGCACGACCCACAGCAACCACGTCACCAGGAAGATCAGGCCGATACTGCTCAAGGCATTGCTGATCGCCCGGCCCACCGTGCTGCTCTGGGCGAAATCGAGCAACGACACGCCCCAGATCCGCCCGAGAATATCGATGAACACAATCGCCATGACGATACGCAGCAACGCGTGCAACAGGCTGAGAAAGCGTTCCTTGTAGGCACTGCTGCGCTGGAGCGCCTCGGCCTTGCGCGACTTGAACAGGTGCTGCAAGACGGTGCTGAGAAATACTGTGGCGATCAGCAGCACGGTGGTGAACAAGGCGCAGCGCAGGGCTTTCTGATTGTCCTCGCCGATGCCGATCAGACTGACCGCCGAGACCAGCACCATCAGCACGATCGGCCAGTACCACAACCCGGAAAATATCCGCAGCGACTCTTGCAGCGACGGTTGTTTCAAACGCTGGGTCAACGGGCGATTACGGATCAGGTGCGCCACCGGCCGGCGCAGGCGAATCACCAGCAAACCGAAGATGACCGAGGCGATCAGCCCGGTGAACACGGCGATACTGCTGGTGATATTGCCGCCCAGTTGCCGGGCGATCTGCGGGCTGGTCAGGGCATCGCTGAGGGCGGCGAGAAAGCCGATCAGGAACAATGGTCGCGGGCAGTATTCACGGATGATCCGCGCGGCGGCGCGCTTGTGCCCAACGTTGAACATCACCACGACGCACAACAACATCGACGTGGAAAAAATGCCGCTGCTGGTGGCGTAGGCCAGACACAGCGCCAGCGCGCGCCCCACCGAACCTTGCAGAAAATGGCTGACATACAGCGTCAGCGGCAGGCAGATCAGTGCCGGCACGGTGTACGGCAGCACATAGCCGAGCAGGTCCTGACTGCGCTGGCGAGTGCGCAACCAGCGCCCCTCGCGCAGACGCTTGGCCAGCAAACTGCCGAGCACCGTCAGCAGGGCGAAACTGCCCAGCCACACACCCGACAGCGTGAGGAAATCCCCGGCCACGCTCCAGCCCGAACGGTTCGACGGCTGCTTGACCAGCCGATCGACCTCATCCGCCGCGCGGTCGGCACGCAGGCGCCAGGCATCAACCAGATGTTCATTGAGGTCGAGTTTTTCCTGCACGTCGTCAATGCTCGAACTGATCGCCCCGAGCAGACCGCCCTGCACCAGCGGTTCCGGTTCGGCGGGCTTTTCCGCCGTTTCAGCGGGAGCCGGAACGCCCGGCAGCGCGGCGGCCTGCGATGTGGTGACGCCGAAGCACAACAGCGCTCCCAGCAGAATGGCGATCCTGAAATTGCGCAAAACTCCGATCTCCCGTGGCTGAACAACCTGTAAGGAACTGATCGGTAATTGCGCGGCAAGTTCAAGAGCCCCCTCACCCCAGCCCTCTCCCCCAGGAGAGGGAGCCGACCGAGTTGCCTGATCCATCTCACCGACCTGCACGTCCCGAGTCGGACTCAAGTCCTGAAGACCATGAAGATCTGCTCCCTTCACAGTCGTACGCGATTTCAGGAGACATGAAGATCTGCTCCCTTCCCCCTCGCCACCTTGGGGGAGAGGGTTGGGGTGAGGGGGTGAGCTCTTGATCCTCGCTTCACCCGCGACCGTCCGTAACACCACCGAAACTTTCCCGCCCCCGGCGCAGTCATCACAGAACATCGGCAACACGAGGACTTTCTACGGGAGGATGGGATGGCGACGATTCACATCGGTATTTCAGGCTGGCGCTACGCCCCGTGGCGCGGGGACTTCTACCCGAAGGGACTGGCGCAGAAGCGCGAATTGCAGTTCGCCTCTCGCGCGGTCAACAGCATTGAAATCAATGGATCGTTCTACGCCCTGCAACGACCCGAACGTTACGCCCAGTGGTACGCCGAAACCCCCGATCACTTCGTATTCAGCGTCAAGGCGCCGCGCTTCATCACCCACGTGCGCCGCCTGCGCGACATCGAAAAGCCGCTGGCGAATTTCTTTGCCTCAGGCGTGCTGGAGCTGAAGGAAAAACTCGGGCCGATCCTTTGGCAGTTTCCGCCCAACTTCAAATTCGACGCCGAGCGCTTCGACCAGTTTCTTGCGCAACTGCCCCACGATACCCAAGCCGCAGCCGCCCTCGCCCGCCAGCACGATTCGCATCTGCCCGGCCATGCCAGCGTCAAGGCCTGGCGCAAGAAGCCGCTGCGCCATGCGGTGGAAATCCGTCATGAAAGTTTCATCGACCCGCAATTCGTGCGCCTGCTCAAACGCTACAACACCGCACTGGTCATTGCCGACACCGCCGGCAAATGGCCGTACCGCGAAGACCTCACCAGCGACTTCGTCTATCTGCGCCTGCACGGTGCTGAAGAGCTCTACGCCAGCGGCTATTCCGAACAAGCACTCAAGCGCTGGGCCGAGCGCATCGACGCCTGGCATCACGGCAAACAGCCGGAGGACGCACATCTGATAGCCCCACGCCTGAAACCCCGCGCACGCAAATCCCGTGAAGTGTTCTGCTACTTCGACAACGACATCAAAGTCCGCGCGCCCTACGACGCACGCAATCTGTTGCAGCGCTTCGACCTCGACAAAGACCTCGCCACAACTCCCGGGCAAGTCGCCGCTGAAGGAGTTCTGTCATGAGCATTCCCGAACCGGTCGGTTTTACTGACGAAGGCTCCGTGGTCTCACCCTCGGTGCGTACCTTCACTGTCCTGACGGTCAACACCCACAAGGGCTTCACCGCGCTGAACCGGCGTTTCATTCTGCCGGAGCTGCGTGAAGCGGTGCGCAGCGTCGCCGCCGACGTGGTGTTTCTGCAGGAAGTCCACGGCACTCACGAGCAGCATCCGAAACGCTACGACAACTGGCCGACGATGCCGCAATACGAATTCCTCGCCGACAGCCTCTGGCCGCAGTTCGCCTACGGGCGCAACGCGGTGTACCCGGCGGGCGACCACGGCAATGCACTGCTGTCGAAATTTCAGATCATCCGCCACGACAACCTCGACGTATCGATCAGCGGCCATGAAAACCGTGGCCTGCTGCATTGCGTGCTGCGCCTGCCCGGAGACGGCACCGAGGTGCATGCGATCTGCGTGCATCTGGGCCTGCGCGAAAGCCATCGCAATGCACAACTGGATCTGCTGCTGCAACGTCTCGCCGAATTGCCCGCCGATGCGCCGGTGATTGTCGCCGGCGACTTCAATGACTGGCGCCAGCGCGCCGATGCGCAGCTCAAGCCGTGTGGCCTGCGCGAAGTATTCGCCGAACACCACGGCAAACCGGCGCGCAGCTTTCCCGCGCGACTGCCAGCGCTGCGGCTCGACCGCATCTACGTGCGCAACCTCAAGGCCAGCCGGCCGAAAGTCTTGACCAACCGGCCCTGGTCACATCTTTCCGACCACGCACCGTTATCGGTGGAGATTGAACTATGAACAGTGCGCCACTGGAAAAATCCGCCGTCGAACCGGTCACGCTGAACCCGCCGGTGCGCGAGCCCGGCCACGTTGACGTCGAGTATCAATGGCACAGCAATAACCGCGTAGAACTGCTGGAGAACGGCGAGGAATATTTCCCCCGCGTGTTCGAAGCGATGCGCGCGGCCAAGAGCGAGATTCTGCTGGAGACCTTCATCGTCTTCGAAGACAAGGTCGGCGCCGAGTTGCAGCAGATCCTCATCGAAGCCGCCCAGCGTGGCGTGCGCACCACGGTCAGCCTCGACGGCTTCGGCTGCGGCGAGCTGAGCACTGGCTATCTGTCAGCATTGAGCGATGCCGGCGTGCATCTGCAGATCTTCGATCCAGCGCCCAAGCACCTGGGCATCCGCACCAACTGGTTTCGCCGTTTGCACCGCAAAATCGTGGTGGTCGACGGTTTGATCGCGTTCATTGGCGGGATCAATTTTTCCGGCGATCATTTGGCCGATTTCGGCCCTGAAGCCAAGCAGGATTATTCGGTGGAGATCCAGGGCCCCGTGGTCGCCGATATCCATCACTTCGCCCTGCTGCAAAGCGGTCGTCCGGGACGCGCGCGGTTCTGGTGGCAGCGTCGGCGCCAGCGTCTGGCGGAAATGGCTTTCACCGATCACGACGGCCAGGTACGCCTGGTGTTCCGCGATAACGATCAACACAACACCGATATCGAAGACGTCTATCTGCAGGTGCTGCGCAAGGCCAAACGCCGGGTGATCATTGCCAATGCCTACTTCTTCCCCGGTTACCGTTTGCTGCGCGAAATCCGCAACGCCGCCCGCCGAGGCGTCGATGTGCGGCTGATCCTGCAGGGCCAGCCAGACATGCTCGTCGCGAAACTGGCAGCGCGCATGACCTACGATTATCTGCTGCGCGCCGGCGTGCAGATTCATGAATATTGCCAACGCCCGCTGCACGGCAAAGTCGCGCTGGTCGACGATGACTGGAGCACCGTGGGCTCGAGCAATCTCGACCCGCTGAGCCTGTCGCTGAATCTGGAAGCCAACGTGCTGATCCGCGACCGCGCCTTCAATCAGCACCTGTACGAACGCCTCGAAGACCTCAGCCAGAACCACTGCAAGGCGATGGACGCCAAGCTGTTGCCGCGTGGACGGATCTGGCACATGACTGTGGGTTTTCTGGTGTTCCACTTCCTGCGGCACTTCCCGGCCATGGCCGGTTGGCTGCCGGCGCATAAACCGCGTCTGAAGCCTTTCCGAGGTGCGCGTCCATGAGTCATTCCGAAGTCCATTCCGATAGCCATTCGGCACCCGCGGCGCCGTCGAAATGGAGCCGCTGGAAACGTCCGCTGACCCTCCTGTTTTTCCTCGCGCTGATCGTCCTGCTGACAATGTTCGCCACGCGCATCGAATGGGCCGAGGTGCTGGAAACCCTCGCCGATTTCAAGGTGCGCACGCTGATCATCGCCGCCAGCCTGACCCTGCTGAGCTTTCTGGTGTACGCCAGTTTCGACCTGATCGGCCGCACCTACATTCGTCAGGACCTGACGTGGAAGCAGATCCTGCCGGTGGGCATCATCAGCTACGCCTTCAACCTCAACCTCAGCGCCTGGGTCGGCGGCATCGCCATGCGTTATCGGCTGTATTCCCGGCTCGGCGTAAGCAAGGGCAACATCGCCAAGATCCTCGGCCTGAGCCTGGCGACCAACTGGTTCGGCTACATGACCATCGCCGGTGTGGTCTTCAGCAGTGGGCTGGTGCGCATGCCGCCAGGCTGGAAACTCAGCAGTGACGCGCTGCAACTGGTGGGGGTGTTGTTGCTGTTGGTCAGCGCCGGGTACCTGGCGGCGTGTCAGTTTTCCAAGCGCCGCGAGTGGTCGATACGCGGCGTGGAAATCAACCTGCCGTCGCTGCGCATGGCGGTCCTGCAATTGCTATTGGGCGCCTTGAACTGGTCGCTGATGGCGGCGGTGATCTTCACCTTGCTGCCGAGCAAACTGGATTATCCGCTGGTGCTGGGCGTGCTGTTGATCAGCGCGATCGCCGGGGTCATCACGCACATTCCAGCAGGGCTGGGCGTCCTTGAAGCGGTGTTTGTCGCGCTGCTGCAGCACGAAGCGTCGCGCGGCAGTCTGGTGGCGGGATTGCTGGCGTATCGGGCGATTTATTTTCTGTTGCCGCTGTTGATTACGGTGGTGATGTATCTGGTGGTGGAGGCCAAGGCCAAGGCGCTGCGGATCGAGAAAAAACCGTCCTGAGAGAGTTGTTGAATGGGAAATTGCAATCGCGAGCAGGCTCACTCCTACAGGGGGAACGCATTCCAAATGTAGGAGTGAGCCTGCTCGCGATAGCGTCCGCAAGACCACCGAAAATCATCTGGATTGGATAATGCTCAACCGCTCCCCCACCACCATCTCGGTAATCCAGTCCACCAGGATCGACGTGTAGGCCTGCTGCGACACCGGATCACTCAATGCGTGATCGGCGCCATCGATGATCCGGTGAGTCAACGAGTGAGTCTGCTGACACGCTGCGCGGTAACTCATGATCGTCGCGTGAGGTACGAAGTCGTCGGTTTCCGACTCCACCAGCAGCACGTCACCGGTGAATTGCGAACAGGCGTGCAAGGCGCGATTGCTGTCGGCACGCACCAGCGTATTGCGATAATCGCGCAGATCGGCCTTGTCCAGATCGCGCTTGGGCGTGTGCCACTGTTCATCGCGGTACAGCGCCGGCACGCGCAGCGCCAGCCAGCGCACCGGGCGCAATGAGGTCAGGATCGAAGCCAGATAACCGCCATAACTGGTGCCGACCACGGCGATCGCCGAGGTGTCGAGGGCCGGGTGCGCCAGCAGGCGATCATAGGCTGCCAGCAAGTCACGCAGATTATCCTCACGGGTCACGCGGGTCAGCGGAATGCCGGTGCCGCCGGTATGCCCGCGCAGGTCGAAGGTCAGGCATACGCAACCCAGGCCCGCAATGCCTTTGGCCCGTTCCAGATCGCGCTCCTGACTGCCGCCCCAACCATGGACGAACAACACCCCCGGGACTTTCGATTTGGGACTGAGAAAAGTCCCGCTCATCTGTTCGTCATCGATGTCGATTTGAATGCTTTCGCTTCTAGCCGTCATAGGATTGGACCGTCACATATTTGAGAAGAAACGCGCTGTTTTCCGCCGGGCCGCGATAGACCTCGATGGCGTCCGCCGGCAGCGCCTGATCGATATAGGTTTCAACCGACGACACGCGGATGGCGCGCATCTGTGGATCGTTGACGAAGCTTTGCAGCGCGGCCACCTCAGCACTGCTGGCGCCGCCCATGCGCCAGGATTGTTCGAGCACGCCGCTGCGCTGGTTGCCGTCGGCGTCCAGGCCCTGGGCGATATCGTAATTGCGCCGCGAGGCGAAGAAGCGTGGGTAGGCTTCGTCAGCGGCGCTGTCGAATACCTGCGCCTGTTCGATGGCCAGGCGCACATCATCGGGCAGATCCAGCGCGAGCAACGCGTCATAGCCGCCCTGCACCACCAGCAGGTTCGAACCGCCGTAGACCTCTTCGCCGTGACCGTCCTCGGTCAAGTATTGATCGCCGCAATAACTCAAGACCTTGCCGCCGATAAACGACTGGCCGACGCTATGGGTGACCACGTTGCGCAAGTCCTGCTCCAGCACTACGCCGTCACTGAACAAGCTTTGTGCTTCGGGGCGCGCGAGGATTTCATCGAACGCGTCGAGGCTCTTGATCACTTCCTGGCCGCGACCGGCGCACGCGTGAATCGGCTTCAAGCGAATCGGCCCGGCGTACAGCAGATGCTCGGCGGCGGGCCGCGCATCTTCCAGGGCGAATACGCTGAGACCGTCGAGCACTACGTTGCGCACCCGCTCCGAGAACAGCGGCGACCAGCCCTGCGGCGCCTGCGCCAGATGGCTGCGCAGGCCGTGGCTGATGGCTTTGGTGCAGATGAAATCGTATTCGACGTAGCCGCCCCACAAGTCATCAGGGCCTTTGATGCCCAGCGCTTGAGCATGGGCGGCGCCGACGATGGGTTGCGTCGGCAGCAGGTACAGTTCGCGGCCTGAATGTTTCGCCGGATCGTAACTGCCGCCGAATTTGCAGCCGAGAATCTGCGCCAGCCAGCGCGCCAGGGCCTTGTTGGTCTCGACTTCATGTTGCGGCGCCTCGGCACGCACCGAATGGGCCACGACGATTTTCTTGCTGGGTGTCGGGGTCATGCGTTCCCCTTGCATCAGTCGATGGGTTCTCAAAGGAAATTGCAGAGATCAGGCCAATCAGCGATCCCCACGAACCGCCCGATAATCGGGAGCTTGCCGTGACTGTGCTGGCATCACGCCTGTTTCAAACTGCACGACAGCGCGCAAAACTCCGGCAAATTGCACGATCTCTCACCCTCGCCGCGATCATTGTGGGAGCGAGCCTGCTCGCGAAAGCGTAGTGTCAGCCGACTACAATTCTGTAGATCCAGCGCCTTCGCGAGCAGGCTCGCTCCCACATTAGTTCATCGTCGTTCTGGGAGCGGGATTCACACCAAACCGCCCCCGGTACTCACTCGGCCCAAGCCCGGTAATCTTCTTGAAGATCGCACGAAACGCGCCTGGATCCTGATAGCCCACCGTCCAGGCTATGTGATCAATCGTGCCATTGGTGAATTCGAGCATTTCCCGCGCCTTGCCCACCCGCAGGTGCTGGCAATACTCGGTCGGTTTCAAGCCTGTCGCGGCGCGGAATCGGCGTAGAAACGTGCGCTCTTCCAGTCCCGCGCGCTCGGCCATCGCCGCCAGCGAAACCTCCGTCGCCCCGGTGCTTTGCAGCCAGTGCTGGACCTTGAGAATGGCCGCGTCGCCATGACTGAGGATCGGTGCGAAATTGCTTCCGCATTCACTGGCGCTGTCGCTGTGTTCCATCACCAGAAAACGCGCGGTTGCGGTGGCGATGCTCGGGCCGAGCAAGCGATCGACCAGGCGCAATCCCAGTTCCGACCAGGCCATCAGCCCGGCCGTGGTGATCAGGTCGCCGTCGTCGACAATCGGCGTGTCGGCCTTCAGTTTGATGTGCGGATAACGCTCGGCGAACGCCTGGGCCGAGGTCCAGTGGGTGGTGGCGCTGCGCCCGTCGAGCAAGCCGCTTTCGGCCAGCATCAACGAGCCTACGCAGACGCCACCGAGGGTTGCGCCGCCTGCATGCTGATCGCGCAGCCATTGCGTCAGGCTCGCGGTCATCTGCGCTGCATCGAACCCGCCGAGGGACGGCGGAATCAGCACGGCGAGCAAAACGTCCTTGGTACCCGGATGACTGTCATAGACCCGCGCCGGCGACTGATCGCCCGCAACCTGCCAATGACTGACCCGCAGCACGGGCAACCGCGCGGCCTGATGCTCGGCCGCGATACGGTTGGCCACCGCGAACAGATCGGTCAGACCGTGCACCGCCGCCAGTTGCGCGCCGGGGTAAATCAGCACGCCCAGCTCAGCGGTGACGGCTTTTTGTGCAGCCATTGTCAGTTTTCCCCCGTCTATTGTCGGTGCGGCCAATCCTCGAATCCTCGGCCAGCGTCAATACTGAGGCCACACCCAATCACCTTCTCGAGGACAATCCCATGGCCAAGCAAGCGCTCATCGTAGTCGATATCCAGAACGACTACTTCCCCCAAGGCAAGTGGCCGCTGGTCGGCGCCGACGCCGCTGCCGACAACGCCGCGCGGCTGATCGCAGCCTTTCGCGAAGCGGGCGATTCCGTGGTGCACATTCGTCACGAATTCACCTCCGACGATGCACCGTTTTTCACTCCCGGCTCCGAGGGCGCCGAACTGCATCCGAAGGTGCGCAACCGCGCCAACGAGCCGGTGGTACTCAAGCACTTCGTCAACTCGTTCCGCGAAACCGAACTGAAATCGGTGCTCGACGAACAAGGCATCACCGACCTGGTGGTGATCGGCAGCATGAGCCATATGTGCATCGATGGCATCACCCGCGCGGCGGCGGACATGGGTTACGGCGTTACGGTGATACACGATGCCTGCGCCAGCCGTGATCTCGAATTCAATGGCCTGACGGTGCCGGCCGCCCAAGTGCACGCAGCCTTCATGTCGGCGCTGAGTTTCGCCTACGCCACCGTGGTTTCGACTGACCAATTCCTGCACAGCAACGCCTAGCAACAACTGCACAACCCAGAGGCCCGCCGCGATGCGGGCCTTTTTGCGTCTGTCATGAAAATCTCACGCGTGAGTCATTGATGGCACTTTGCATTGGTTGTAGTGTGGCCCACGCGTGAGATGCTCATAACCGGATTCCAGCCATGACAAGCCGCACTCCGACGCCTGCCGCAGCCAGCCCCAGGGGCGAGCGTGCCAGGACGTCAGCGAAAAAACCCTCGAGCTTCTACATGAAGCAGATGCGCGCAGGCCTGGCCGCCGCCGGTTATGTGAAACACGAGACTTGGGTGCTTCCGGAAAACCGAGGCTTGCTCAAGCAAATGGAGCAACAGCTACGCCAACCGATCCTGGCTGGCTCTTTCATGTCGGAGAAATACATGAGCGCAGGCAACAACTGGACCATCGATAGCCTCTTCAATGCCCTCAAGGCGCTGGACGAGGTGGCTTCGCAAGAGATCACGCTGTCGCTGATCCAGAGCTCCGAGCCGAGCATCAAGCTGGAAATGAACGAATTCGGCGGCCTGCCGATTCACATCGCCCTGGCCGGCCAGCAGATCATCGTCGACACCGTGCTGGTGGACATCGACTCGATCAGCAACGTCCAGGCGTTCAACGATGCCGTGCTGCGCAGCCGCGAGATGTTCCCGCTGTCGTCGATCGGTATCGAGTCGATGCCCAACGGGCAGACCGTCTACAACATGTTCGGCGCCCTCAGCGCTGATTCGAGCCTGACCAACGTGGTCACCGAGGTGAAAACCCTGGTCGACAACGTGCAGCGCGCCAGCGAAGCCTTCGAACACTTCTTCAAGTAATCAACAGGGAATATCCAATGACTCAGTCCATCTGGAGCAAGTTGTTCACCGCGCTGCGCGGCGGCGCCAACGAAGTCGGCGAAGCCATCGCCGATCAGCAGGCGCTGCGCATCCTCGATCAGGAAATCCGCGACGCCGACAGCGCGCTGTCGAACGCCCGCCGCGAACTGGTGACGATCATGGCCAAACACAAACTGGCCGCCGACCGCGTCAGCGAGTACGACGCCAAGATCAAGGATCTTGAAGCCAAGGCCGTTGCCGCACTGAATGCCGGCCGCGAAGACCTGGCACTGGAAGTGGCCGAAGCGATTTCGACCCTGACCAACGACCTCGCTGCCGAGAAGAAGCTCAGCGATGAATTCGGCGCCTACGCCGACAACATGCGCAAAGACATCAGCAAAGCCGAATCGCGGATCAAGAGCCTGCGCCAGCAAGTCGACATGGCCAAGGCGCGCGACAGCGTGCAAAAGGCCCAGGTCAGCGCATCCATTGCCAGCGGCGGCGCCAACGGCAAACTCGAGACCGCCGTCGGCACCCTGAATCGCCTGCAAGCCAAGCAGCAGCAACGCGCTGCCGAACTGAGCGCAGCGGACGAACTGGCCGACGCCTCCAGCGGCAACGACCTGGAACGCAAGCTGCGCGACGCCGGCATCACGCCGAACGAAGGCAGCGCCAACGCGATTCTTGAGCGGCTGAAGCAGAAGTCCGCGCAGTAAGCTGTTGCGCAACCCTTTGTAGGAGTGAGCCTGCTCGCGATGGGGCCAAAACATTCAACTTCAGTGTTGACTAACCCGCCGCCATCGCGAGCAGGCTCACTCCTACATTGTTTGCGCTGAGCTATTGCCCCTGCTCGTACACCCCTGCGCCCGGTACACTACCGCCACTTTTTCAACCCCGAACACCTCCACCCGCTTCAAGGAACGTACCCATGGGATGGTTTAAAGACTTGCTCGGCACCAGCACCTGGCAGACCGCTGCGCCAACCACCACCGGCGCCAGCGGCCCTCTCGGCATGGCGCAAGGCAAAGGCGTGCGCTTTGACACGACCCTGGCGCTGCTGCTGGAAGGCTCGACGTCGGTGCGGGTGCCGTTCGATCAAGCGGTGTGGAGCGCCGGCTGGGTCGATCTCGGCCAGTCCAACAAATTGCACCGCTATTACATGAACGACGAGGATTTCTGGGTACAGATCCACGTCACCGGTGAAGACCAGATCGAGTCGGTCACCCTTTTCAACTACCTCAGCTATGTGACGGTCAACAGCGACGCCGAACTGCAGCGTCTGGCCGGCCCCAACAGTCTGATCGGCCTGCCGACCTACACCCGTGACGGTGTCGAATACACGCGCGAATGGGGCACCGAGCTGCAGCAGACCGAACTGGTGCCAATGACCGAACACGTGGTCAACCCGGACGAGTCCTACACCATCAAGCACCACGCGATGCTGTATGCCCGCGACACCGGCCTGACCGATCGCCGCGAACTGCTGTTGTTCTCCGTCGAACAGGATGAAGAAGGCACCGTCAGCCTGAGCACCTCGCTGGGCATCTCGCTGTACACGACTGATTTGAGCGCCATCTAAAAAAGGAAGTTTTTCATGCTGGAAGTGTTGGCCGTTTCCCTGAACAAAACCGCGCTGGTCGGTTTTGTCGTCTACCTGATCGGCGCCGTGTTGCTGTTCATGCTGTTTCAATTCGTCTACACGCGCATCACCGCGCACAAGGAATTCGAGCTGATCCGCGCCGGCAATACTGCCGCCGCCGTTGCCCTGTCCGGCGCAATCATCGGCTTCGCCATTCCCGCGAGCAACGTGATTGCCTACTCGGTCAACGTGCTCGACTTCGTGCTCTGGGCGGTTATCGCTGCCGTTGTGCAATTGTTGGCGTTCGTGGCTACCGGGCTGGTGCTCAAGGGCACGTCCCAGCGCATCGCCAACGGCGAAGTGGCGGCCGGCATTTATGTGGCTGCCGTGGCGATCAGCGTCGGCATGCTCAATGCCGCGTGCATGACCCCGTCCCACTGACCGGCAGGAAGCCTCTCGATGAAACGCAGCAAATACGTGCAGTTGTCCCTCGCCGCGTCAGTGGCAATGGCCATTTCCGGTGAAGCGGCAGCAGTGGATCAGCCGCGCAGTTTTCAGAGCGTTGAACAGTGCGTTGACGCCGAAGTGGCCGCCGACGTCTGCTCCAGCGCCTACGTCGCCGCCCTTGGCGAACACCGACGCATCGCCCCGGCCTACGACGACAAGACCCAATGCGACGCAGACTTTGCCGCTGGCTGGTGTCAGAAAAACTCCGATGGCCGCTTCGTCCCCAGACTCGGCGGTTTCAAGGTGCCGCAGAAGGGTGAAGAGCCGCAAAATCTGGATGCCATTGCCGATGCGCAAATGCCGGCGGGCGACACCACCAGCAGCAGCGCAAGTCACGGCGGCTCGCACTCTTCCGGCGGTTCAGGTGGCGGCGGCAATGGCTGGCTGAGCGGTTGGCTGATCGGCAACGCAATGAGCAACAATGCCGATCGCAGCGTTTACCGTGACCGTGAAACGCGCCAGCCGTACAACACCTCAACGCAGTACCGCAAAGCTGAAACGACCACGCGCAGCCAGCCGGATTACGAAAGCAGCAAGAGCAAACCGGTAAACGTTGCTGCGTCGACCTCGCGCGGCGGCTTCGGTAGCCAGTCCAGCGCCCGCAGCGGCTGGGGTGGCTGGGGCAGCAGTTCCGGACGCTCGAGCAGCTGACATGAAAAAGATCCACTGCGCCCAGCGCCCCGACTGGAAGCACACCGCCGAAAGCCTCGGTTTCCTGTTCCACACCATCGACGACGAACCGTACTGGGACGAAAGCGCCTACTACCAGTTCAGCCTCGCGCAGATCGAGAACGATCTTGAAGACCCGACCACCGAACTGCATGAGATGTGCATGGATCTGGTTGAGCGCGTGGTAAACAGCGAGGCGTTGCTCGATCGCTTGAGCATTCCGGCGGCGTACTACGACATGATCCGCACCTCCTGGCGCGAAGGTCATCCGCATCTGTACGGTCGCATGGACTTTTCCTACAGCGGCAGCGGCCCGGCGAAACTGCTGGAGCTCAACTACGACACGCCGACCAGCCTTTACGAAGCGGCGGCATTTCAGTGGGGCTGGCTGGAGCAGTGCATCGAGCGCGGCACGCTGCCACCGCATGCCGACCAGTTCAACAGCATCGACACCAGGCTGCACCAGGCTTTCGCCGAACTGCAGTTGAAGCGGCCGTTCTACTTCGCTTCGATGAAGGATTCGGTCGAGGACAAAGGCACCACTGACTACCTGCGGTTGATCGCGGAAAAGGTCGGCATCGAATCACGCCACATCGATATCGAAGACATCGGCCTGACGGCTGAAGGCCGGTTCGTCGATCTGCAGGATCGCTGGATCCCGCACCTGTTCAAGCTGCACGCCTGGGAATTCATCTTCCATGAACCGTTCGGCACAGCGATCGCCGAGTGCGACACGCAGTTTTTCGAACCGGCGTGGAAGGCGATTCTGTCGAACAAAGGTGTGCTGCCGTTGCTGTGGGAACTGCACAAGGGTCATCCGAATCTGCTCGCCGCGCACCTCGATCCGAATCCGCAGAGCGCCGTGCCGAAAGGCTGGGTGCGCAAGCCGTACTTTTCCCGTGAAGGCGCCAACATCGAGCTGCAAACGGCCCAGGGTCTGATCGTCAAAGAGGATGGGCCGTACACCGATGCGCCGTTCATCCTGCAGGAGTTCGCGCCGCTGCCGAAGTTTGGCGACAGCTACACGCTGATCGGTTCGTGGGTGATTGGTGATGAGGCGGCGGGAATTGGTGTGCGCGAGGACAACAGTCTGATCACCAAGGACTCCAGCCGCTTCCTGCCGCACCTGATCCTCGACTGAAACGATTCCCCATGTAGGAGCTGACGAGTGCAACGAGGCTGCGATCTTTTGATCTTCAGAAGCAACGTCAAAAGATCGCAGCCTCGTTGCACTCGTCAGCTCCTACAGGTGATTGGGGTCGCGCTGAAATTGCCTCACAAAAAAGGCCCGTCGTTTAAGCGACGGGCCTTTTCAATGGAAGCGTTTACAGCGGCAAATCAGAACGGAATATCGTCATCGAAGCTGTCGAAATCCGGAGCCGGTTGCGGTGCGGCCTGCTGCGGCGCTGGTGGAGCCGAACGCTGCTGCGGAGCCGACTGCTGCGGGCGTGGGGCCTGCTGACGTGGCGCCTGCTGTTGGTAATTGTTGCCGCCGCCTTGCTGGTCGCCCTGCTGTGGACGGCCGCCGAGCAATTGCATGGTGCCTTGCATGTCGACCACGATTTCAGTGGTGTAACGCTTGATGCCGTCCTTTTCCCACTCGCGGGTCTGCAGCTTGCCTTCGATGTAGACCTGCGAACCCTTGCGCAGGTATTCGCCAGCGATCTCGGCAACCTTGCCGAACATCGACACACGGTGCCATTCGGTCTTTTCGACCTTCTGACCGGTCTGCTTGTCGGTCCATTGTTCGCTGGTGGCCAGACTCAGGTTGGTCACGGCGTTACCGTTAGGCAGGTAGCGAACTTCGGGATCCTGGCCGCAAGTGCCGACCAATATGACTTTGTTAACCCCACGGGCCATAACGTTCTCCTAAGCGTCGCACGCAGCCCCGGCCGGGTTGTTGACCAGGCGTTCGAGGGTGGTGCGATCCACTAATTCTTTGTCCAGTTTGATGTAAACAGCCGCCTCTTCGGCGACTATCACTGCATCTGTTACCCCTACCAGGGCCTTGAGGCGCTCGACCAGACCCGCTTCGCGGATCGCTTCGGGCGACAACGGCAAGCGCAGGCTCGTCACGTAGGGAGGTTCGCGCATGGTAACAGCAAAGGCCAGCCAAAGTGCAGCCAGCGCGGCGCATCCGAGGAACACAACCGACAGACCGCCATGCTGGAACAACCAGCCGCCGAGTATCCCGCCGAGTGCCGAACCGAGGAACTGGCTGGTGGAGTACACGCCCATGGCCGTGCCCTTGCCGCCTGCCGGTGAAACCTTGCTGATCAGCGACGGCAACGATGCCTCGAGCAGGTTGAACGCGGTGAAGAACACCACCGTGCCGATCACCAGGGCGCGCAGGCTATCGCCGAACTGCCAGAAGAATAGTTCAGTCAGCATCAGTGTCATGACGGCGCCGAGCAAAACTCGTTTCATTTTGCGTCGCTTCTCGCCGTAGATGATGAACGGGATCATGGCGAAGAACGAAATCATCAATGCGGTGAGGTAGACCCACCAGTGCTGCTCCTTGGGCAAACCGGCTTTTTCCACCAGCGCCAGCGGCAGAGCAACGAAGCTCGACATCAACATGGCATGTAACACAAAGATGCCCAGATCGAGGCGCAGCAGGTCCGGGTGCTTGAGCGTCGGCATCAGTGCCTGTCGCGCCACGCCGGATTCACGATGCTGCAGTGGACCGGTGGACTGCGGCACCATGAACATGATGATCAGGATGCCGACCAGCGCCATCGCGCCAGTGGCAAGGAACAGTCCCGACAACCCGAAAGCGCTGGTGAGCAACGGCCCCACGACCATGGCCACGGCGAACGACAGGCCGATGGTCATGCCGATCATGGCCATGGCTTTGGTGCGATGCTGTTCGCGGGTCAGGTCGGAAAGCAGCGCCATGACCGCCGCGGAAATCGCCCCGGCGCCCTGCAGGATCCGCCCGGCGATCACGCCCCAGATCGAATCGGCCTGGGACGCGAGAACACTGCCGAGAGCGAAGACAATCAGACCGAGGTAGATCACCGGTCGACGACCGATGCGATCCGAAATGATCCCGAACGGGATCTGGAAAATCGCCTGGGTCAGACCGTAAGCGCCAATCGCCAGCCCGATCAGGGCCGGGGTCGCTCCCGCCAGATCCATGCCATAGGTCGCCAGCACCGGCAACACCATGAACATGCCAAGCATACGGAAGGCGAACACCAGGGCCAGACCGCTCGCCGCGCGGGTCTCGCTGCCACTCATGCGTTCGCTGTGGGGATCGTGCATGGAAAAACCTCGTGTGAACCGGCGGCGATTCTACCAGTCCCATCGGAAGACGGGGTATATCGCGACGCTATGACGCGTATAGATGAAACTCTCTTCATGAACGGCAGAACGCCCTTCGTTGGATAGTGTGCATCCATCCAGTATTTGCCCGTATACTCCTACGTTTTCGACGCCCGCCGAGCGAGGCCACTTTGGACAAGATCCTGATACGTGGGGCCCGTACCCACAACCTGAAGAACATCGACCTGACCCTGCCACGGGACAAACTGATCGTCATCACCGGCCTGTCCGGATCCGGCAAGTCATCCCTGGCGTTCGACACGCTGTATGCCGAAGGTCAGCGCCGTTATGTCGAATCGCTGTCGGCTTACGCCAGGCAGTTCCTGTCGATGATGGAAAAACCCGACGTCGACACCATCGAAGGCCTGTCGCCGGCGATCTCCATCGAACAGAAGTCGACCTCGCACAACCCGCGCTCCACGGTCGGCACCATCACCGAAATCTACGACTACCTGCGTCTGCTCTATGCCCGCGTGGGTACGCCGCGTTGCCCGGATCACGACATTCCGCTGGAAGCGCAGACCGTCAGCCAGATGGTCGATCTGGTGCTGGCGCAGCCGGAAGGCAGCAAACTCATGCTGCTGGCACCGGTGATCCGCGAGCGCAAGGGCGAACACCTGTCGGTCTTCGAAGAATTGCGTGCGCAAGGTTTCGTCCGCGCCCGGGTCAACGGGCGCATTTGCGAACTCGACGAGCTGCCGAAGCTGGATAAACAGAAGAAGCACTCGATTGACGTGATCGTTGATCGCTTCAAGGTTCGCGCCGATCTGCAGCAACGTCTGGCCGAGTCCTTCGAGACCGCGCTGAAACTGGCTGATGGCATTGCCCTTGTGGCGCCGATGGACGACGAGCCGGGCGAAGAAATGATCTTCTCCGCACGCTTCGCCTGCCCGATCTGCGGCCACGCGATCAGCGAGCTGGAACCCAAGCTGTTTTCCTTCAACAACCCGGCCGGCGCCTGCCCGACCTGCGATGGCCTGGGCGTGAAGCAGTTCTTCGACATCAAGCGTCTGGTCAACGGCGAGCTGACCCTGGCCGAGGGCGCGATACGCGGCTGGGACCGGCGCAACGTCTATTACTTCCAGATGCTTGGCTCACTCGCCTCGCATTACAAGTTCAGCCTGGACAAGCCTTTCAACGACCTGAGCGCCGAGCAGCAGAAGTTCATCCTGCACGGCAGCGGCTCGCAGAACGTCGACTTCAAGTACCTGAACGACCGTGGCGACATCGTCAAACGCTCGCACCCGTTCGAAGGCATCGTGCCCAATCTGGAGCGCCGTTACCGCGAAACCGAATCGGCGAGCGTGCGCGAGGAGCTGGCCAAGTTCCTCAGCCATCAGGCCTGCCCGGATTGCCGCGGCACGCGTCTGCGCCGTGAAGCGCGGCACGTGTGGGTCGGTGAGAAAACCTTGCCGGCAGTGACCAATCTGCCGATCGGCGATGCCTGCGAATATTTCGCTGCACTGAAGATGACCGGGCGGCGCGGAGAGATCGCCGACAAGATCCTCAAGGAAATCCGCGAGCGTCTGCAGTTCCTGGTCAACGTCGGCCTCGATTATCTGTCCCTGGATCGCAGCGCCGACACACTCTCCGGTGGCGAGGCGCAGCGGATCCGTCTCGCCAGCCAGATTGGCGCCGGACTTGTTGGCGTTCTATACATCCTCGATGAGCCGTCCATCGGCCTGCATCAGCGCGATAACGACCGGCTGCTCGGCACGCTCAAGCATTTGCGCGATATCGGCAACACGGTGATTGTGGTCGAGCACGACGAAGACGCGATTCGCCTGGCTGACTATGTCGTCGATATCGGCCCTGGCGCAGGTGTGCACGGCGGGCAGATTGTTGCCGAAGGCACGCCGGACGAAGTCATGGCGCACCCGGATTCGCTGACCGGCAAATACCTGTCCGGCCGGGTGAAGATCGAAGTGCCGGCCAAACGCACGCCGCGCAACAAGAAGCTCAACCTGTCGCTCAAAGGTGCGCGCGGCAACAACTTGCGCAATGTCGATCTGGATATCCCGATCGGCCTGCTGACCTGCGTGACCGGCGTATCCGGCTCGGGCAAATCGACGCTGATCAACAACACGCTGTTCCCGCTGAGCGCCACGGCACTCAATGGCGCGACCACGCTTGAAGCGGCGGCACACGACAGCATCAAAGGTCTGGAGCATCTCGACAAAGTCGTCGATATCGACCAGAGCCCGATCGGTCGTACACCGCGTTCCAACCCGGCGACGTATACCGGGCTGTTCACGCCGATCCGCGAACTGTTTGCCGGCGTGCCCGAGTCACGCTCTCGTGGTTATGGCCCTGGGCGTTTCTCGTTCAACGTCAAGGGCGGGCGTTGCGAGGCGTGTCAGGGCGATGGCCTGATCAAGGTGGAGATGCACTTCCTGCCGGACATCTACGTGCCCTGCGATGTGTGCAAGAGCAAGCGCTACAACCGCGAAACCCTTGAGATCAAATACAAGGGCAAGAGCATCCACGAGACCCTCGAAATGACCATCGAGGAAGCTCGGGAGTTCTTCGACGCGGTGCCGGCACTGGCGCGCAAGCTGCAGACGCTGATGGATGTCGGCCTGTCGTACATCAAACTCGGGCAGTCGGCGACGACCCTGTCCGGAGGTGAAGCACAGCGGGTCAAGTTGTCGCGCGAGCTGTCCAAGCGCGATACCGGCAAGACCCTGTACATCCTTGATGAGCCGACCACCGGTCTGCACTTTGCGGATATCCAGCAGTTGCTCGACGTTCTGCATCGACTGCGCGATCACGGCAACACCGTGGTGGTCATCGAGCACAACCTCGATGTGATCAAGACCGCTGACTGGCTGGTGGACCTCGGTCCTGAGGGCGGTTCCAAAGGGGGTCAGATCATTGCCACCGGCACGCCCGAGGAAGTCGCCGAGATGAAGCAGTCTCACACCGGCCATTACCTCAAGCCGTTGCTGATCCGCGATCGGGCTTAACTGCAAGGCATGAAAAAGCCCCTGTCACCGTTGAAGTGACAGGGGCTTTTTTGTAGCCGTTGCAATCAGGACGCGTGGGATTGCAGGTAGTTCTCGAGACCGATCAGCTTGATCAGACCCAACTGCTTTTCCAGCCAGTAGGTGTGATCTTCTTCAGTGTCGTTGAGCTGAACCCGCAGAATCTCGCGGCTGACGTAGTCCTGGTGCTGCTCGCAAAGCTCGATGCCTTTGCAAAGCGCAGCGCGGACTTTGTATTCGAGGCGCAGATCAGCTTCGAGCATCTCCGGCACCGTAGTGCCGACATCCAGATCATCCGGACGCATGCGCGGCGTGCCTTCGAGCATCAGGATCCGCCGCATCAATGCATCGGCGTGGCCTGCTTCTTCTTCCATCTCGTGGTTGATGCGCTCGTAGAGCTTGGTGAACCCCCAGTCCTCATACATCCGCGAATGAACGAAATATTGGTCACGCGCGGCCAGTTCGCCGGTCAGCAACGTATTGAGGTAATCGATTACATCTGGGTGGCCTTGCATCGCCCTACATCTCCCTTCCTGAAAGTCTGTAGTTTGAACCAACCTGACCGGAAGGTCACCCGCTTAGCGCAATAAAAGCGAAGATATTCCGAGAAAAGCAGGCCAAATAACGCAAAAACCGCCCAAATGAGGGCGGTTCTGCTTCTCGTTTAGACTTCGTTAAGCTGTACGTTGAGCAGGTTTGCGACTGCTTCTCCATACGCCCGATCGGCTTTGTAGAAATGCTGCAACTGACGATCGACGACGTCGCTGGAAACACCTGCCATCGCACCCGCGATGTTGCTGACCAGCAGCGCTTTCTGCTCCTCGCTCATCAAGCGGAACAAGGCACCGGCCTGGCTGTAGTAATCGGTATCTTCGCGGTGATCATAGCGATCTGCGGCACCGCTCAAGGCCAGTGCTGGCTCTGCGTAATGTGGTGCTTGTTTCGGCGACTCGATGTAGCTGTTCGGTTCATAGTTCGGCGCCGCACCACCATTGCTGCCGAACGCCATGGAGCCGTCACGCTGATAAGTGTTCACCGGACTGCGTGGAGCATTCACCGGCAATTGCTGGTGGTTGGTGCCAACGCGGTAGCGGTGCGCGTCAGCGTAGGCAAATACGCGGCCTTGCAGCATGCGGTCCGGGGACAAACCCACGCCTGGCACCATGTTGCTCGGGCCGAATGCAGCCTGTTCAACTTCGGCGAAGTAGTTCAGCGGGTTGCGGTTCAACTCCAGCTCACCGACTTCGATCAGCGGAAACTCTTTCTGTGACCAGGTTTTGGTGACGTCGAACGGGTTTTCGTAATGAGCGGCCGCTTGCGCTTCAGTCATGATCTGAATGCACACGCGCCATTTCGGGAAATCACCGCGCTCGATGGCCTCGAACAGGTCACGCTGCGCGTAGTCCGGGTCGGTTCCCGCCAAACGGGCGGCGTCGGCGGGCGCCAGGTTCTTGATGCCTTGCTGCGTCTTGTAATGCCACTTGACCCAATGACGCTCGCCTTTGGCATTGATCAGGCTGTACGTATGGCTACCGAAGCCGTGCATGTGACGGTAGCCGTCCGGAATGCCGCGATCAGAAAACAGAATGGTGACCTGGTGCAGCGCTTCAGGCGAATGCGACCAGAAATCCCACATCATCTGCGCACTTTTCAGGTTGCTTTGCGGCAGACGCTTTTGCGTGTGGATAAAGTCCGGAAACTTCAGTGGATCACGGATGAAAAACACCGGCGTATTGTTGCCGACGATGTCCCAGTTGCCTTCTTCGGTATAGAACTTCAAGGCGAAACCGCGCGGATCGCGCTCGGTGTCGGCCGAACCACGCTCGCCACCTACGGTGGAAAAGCGCAGGAAGGTTGGCGTTTGTTTACCTACCGATTCGAACAGTTTTGCGCTGGTATATTCGGTGATGTCGCGAGTGACGGTGAACGTACCGTAAGCGCCCGAGCCTTTGGCGTGCACGCGGCGTTCAGGAATGTTTTCACGGTTGAAGTGCGCGAGCTTTTCGAGCAGGTGGAAATCGTCGAGCAGCAGCGGACCGCGTGGGCCGGCGGAGCGGGAATTCTGGTTGTCAGCGACTGGCGCGCCACTCGCGGTTGTAAGCGTTTTGGTCTGGCTCATGCGGTCTTCTTCCTCTGTCAGTCTTTGAACTGCCGGCTAATGGGCTTGGCGGGAAGTATTGATCATCGACGTTATCGCTACAAATTCATTAACTTGCAGACATCGATAGATAATTACTAATTATGTTTTCCCGGCACATAGTGGCAGTTCGACCATGTCAGAAACTTGTACGGACGACGCATTTCTTACAGGCACAAAAAACCGGGCACTAGGCCCGGTTCTTTGTTTCAGACTGACGTCTTACTCGGCGGATACAGCTTCGCCAGCAGTAGCACGATCAACCAACTCGACGTACGCCATAGGCGCGTTGTCGCCAGCGCGGAAACCGCACTTGAGGATGCGCAGGTAGCCACCCTCACGGGTAGCGTAACGCTTGCCCAGGTCGTTGAAGAGCTTACCAACGATAGCTTTCGAACGAGTACGGTCGAAAGCCAGACGGCGGTTAGCCAGGCTGTCTGTCTTGGCCAGAGTGATCAGCGGCTCGGCAACGCGGCGCAGTTCTTTGGCTTTTGGCAGAGTAGTTTTGATCAGCTCGTGCTCGAACAGCGACACCGCCATGTTTTGGAACATGGCCTTGCGGTGCGAGCTGGTGCGGCTCAGGTGACGACCACTTTTACGATGACGCATGGTTCATTCCTTACCAAACACTACGTTCGGTGATTACGACGATCAGGCAGTCGCCTTGTCGTCCTTCTTAAGACTTGCAGGCGGCCAGTTGTCGAGGCGCATGCCGAGGGACAGACCGCGGGAGGCCAGAACGTCCTTGATTTCAGTCAAGGATTTCTTGCCCAGGTTCGGAGTCTTCAACAGCTCTACTTCGGTACGCTGAATCAGGTCGCCGATGTAGTAGATGTTTTCCGCCTTAAGGCAGTTAGCCGAACGTACAGTCAGTTCCAGATCGTCAACCGGGCGAAGCAGGATCGGATCGATCTCGTCTTCCTGCTCGACAACCAGCGGCTCACTTTCACCTTTGAGGTCGACGAACGCAGCCAGCTGCTGTTGCAGGATGGTTGCAGCGCGACGGATAGCCTCTTCAGGATCCAGAGTACCGTTGGTTTCCAGATCAATAACCAGCTTGTCCAGGTTGGTACGCTGCTCGACACGGGCGTTTTCCACCACGTAAGCGATACGGCGAACCGGGCTGAACGAAGAATCGAGCTGCAAGCGACCGATGCTGCGGCTTTCGTCTTCATCGCTCTGACGCGAGTCGGCTGGTTCATAACCACGACCACGAGCTACGGTGAGCTTCATGTTCAGGGCGCCGTTAGACGCCAGGTTAGCGATTACGTGATCGGGATTAACGATCTCGACATCATGATCCAGCTGAATATCGGCAGCGGTAACCACCCCCGAACCCTTCTTCGACAAGGTCAGCGTAACTTCGTCACGACCGTGCAGCTTGATGGCCAGACCTTTAAGGTTCAACAGGATTTCAATTACGTCTTCCTGTACACCTTCGATGGCGCTGTACTCGTGGAGCACACCGTCAATCTCGGCCTCGACTACTGCGCAGCCGGGCATTGAGGACAACAGGATGCGGCGCAGCGCGTTGCCCAGGGTGTGGCCAAAACCACGCTCGAGAGGCTCGAGAGTGATCTTGGCGCGGGTTGGACTGACAACCTGCACATCAATGTGGCGGGGTGTCAGGAACTCATTTACCGAAATCTGCATGGATGCACCTATTTTCTAGCCCTTACTTGGAGTAGAGCTCGACAATCAGGCTTTCGTTGATGTCGGCGGACAGATCACTGCGAGCAGGAACGTTCTTGAAAACGCCCGACTTCTTCTCAGTGTCTACTTCTACCCATTCTACGCGGCCACGTTGGGCACACAGATCGAGAGCTTGGACAATGCGAAGTTGGTTTTTTGCTTTCTCGCGAACTGCAACCACGTCACCAGCACGAACCTGATACGACGGGACGTTTACGGTCTGACCGTTGACGCTGATCGACTTGTGCGATACCAGCTGACGGGATTCGGCACGAGTCGAACCAAAGCCCATACGGTATACAACGTTGTCCAGACGGCATTCGAGAAGTTGCAGCAGGTTTTCACCGGTTGCACCTTTCTTGCCAGCAGCTTCTTTGTAGTAGCCGCTGAACTGACGCTCGAGAACGCCGTAGATACGACGGACCTTCTGCTTTTCACGCAGTTGGGTGCCGTAGTCGGACTGGCGGCCGCGGCGTTGGCCGTGGATACCAGGTGCTGCTTCAATGTTGCACTTCGATTCGATCGCGCGCACGCCGCTCTTCAGGAAGAGATCGGTGCCTTCGCGACGAGCGAGTTTGCATTTTGGACCAATGTAACGAGCCATTCTTTACAATCTCCTGGATTACACGCGGCGCTTCTTCGGCGGACGGCACCCGTTGTGCGGGATTGGCGTCACGTCGGTGATGCTGGCGATCTTGTAGCCACAGCCGTTCAAAGCGCGGACTGCGGATTCACGACCTGGACCTGGACCCTTGACGTTGACGTCGAGGTTTTTCAGGCCGTATTCCAGCGCAGCTTGACCAGCACGCTCAGCAGCTACTTGAGCAGCGAACGGGGTGGACTTGCGGGAACCGCGGAAACCCGAACCACCGGAGGTAGCCCAGGAAAGAGCGTTACCTTGACGGTCGGTAATGGTCACGATGGTGTTGTTAAAAGATGCATGGATGTGGGCGATGCCATCAACCACTGTCTTTTTAACTTTTTTACGAGGACGAGCAGCAGGTTTTGCCATGATTAAATTCCTGTCGATTCGCTGGGGCGATTACTTGCGGATCGGCTTACGCGGACCTTTACGGGTACGCGCGTTGGTCTTGGTACGCTGACCGCGTACTGGCAGACCACGACGATGACGCAGACCGCGATAGCAACCGAGGTCCATCAAGCGCTTGATTTTCATGTTGATTTCGCGACGCAGGTCACCTTCAGTGGTGAACTTCGCCACTTCGCCACGCAGCTGTTCAATTTGCTCGTCGCTCAGATCTTTGATCTTTGCTGCTGGGTTTACCCCAGTCACTGCACAGATCTTCTGCGCAGTAGTGCGACCAACACCATAGATGTAGGTCAGCGAGATAACAGTATGCTTGTTATCTGGAATGTTAACGCCTGCAATACGGGCCATTCAGTGGGACTCCAATTGACAGCTACCTACGCCCCGGAAGCCAAGAAATAGGGCGCGAGATAATATCGCTGTAATAACAAATAATCAACCCGGTAGCGCACTAGCTACCGGGCTTGAAGCACAATCACACTCAGCCTTGGCGCTGTTTGTGACGCGGTTCCGCGCTGCAAATTACTCGAACAACACCTTCGCGGCGAATAATCTTGCAGTTACGGCACAGCTTTTTCACCGATGCACGAACTTTCATCACCAACTCCTCGAACCTTATGGGTACTCAGCGCAACATGCCGCTGCCGTAACCCTTCAGGTTGGCTTTCTTCATCAGGGATTCGTACTGGTGCGAAACGAGGTGCGATTGTACTTGGGACATGAAGTCCATCACAACCACGACCACGATCAGCAACGAGGTCCCGCCAAGGTAGAACGGAACGTTTGCTGCAACCACCAGGAACTGGGGCAACAGGCACACGGCCGTCATGTAAAGAGCACCGAACATGGTCAAGCGGGTCAGAACGCCATCGATATAGCGCGCAGACTGCTCACCTGGACGGATGCCCGGAATAAAGGCACCGGACTTCTTCAGGTTTTCCGCTACGTCTTTCGGATTGAACATCAACGCCGTATAGAAGAAGCAGAAGAAAATAATCCCTGCACTAAACAGCAGAATATTCAACGGCTGACCAGGAGCGATCGACTGCGAGATGTCCTGCAACCAGCCCATACCTTCAGACTGACCGAACCAGGCACCCAACGAAGCCGGGAACAGCAAAATGCTGCTCGCGAAAATAGCCGGAATAACACCGGCCATGTTCACCTTCAGCGGCAAGTGGCTTGTCTGCGCAGCAAAAACCTTGCGGCCCTGCTGACGCTTGGCGTAGTGAACAGCGATACGACGCTGGCCACGCTCAATGAACACCACGAAACCGATAATCGCTACTGCCAGCAAACCGATGGCAACCAGGGCGAAGATGTTGATATCACCCTGACGCGCAGACTCGAAAGACTGCCCGATTGCTCTCGGAAGACCGGCGACGATACCCGAAAAAATCAACATCGAGATACCGTTGCCTACACCACGCTCAGTAATCTGCTCACCCAGCCACATCATGAACATCGCACCAGCCACAAAAGTGGTTACCGCGACGAAATGGAAGCCAAAGTCACCAGTG
This sequence comes from Pseudomonas sp. RIT-PI-o, assembly GCF_001297215.1. NCBI lineage: Bacteria > Pseudomonadati > Pseudomonadota > Gammaproteobacteria > Pseudomonadales > Pseudomonadaceae > Pseudomonas > Pseudomonas sp. RIT-PI-o. Next base: position 30,423 of record NZ_LHPA01000024.1, on the reverse strand, counting down.
AACGCAACGCCCTGCCCCGCCAGGCCAATGGACATGCCAATAGCCTGAACGAGAGCGAGGACGACGGTGCCGTAGCGGGTGTACTGGCTGATCTTGCGACGGCCAGCTTCACCTTCCTTCTTCAACTGCTCCAGCTGCGGGCTGACGGCGGTCATCAGTTGCATGATGATCGATGCCGAAATGTACGGCATGATCCCCAGTGCAAAGATGCTCATCCGTTCCAGCGCGCCGCCGGAGAACATGTTGAACAAGCTAAGAATGGTCCCCTCATTCTGTCGAAACAGGTCTGCGAGTCGGTCCGGGTTGATACCTGGAACCGGGATGTGTGCGCCTATTCGGTAGACGATAATCGCCAGGAACAGAAAACGCAGACGAGCCCAGAGTTCAGACATACCGCCTTTGCCGAGCGCAGAGAGAGCACCTTGCTTAGCCATTTATTCCTCGAACTTGCCGCCAGCTGCTTCGATAGCCGCACGCGCACCTTTGGTGGCGCCGATTCCCTTGCCGATAGTGACAGCGCGAGTCACTTCACCGGACAGCATGATTTTCACACGCTGTACGTTGACGTTGATCACGTTGGCATCTTTCAGGGACTGCACAGTAACGATGTCGCCTTCCACTTTGGCCAGCTCGGACAGACGCACTTCTGCGCGGTCCATGGCTTTCAGGGAAACGAAACCGAACTTGGGCAGGCGACGATGCAGCGGCTGTTGACCGCCTTCAAAGCCTGGAGCAATGGTGCCACCGGAGCGGGAGGTCTGACCTTTGTGACCACGGCCACCAGTCTTGCCCAAACCACTACCGATACCACGGCCCGGACGATGCTTTTCGCGACGGGAACCCGGCGCTGGACTCAGATCATTGAGTTTCATCGATTAACCCTCGACACGCAGCATGTAGTAAGCCTTGTTGATCATCCCGCGATTCTCGGGAGTATCCTGGACTTCTACAGTGTGACCGATGCGACGCAGACCCAGACCCTTAACGCACAGTTTGTGGTTAGGGATGCGGCCGGTCATGCTTTTGATCAGCGTTACTTTAACGGTAGCCATGATTACTTGATCTCCTCAACACGCAGGCCACGCTTGGCAGCGATGGACTCAGGAGACTGCATAGCCTTCAGACCCTTGAAAGTGGCGTGAACCACGTTTACCGGGTTAGTCGAGCCGTAGCACTTGGCCAGAACGTTCTGAACGCCAGCAACTTCGAGGACAGCACGCATAGCGCCGCCAGCGATGATACCGGTACCTTCAGAAGCAGGCTGCATGTACACCTTCGAAGCGCCGTGAGCGGACTTCATTGCGTACTGCAGAGTGGTGCCGTTCAGGTCAACTTGAATCATGTTGCGGCGAGCAGCTTCCATTGCCTTCTGGATCGCAGCAGGCACTTCACGTGACTTGCCACGGCCGAAGCCAACACGCCCTTTACCATCACCAACCACGGTCAACGCGGTGAAAGTGAAGATACGGCCGCCTTTAACGGTTTTGGCTACGCGGTTAACTTGAACCAGCTTCTCGATGTAGCCTTCGTCGCGCTTTTGGTCGTTATTTGACATAACTTAGAACTCCAGCCCAGCTTCACGAGCAGCATCAGCCAGCGCTTTAACGCGGCCGTGGTACTTGAAGCCAGAGCGGTCGAAAGCCACTTGCGAGACGCCAGCGGCCTTAGCACGCGTAGCGACCAGCTGGCCAACCTTTGTGGCCGCGTCGATGTTGCCAGTGGCACCATCACGCAGTTCTTTATCCAAAGTCGAGGCACTTGCCAGGACTTTGTTGCCGTCGGCCGAGATGACCTGGGCGTAGATGTGCTGCGACGAGCGGAACACGCAGAGACGCACGACTTCGAGTTCGTGCATTTTCAGGCGTGCTTTGCGAGCGCGACGCAGTCGAGTAACTTTTTTGTCGGTCATTTGCTATGCCCTACTTCTTCTTGGCTTCTTTACGACGGACGACTTCGTCCGCGTAGCGCACACCTTTGCCTTTGTACGGCTCTGGTGGACGGAAGTCGCGGATCTCGGCGGCCACTTGACCTACCAGCTGCTTGTCGATGCCCTTGATCAGGATATCGGTCTGGCTAGGAGTCTCAGCGGTGATGCCTTCCGGCAGTTCGTAATCCACTGGGTGCGAGAAGCCAAGAGCCAGGTTCAGAACCTGACCTTTTGCTTGCGCTTTGTAACCAACACCGACCAGCTGGAGCTTGCGCTCGAAGCCTTGGCTTACGCCCTGGACCATGTTGTTTACCAACGCACGCGTGGTACCGGCCATTGCGCGAGTTTGTTGATCGCCATTGCGAGCAGCGAAACGCAGCTCACCAGCTTCTTCAACGATCTCAACGGACGAATGGATGTTCAGTTCAAGAGTACCCTTGGCACCCTTCACCGAAAGCTGTTGGCCTGCGAATTTGACTTCGACACCGGCTGGCAGCTTAACGGGGTTCTTAGCGACGCGAGACATGCTTATCCCCCCTTAGAACACAGTGCAAAGAACTTCGCCGCCGACACCGGCAGCGCGCGCAGCACGATCCGTCATCACACCTTTGTTGGTGGAGACGATAGACACGCCAAGACCGCCACGAACTTTCGGCAGATCTTCAACGGACTTGTACTGACGCAGGCCTGGACGACTAACGCGCTTCACTTCTTCGATAACCGGACGGCCTTCGAAGTACTTCAGCGAGATGGACAGCGACGGCTTGGCGTCGGTGGTGATCTGAAAATCCGCGATGTAACCTTCGTCCTTCAGGACTTTTGCTACAGCAGCCTTCAACGTGGAAGACGGCATGCTTACGACAGACTTTTCAGCCATCTGGGCATTACGGATTCGAGTTAGCATGTCCGCTAACGGGTCCTGCATACTCATGGGCTAGACGCTCCTAATACAGAAAAATTAGCCTTGCGGCTACTACTTGTCGCCGAGAACTTCCGGGCAGAAAAACACGGGCTCAGGCGAGCCGGTCATTCTAGACACACCCCAGAAATGAATCAAGCCCCAAAAGGGGCTTGATTCAGATTCAAGGCCACCGGTGGTCAGGTTCTTGCGAACCCGAACATCGAGACTTTGACAACTGTTACCAGCTGGCTTTAACCAGACCTGGTACGTCACCGCGCATTGCAGCTTGACGCAGCATGTTACGGCCGAGGCCGAACTTGCGGTACACGCCGTGCGGACGACCAGTCAGGCGGCAACGGTTACGCATGCGCGAAGCGCTTGCGTCACGTGGTTGCTTCTGCAGAGCTACGGTAGCTTCCCAACGCGCTTCTGGACTTGCGTTCAGATCGACGATGATAGCTTTCAGCGCTGCACGCTTGGTGGCGTACTTGGCAACGGTGAGCTGACGCTTCAGCTCACGGTTTTTCATGCTCTTCTTGGCCATTTTCCTACTCCAATCAGTTGCGGAACGGGAATTTGAAAGCACGCAGCAGAGCGCGGCCTTCATCATCGTTCTTGGCAGTGGTGGTCAGGGTAATGTCCAGACCGCGGAGAGCATCGATCTTGTCGTAGTCGATTTCCGGGAAGATGATCTGCTCTTTCACGCCCATGCTGTAGTTGCCACGACCATCGAAGGACTTGGCATTCAGGCCGCGGAAGTCGCGAACCCGAGGCAGGGAGATCGACAGCAGACGATCCAGGAACTCGTACATACGCTCACGGCGCAGGGTCACTTTGACGCCGATCGGCCATCCTTCGCGGACTTTGAAGCCAGCGATGGATTTACGAGCGTAGGTCACAACGACTTTCTGGCCGGTGATCTTTTCCAGGTCAGCAACAGCGTGCTCGATGACTTTTTTGTCGCCGATCGCTTCGCCCAGACCCATGTTCAGGGTGATTTTGGTAACGCGCGGAACTTCCATCACGTTCGAAAGCTTAAGTTCTTCCTTAAGTTTCGGAGCGATTTCCTTCCGGTAAATCTCTTTTAGTCGTGCCATGGTCTTCTACCTAGCAGTGTTCAAGCATCAACCGCTTTTTGGGTCGACTTGAAGACACGAATTTTCTTACCGTCTTCTACTTTGAAACCAACGCGGTCAGCCTTGTTGGTTTCGCCGTTGAAGATGGCGACGTTGGAAGCGTGCAGTGGCGCTTCTTTCTCGACGATACCGCCCTGTACGCCCGACATCGGGTTAGGCTTGGTATGACGCTTGACCAGGTTCAGACCGCCAACAACCAGACGGTTGTCAGCAAGAACCTTCAGCACCTTACCGCGCTTACCTTTGTCTTTGCCGGCGATCACGATGATCTCGTCGTCACGACGAATCTTTTGCATGTCGGATCTCCTTACAGCACTTCTGGGGCGAGCGAGACGATCTTCATGAACTTCTCAGTACGAAGTTCACGGGTCACTGGCCCAAAGATACGGGTGCCGATCGGCTCTTGCTTGTTGTTCAGAAGAACAGCAGCGTTGCCATCAAAGCGGATAATGGAGCCATCAGCACGACGTACGCCGTGACGAGTGCGGACTACAACAGCAGTCATCACTTGGCCTTTTTTCACCTTACCGCGCGGAATTGCTTCCTTCACGGTAACTTTGATGATGTCACCGATACCAGCGTAACGACGATGGGAGCCACCCAGCACCTTGATGCACATAACACGGCGAGCGCCGCTGTTATCGGCCACATCGAGCATGGATTGAGTCTGAATCATATAATTTCTCCGACCCCTAGCCCTTAGACTTCCACAGCGCGTTCGAGAACATCAACCAGCGCCCAAGACTTGGTCTTGGCCATCGGACGAGTTTCACGAATAGTGACTTTGTCGCCGATGTGGCACTGATTGGTTTCGTCGTGCGCGTGCAGCTTAGTCGAACGCTTAACGTATTTACCGTAGATCGGGTGCTTAACGCGACGCTCGATCAGAACGGTGATGGTTTTGTCCATCTTGTCGCTGACAACACGGCCAGTCAGCGTACGGACAGTTTTTTCGGCTTCAGCCATGATCACTTACCTGCCTGCTGGTTGAGCACAGTCTTCACGCGAGCGATGTCACGCTTAACTTGCGAGAGCAGATGAGACTGCCCCAACTGGCCAGTTGCTTTCTGCATGCGCAGATTGAACTGGTCGCGCAGCAGGCCGAGCAGTTGCTCGTTCAGCTGCTGTGCGGATTTTTCACGAAGTTCATTCGCTTTCATCACATCACCGTCCGTTTAACAAAGGAGGTGGCGAGCGGCAGCTTTGCAGCAGCCAGGGCGAAAGCCTCACGCGCCAGCTCTTCAGAAACACCCTCGATTTCATACAGGACTTTGCCTGGCTGAATCTGGGCAACCCAGTACTCCACGTTACCCTTACCTTTACCCATACGAACCTCGAGAGGTTTCTTGGAGATCGGCTTGTCCGGGAATACACGGATCCAGATCTTGCCGCCACGTTTTACGTGACGGGTCAGAGCACGACGCGCTGACTCGATCTGACGAGCGGTGAGACGACCACGAGCAACAGACTTCAGCGCGAACTCGCCGAAGCTGACTTTGCTACCGCGCAGTGCCAGACCACGGTTGTGGCCGGTCATCTGCTTGCGGAACTTCGTACGCTTTGGTTGCAACATTTGGCGTACCCCTTACTTAGCAGCTTTTTTACGAGGCGCTGGTGCTTGTGGTTTCAGTTCTTCTTGGCGACCACCAATAACTTCGCCTTTGAAGATCCAAACCTTTACACCGATCACACCGTAAGTGGTGTGAGCTTCGTAGTTGGCATAGTCGATGTCGGCACGCAGGGTGTGCAGTGGCACACGACCTTCGCGATACCATTCAGTACGTGCGATTTCAGCACCGCCGAGACGACCGCTCACTTGGATTTTGATGCCTTTGGCACCAATGCGCATGGCGTTCTGTACAGCGCGCTTCATAGCGCGACGGAACATTACACGACGCTCCAGCTGCTGAGCTACGCTCTGCGCAACCAGCATACCGTCGAGCTCCGGCTTGCGGATCTCTTCGATATTGATGTGCACAGGCACACCCATTTGCTTGGTCAGGTCCTGACGCAGTTTCTCAACATCTTCACCTTTCTTCCCGATAACGATACCTGGACGAGCGGTGTGGATGGTGATGCGTGCAGTTTGGGCCGGACGATGGATATCGATACGGCTTACGGACGCGCTTTTTAGTTTGTCTTGGAGATACTCACGCACTTTCAGATCTGCGAACAAGTAGTCCGCATAAGTCCGACCGTCTGCGTACCAGACGGAGGTGTGCTCCTTGACGATTCCCAGGCGAATGCCAATGGGATGTACTTTCTGACCCATCTCTTCGACTCCGTTACTTGTCAGCAACCTTGACAGTGATATGGCAAGACCGCTTGACGATGCGATCAGCACGGCCTTTGGCACGTGGCATGATGCGCTTCAGCGAACGCCCTTCGTTGACGAAAACGGTGCTGACTTTCAGGTCATCAACGTCTGCGCCTTCGTTATGCTCGGCGTTGGCTACGGCCGACTCCAGCACTTTCTTCATGATCTCGGCGGCTTTCTTACTGCTGAAAGCCAACAGGTTGAGCGCTTCGCCCACCTTCTTCCCGCGGATCTGGTCGGCGACCAAGCGGGCTTTCTGGGCGGAGATTCGAGCGCCCGACAACTTAGCGGCTACTTCCATTTCCTTACCCCTTAACGCTTGGCTTTCTTGTCAGCCACGTGCCCGCGATAGTTGCGGGTACCGGCGAACTCGCCCAGTTTGTGGCCGACCATGTCTTCGTTAACGAGAACTGGGACGTGCTGACGACCGTTGTGTACTGCGATGGTCAGACCGACCATTTGTGGCAGGATCATCGAACGACGCGACCAGGTTTTAATTGGTTTGCGATCGTTCTTTTCCGCCGCCACTTCGATCTTCTTCAGTAGGTGAAGATCAATAAAAGGACCTTTTTTCAGAGAACGTGGCACTGTCGTATCCCTCTATTTACTTGCGACGACGGACGATCATTTTGTCGGTACGCTTATTACCACGAGTCTTCGCGCCCTTAGTCGGGAAGCCCCATGGCGATACCGGATGACGACCACCAGAGGTACGACCTTCACCACCACCATGTGGGTGGTCAACCGGGTTCATGGCAACACCACGAACGGTTGGGCGAACGCCACGCCAGCGTTTGGCACCAGCTTTACCCAGCGAACGCAGGCTGTGCTCAGAGTTCGAGACTTCACCCAGGGTCGCACGGCATTCAGCCAGGACTTTACGCATTTCACCGGAACGCAGACGCAGGGTCACGTAGACACCTTCACGAGCGATCAGCTGAGCCGAAGCACCAGCGGAACGAGCGATCTGTGCACCTTTACCTGGCTTCAATTCGATGCCGTGTACGGTAGAACCGACTGGAATGTTGCGCAGTTGCAGAGCGTTGCCTGGCTTGATTGGAGCCAGAGCGCCTGCGATCAGCTGGTCGCCAGCACTCACGCCTTTAGGGGCGATGATGTAGCGGCGCTCGCCGTCTGCGTAGCAGAGCAGTGCGATGTGAGCAGTACGGTTTGGATCGTATTCGATACGCTCGACAGTGGCGACGATGCCATCTTTGTCGTTGCGACGGAAATCGACCATACGGTAATGCTGCTTATGACCACCACCGATGTGACGAGTGGTAATACGGCCATTGTTGTTACGACCACCAGACTTCGATTTTTTCTCGAGCAGCGGTGCGTGAGGAGCGCCTTTATGCAGCTCCTGGTTGACCACCTTGACCACAAAACGGCGGCCAGGGGAAGTCGGTTTGCATTTAACGATTGCCATGATGCACCCCTTCCTTACTCAGCACTGCTGCTGAAATCGAGATCTTGGCCTGGCTGAAGGGAGATAACTGCCTTCTTCCAGTCATTACGCTTGCCCAGACCGCGAGCAGTGCGCTTGCTCTTACCCAGAACGTTCAGGGTAGTGACGCGCTCTACTTTCACGCTGAACAGGCTTTCGACGGCCTTCTTGATTTCCAGCTTGGTTGCATCGGTAGCAACCTTGAAAACGAACTGGCCTTTCTTGTCTGCCAGAACCGTAGCCTTCTCGGAAACGTGCGGGCCAAGCAGAACTTTAAATACGCGTTCCTGGTTCATCCCAGCAGCTCCTCGAATTTCTTCACGGCCGACACGGTGATCAACACCTTGTCGTATGCGATCAGACTAACTGGATCGGAACCTTGCACGTCACGTACATCTACGTGCGGCAGGTTGCGAGCAGCCAGGTACAGGTTCTGATCAACAGCGTCCGACACGATCAGAACGTCGGTCAGGCTCATGTTGTTCAGTTTGCCCAGCAGATCTTTGGTTTTCGGAGTTTCAACAGCGAAATCCTGAACCACGACCAGACGATCAGTACGCACCAGCTCAGCAAGGATGGAACGCATTGCTGCGCGATACATCTTCTTGTTCAGCTTCTGGGAGTGATCCTGTGGACGAGCTGCGAAAGTGGTACCGCCGCCACGCCAGATTGGGCTACGGATAGTACCGGCACGAGCACGGCCAGTACCTTTCTGACGCCATGGGCGCTTGCCGCCACCACGAACGTCGGAACGGGTCTTCTGCTGCTTGCTACCTTGACGGCCGCCGGCCATGTAGGCCACGACTGCTTGGTGAACCAGCGTCTCGTTGAATTCGCCGCCAAATGTCAGTTCGGAAACTTCGATCGCTTGAGCGTCATTTACATTTAATTGCATGTCAGCTTCCCCTTAACCGCGAGCCTTGGCTGCTGGACGTACAACCAGGTTGCCGCCAGTAGCGCCAGGAACAGCACCCTTGACCAACAACAGATTGCGTTCAGCGTCCACGCGCACTACTTCCAGGGACTGCACGGTCACGCGCTCAGCGCCCATATGACCGGACATTTTTTTGCCCTTGAATACACGACCAGGAGTCTGGCACTGGCCGATAGAGCCTGGGACGCGGTGGGATACGGAGTTACCGTGGGTGTTATCTTGCCCGCGGAAATTCCAACGCTTGATCGTACCCTGGAAGCCTTTACCCTTGGACTGACCGGTTACATCAACCAGTTGACCAGCGGCGAAGATTTCAGCGTTGATCAGATCGCCAGCCTGGTACTCGCCTTCTTCAAGACGGAATTCCATGGTGGTGCGACCAGCGGCTACGTTCGCTTTAGCGAAGTGGCCAGCCTGAGCTGCTGTTACACGCGAAGCGCGACGCTCGCCGACAGTGACTTGCACTGCACGATAGCCATCGGTCTCTTCAGTTTTGAACTGGGTGACGCGATTCGGCTCGATCTCAATGACCGTGACCGGAATGGAGACACCTTCTTCGGTGAAAATACGGGTCATACCGCATTTACGACCGACTACACCAATAGTCATGTTGTAAACCTCATGAGTGTACGGGGCTTTCACCCGCTATGGCCGCCCATTTCAGAGCGTTACACGACCAAGACCGAGTCTTAGCCGAGGCTGATCTGCACTTCCACACCGGCCGCAAGATCAAGCTTCATCAGCGCATCAACGGTTTTATCCGTTGGCTGGACGATGTCCAGAACACGCTTATGAGTGCGGATCTCGTACTGGTCACGCGCGTCTTTGTTGACGTGCGGGGAAACCAGAACGGTGAACCGCTCTTTACGGGTAGGCAGTGGAATTGGACCACGCACTTGAGCACCAGTACGTTTCGCGGTTTCCACGATTTCCTGGGTTGATTGGTCGATCAGGCGATGGTCAAAAGCCTTCAACCTGATACGGATTTGCTGATTTTGCATTGGATTTCAGACTCCGGCTGCTATTCCCACCGGGCGCAATACGCCCGTTAAAAGGAGGCGCAATTCTATAGACGCCCCCGATAGGTGTCAACCCAATAAAAAAGCCCCCGCTGAGCGGGGGCTTTTTCAATCCATCAAGCTGACTTTAAAAGCCTTACTCGATGATTTTGGCTACGACGCCAGCGCCGACGGTACGACCGCCTTCACGGATAGCGAAACGCAGACCGTCTTCCATCGCGATGGTTTTGATCAGGGTAACAGTCATCTGAATGTTGTCACCTGGCATTACCATTTCAACGCCTTCTGGCAGCTCGCAGTTACCAGTCACGTCAGTAGTACGGAAGTAGAACTGTGGACGGTAGCCTTTGAAGAACGGAGTGTGACGACCGCCTTCTTCCTTGCTCAGAACGTAAACTTCTGCAGTGAACTTGGTGTGCGGCTTGACCGAACCTGGCTTGACCAGAACCTGGCCACGCTCAACGTCGTCACGCTTGGTACCACGCAGCAGAACGCCACAGTTCTCGCCAGCACGACCTTCGTCGAGCAGCTTGCGGAACATCTCAACACCGGTGCAGGTGGTGGTGGTGGTGTCACGCAGACCAACGATTTCCAGAGCGTCCTGAACGCGAACGATACCGCGCTCGATACGACCAGTCACAACAGTACCGCGACCGGAGATCGAGAATACGTCTTCGATTGGCATCAGGAACGGCTTGTCAATCATACGAACTGGTTCTGGGATGTAGGTATCCAGAGTTTCAACCAGTTTACGAACGGCAGTGGTGCCCATTTCGTTGTCGTCTTTGCCTTCCAGCGCCATACGAGCCGAACCGATGATGATCGGAGTGTCGTCGCCCGGGAAGTCGTAGGTCGACAGCAGGTCACGAACTTCCATCTCAACCAGTTCCAGCAGCTCAGCGTCGTCTACCAGGTCAGCCTTGTTCAGGAAAACCACGATGTACGGAACGCCTACCTGACGGGACAGCAGGATGTGCTCACGGGTTTGTGGCATCGGACCATCAGCGGCCGAGCAAACCAGGATCGCGCCGTCCATCTGGGCAGCACCGGTGATCATGTTCTTCACGTAGTCAGCGTGACCTGGGCAGTCAACGTGAGCGTAGTGACGAATAGTCGAGTTGTACTCAACGTGAGCGGTGTTGATGGTGATACCGCGAGCTTTTTCTTCTGGTGCGCTGTCGATCTTGTCGAATTCAACGACGGCCGAACCGAAAACTTCGGAGCAGACGCGAGTCAGAGCAGCAGTCAGAGTGGTTTTACCGTGGTCAACGTGACCAATGGTGCCAACGTTGACGTGCGGTAGGGAACGATCAAATTTTTCTTTAGCCACGACAATTAACTCCTAGCCTAAAGGGGCTGAATCAGCCTTGTTTTTTGGTTACGGATTCGACGATGTGCGACGGAGCCGTATCGTATTTTTTGAATTCCATAGAGTAGCTTGCGCGACCCTGGGACATGGAACGAACGTCGGTCGCATAACCGAACATCTCACCCAGTGGAACTTCGGCACGGATAACCTTGCCGGACACTGTGTCTTCCATACCCTGGATCATGCCGCGACGACGGTTAAGGTCGCCCATCACGTCACCCATATAGTCTTCAGGCGTAACAACCTCTACCGCCATGATCGGCTCGAGCAACTCACCACCGCCCTTCTGGGCCAGTTGCTTGGTCGCCATGGAAGCAGCCACCTTGAACGCCATCTCGTTGGAGTCGACGTCGTGGTAAGAACCATCGAACACGGTAGCCTTCAGGCCGATCAGCGGATAGCCGGCAACTACGCCGTTCTTCATCTGCTCTTCGATACCCTTCTGGATAGCCGGGATGTATTCCTTAGGAACCACACCACCTACAACTTCGTTCACGAATTGCAGACCTTCCTGACCTTCGTCAGCAGGAGCAAAACGGATCCAGCAGTGACCGAACTGGCCGCGACCACCGGACTGACGAACGAACTTGCCTTCGATTTCACAGTTCTTCGTGATGCGCTCACGATACGAAACCTGAGGCTTGCCGATGTTGGCTTCGACGTTGAACTCACGGCGCATCCGGTCAACCAGGATGTCCAGGTGCAGCTCGCCCATGCCGGAGATGATCGTCTGACCAGTCTCTTCATCAGTTTTAACGCGGAAAGACGGGTCTTCCTGAGCGAGCTTGCCCAGAGCGATACCCATTTTTTCCTGGTCATCCTTGGTCTTAGGCTCTACGGCAACCGAAATAACCGGCTCCGGGAAGTCCATGCGAACCAGGATGATTGGCTTGTCAGCGTTGCAGAGGGTTTCACCAGTGGTGACGTCCTTCATGCCGATCAGGGCCGCGATGTCGCCAGCGCGTACTTCCTTGATCTCTTCACGGGCGTTTGCGTGCATTTGCACCATACGACCCACGCGCTCTTTCTTGCCTTTGACCGAGTTGATCACGCCGTCGCCGGAGTTCAACACGCCCGAGTAAACACGGACGAAGGTCAGAGTACCCACGAATGGGTCGGTAGCGATCTTGAACGCCAGAGCCGCGAAAGGCTCGTTGTCGTCTGCATGACGCTCCATCTCTTCTTCCTCGTTATCAGGGTTGGAACCCTTGATAGCAGGAATGTCGGTCGGAGCAGGCAGGTAGTCGATAACGGCGTCGAGAACCAGGGGAACACCCTTGTTCTTGAACGAAGAACCGCAAACAGCCAGAACGATTTCGCCGGCGATAGTACGCTGACGCAAAGCAGCCTTGATCTCTTCGATCGACAGCTCTTCGCCTTCCAGGTACTTGTTCATCAGCTCTTCGTTGGCTTCGGCAGCAGCTTCAACCATGTTGTTGCGCCACTCTTCAGCCAGCTCTTGCAGCTCGGCAGGAATGTCCTTGCGAACAGGGACCATACCTTTGTCGGAGTCGTTCCAGTAGACAGCTTGCATGTTGATCAGATCGATCTGACCCTGGAAGTTGTCTTCGGAACCGATGGCCAACTGGATCGGCACCGGAGTGTGACCCAGACGCTGCTTGATCTGACCGATCACGCGCAGGAAGTTGGCGCCGGCACGGTCCATCTTGTTTACGTAAACAAGACGTGGAACGCCGTATTTGTTGGCTTGACGCCATACGGTTTCCGACTGAGGCTCAACACCCGAAGTACCGCAGAACACAACGACAGCGCCGTCGAGTACGCGCAGGGAACGCTCAACTTCAATGGTGAAGTCAACGTGGCCCGGGGTATCGATTACGTTGAAACGGTGCTCGTGAGAGTACTGCTTCTCGGAACCTTTCCAGAAGGCGGTAATGGCAGCAGAAGTAATGGTAATACCACGCTCCTGCTCCTGAACCATCCAGTCTGTGGTCGCGGCGCCATCATGCACCTCGCCCATTTTGTGACTTTTGCCGGTGTAAAACAGTACGCGCTCGGTGGTGGTGGTTTTACCAGCATCCACGTGAGCAACGATACCGATGTTACGGTAGCGGCTAATCGGAGTAGTACGAGCCATAAAGCCCTCGCAAAATTAGTGAAGCTAAAATTAGAAGCGGTAGTGCGAGAAAGCTTTGTTAGCTTCGGCCATACGGTGCACGTCTTCACGCTTCTTAACAGCAGCACCTTTACCTTCAGCAGCATCCAGCAGTTCGCCAGCCAAACGCAGAGCCATAGACTTCTCGCCGCGCTTACGGGCGAAGTCTACCAACCAGCGCATTGCCAGAGCGTTACGACGGGAAGGACGAACCTCGACCGGAACCTGGTAAGTAGCACCACCAACGCGGCGCGACTTCACTTCGACCAGCGGAGCGATGGCGTCGAGTGCTTTTTCGAAGAGTTCCAGGGGATCGGTGCCAGCCTTACGGGCCGCAACGGTTTCCAGGGCACCATAAACGATACGCTCGGCAACGGCTTTCTTGCCGCTTTCCATAACGTGGTTCATGAATTTGGCGAGGATCTGGCTTCCGTATTTCGGATCGTCCAGAATCTCACGCTTTGCTGCTACGCGACGTCTTGGCATGATAAGCCCTCAAGCGGTCTTCAGGTTAGCTCGGGACAGATCCAGAGGATGCGTGCCCGACCTTACTCTTATCGACTCAATAAAATAAAAATCTGCAAAACGGCCGATTACTTCGGACGCTTGGTACCGTACTTCGAACGACCCTGGTTACGGCCTTTAACGCCGGAAGTATCCAAGGAGCCGCGAACGGTGTGATAACGAACACCTGGCAAGTCTTTTACACGACCGCCGCGGATCAGTACCACGCTGTGCTCTTGCAGGTTGTGGCCTTCACCGCCGATGTACGAGGAAACCTCGAAACCGTTGGTCAGACGCACACGGCATACTTTACGCAGTGCCGAGTTAGGTTTTTTCGGCGTGGTGGTGTACACACGGGTGCACACGCCACGACGTTGCGGGCAGTTCTGCAGCGCAGGTACGTCGGATTTCTCGACGATACGCTTACGCGGCTGACGTACCAGCTGGTTGATAGTTGCCATCTACTAGCTCCACTGTTGTCTTGCGACGCTATTGTCTTGCAAGAAAAGCAAAATGGCAGGAACGAATTCCCGCCAAATTTAGGGGATCAAGAGTCTAAAGAGGATCTTGATTCCAGTCAAGGCAAGGCCCCGACCTCCCCGCCCGTCGAACCTCGACTAAATGTCTCGATTCGACGAACGGAGCGATCAGGGCCTCACGCTCGTTTATCGCAGAACTCAGTTACCGCTCGAGTTCAGCGCTTCGGTCAGTGCAGCTTCCACTTCACTGGCGCTTACGCGCAACGGCTTGTCGGCATCACGGCGACGCTTGCGCTCGCTGTGATAGGCAAGACCGGTACCGGCCGGGATCAGACGACCCACGACTACGTTTTCTTTCAGGCCGCGCAGGTAATCGCGCTTGCCGGTGACTGCCGCTTCGGTCAGTACGCGGGTGGTTTCCTGGAAGGAAGCCGCCGAGATGAACGATTCGGTGGACAACGACGCCTTGGTGATACCCAGCAGCACGCGGGTGAACTTGGAGACAAACTTGTCTTCCGTGCTCAGACGCTCGTTCTCTACCAGAACGTGAGTCAGTTCCATCTGGTCGCCCTTGATGAAGCTGGAATCGCCGGACTCGGAAATCTCAACTTTACGCAGCATCTGACGCAGGATGGTCTCGATGTGCTTGTCGTTGATCTTCACGCCTTGCAGACGGTAAACGTCCTGGATCTCGTTGACGATGTACTTGGCCAGCGCGCTCACACCCAGCAGACGCAGGATGTCGTGCGGATCGCTTGGGCCGTCGGAGATGACTTCGCCGCGGTTTACCTGTTCGCCTTCGAAGACGTTCAGGTGACGCCACTTCGGAATCAGCTCTTCGTACGGATCGCTACCGTCGTTCGGGGTAATGACCAGACGGCGCTTGCCTTTGGTCTCTTTACCGAACGCGATGGTGCCGCTGACTTCAGCAAGAATCGACGCTTCTTTCGGACGACGGGCTTCGAACAGGTCGGCAACACGCGGCAGACCACCGGTGATGTCACGGGTCTTCGAAGTTTCCTGCGGGATACGAGCGATAACGTCACCGATCGCAATCTTCGCACCGTCAGCCACACCGACCAGGGCGTTGGCTGGCAGGAAGTACTGAGCGATAACGTCAGTGCCTGGCAGCAACAGATCCTTGCCGTTGTCGTCGACCATCTTCACTGCTGGACGGATTTCCTTACCGGCAGCTGGACGATCTTTCGCGTCGAGAACTTCAATGTTGGTCATACCGGTCAATTCGTCAGTCTGACGCTTGATCGTGATGCCTTCTTCCATGCCCACGTAGGTCACGGTACCTTTCATTTCGGTAACGATCGGGTGAGTGTGCGGATCCCACTTGGCCACGATGGCGCCAGCGTCGACCTTGTCACCTTCCTTGACCGAAATCACAGCACCGTACGGCAGCTTGTAACGCTCACGCTCACGACCGAAGTCATCCGCGATTGCCAGCTCACCGGAACGGGACACAGCAACCAGGTGGCCATCCACTCGCTCAACGTGCTTGAGGTTGTGCAGACGGACAGTACCGCCATTCTTCACCTGAACGCTGTCAGCTGCGGAAGTACGGCTTGCCGCACCACCAATGTGGAACGTACGCATGGTCAGCTGGGTACCCGGCTCACCGATGGACTGGGCAGCGATAACGCCGACCGCTTCACCGATGTTCACCTGGTGACCACGAGCCAGATCACGGCCGTAGCACTTGGCGCAAATGCCATAGCGGGTTTCGCAGCTGATCGGCGAACGCACGATCACTTCGTCGATGCTGTTCAGCTCGATGAACTCGACCCACTTCTCGTCAACCAGAGTGCCGGCAGGAACGATAACGTCCTCGGTACCTGGCTTGAACACGTCACGGGCAATCACACGACCCAATACGCGCTCACCCAACGGCTCTACAACGTCACCGCCTTCAATGTGCGGAGTCATCAGCAGACCGTGTTCGGTGCCGCAATCGATCTCGGTCACTACCAGATCCTGCGCCACGTCTACCAGACGACGAGTCAGGTAACCGGAGTTCGCAGTTTTCAACGCGGTATCCGCCAGACCTTTACGAGCACCGTGAGTCGAGATGAAGTACTGAAGTACGCTCAGACCTTCACGGAAGTTCGCAGTAATCGGCGTTTCAATGATGGAGCCGTCCGGCTTGGCCATCAGACCACGCATACCGGCCAGCTGACGAATCTGTGCTGCGGAACCCCGCGCACCCGAGTCGGCCATCATGTACATCGAGTTGAAAGACTCTTGGTCGACTTCGTCGCCGTGACGGTCGATGACTTTCTCTTTCGAGAGGTTGGCCATCATCGCCTTGGAAACTTCATCGTTCGCTTTCGACCAGAGGTCGATCACTTTGTTGTACTTCTCGCCCTGGGTTACCAGGCCGGAGGCGTACTGGCTCTCGATCTCTTTCACTTCGTCGGTGGCTGCACCGATGATGCGGGCTTTTTCGTCCGGGATAACGAAGTCGTTAACACCGATGGAAACGCCGGAGATGGTCGAGTAAGCGAAACCGGTGTACATCAACTGGTCAGCGAAGATCACGGTCTCTTTCAGACCAACCACGCGGTAGCACTGGTTGATCAGCTTGGAGATCGCCTTCTTCTTCATCGGCAGGTTGACGACGTCGAACGACAGACCTTTTGGCACAACCTGGAACAGCAGCGCACGGCCGACGGTGGTGTCGACGATACGGGTACCGCTCACGCTGTTGCCGTCACGATCGTTGACGGTTTCGTTGATACGAACCTTGACCTTGGCATGCAGCGCGGCTTCGCCGGCACGGAATACACGGTCGACTTCCTGCAGATCCGCGAACACACGACCTTCGCCCTTGGCGTTGATCGCTTCACGAGTCATGTAGTACAGACCCAATACAACGTCCTGCGACGGAACGATGATTGGCTCACCGTTGGCTGGCGACAGGATGTTGTTGGTCGACATCATCAACGCACGCGCTTCCAACTGGGCTTCCAGTGTCAGCGGTACGTGCACGGCCATTTGGTCACCGTCGAAGTCGGCGTTGTACGCAGCACAGACCAGAGGGTGCAGCTGGATAGCCTTACCTTCGATCAGTACCGGTTCAAACGCCTGGATACCCAGACGGTGAAGGGTCGGTGCACGGTTGAGAAGAACCGGGTGTTCGCGAATCACTTCAGCGAGAACGTCCCAAACCTCTGGCAGCTCGCGCTCGACCATTTTCTTGGCCGCTTTGATGGTGGTCGCGAGACCACGCATTTCCAGCTTGCCGAAAATGAACGGTTTGAACAGCTCGAGAGCCATCTTCTTCGGCAGACCGCACTGATGCAGACGCAGAGTCGGGCCTACGGTAATTACCGAACGACCGGAGTAGTCAACACGCTTACCGAGCAAGTTCTGACGGAAACGACCTTGCTTACCCTTGATCATGTCAGCCAGGGATTTCAGAGGACGCTTGTTGGAACCTGTGATAGCGCGGCCACGACGACCGTTGTCGAGCAGCGCATCGACCGCTTCCTGCAACATACGCTTTTCGTTGCGCACGATGATGTCCGGAGCGGACAGATCCAGCAGGCGCTTCAAACGGTTGTTACGGTTGATCACTCGACGATACAGATCGTTGAGGTCGGAAGTGGCGAAACGACCGCCATCCAGCGGGACCAGTGGACGCAGATCTGGCGGCAGAACCGGCAGAACGGTCAGCACCATCCACTCTGGCAGGTTGCCGGAACCCTGGAAGGCTTCCATCAACTTCAGACGCTTGGACAGCTTCTTGATCTTGGTTTCCGAGTTGGTTTGCGGAATCTCTTCGCGCAGACGGCCAATCTCGTGTTCCAGGTCGATAGCGTGCAGCAGTTCACGGACCGCTTCGGCACCCATGCGGGCGTCGAAATCGTCACCGAACTCTTCCAGCGCTTCGAAATACTGCTCGTCGTTCAGCAGCTGACCTTTTTCAAGGGTGGTCATGCCTGGATCGATAACGACATAGCTCTCGAAGTAGAGAACGCGTTCGATATCACGCAGGGTCATGTCCATCAGCAAGCCGATACGGGACGGCAGCGATTTCAGGAACCAGATGTGGGCAACCGGCGAAGCCAGTTCGATGTGCGCCATGCGCTCACGACGAACCTTGGCCAGTGCAACTTCAACGCCGCACTTCTCGCAGATCACACCACGGTGCTTCAAGCGCTTGTACTTACCGCACAGGCACTCGTAATCCTTTACCGGGCCAAAGATCTTGGCGCAGAACAGACCGTCACGCTCAGGTTTGAACGTACGGTAGTTGATGGTTTCCGGCTTTTTAACTTCACCGAACGACCACGAACGGATCATCTCCGGCGAGGCCAATCCGATACGGATGGCGTCGAACTCTTCGACTTGACCCTGGTTTTTCAGCAAATTCAGTAGGTCTTTCAAGGCCTTTCCTCCTGGCGGAGCAGAGAGCGGGCAATCCTGCCCCGCTCTCGATTCGCGTCACGTGTTATTCGGTTTCCAGATCGATATCGATGCCGAGGGAACGAATTTCCTTGATCAACACGTTGAAGGACTCGGGCATGCCCGGCTCCATACGGTGATCGCCATCCACGATGTTCTTGTACATCTTGGTACGGCCGTTCACATCGTCCGACTTCACTGTGAGCATTTCTTGCAGAGTGTAAGCAGCACCGTATGCTTCCAGTGCCCAGACCTCCATCTCCCCGAAACGCTGACCACCGAACTGCGCCTTACCACCCAGCGGCTGCTGGGTAACCAGGCTGTAAGAACCGGTAGAACGCGCGTGCATCTTGTCGTCTACCAAGTGGTTCAGCTTCAGCATGTACATGTAGCCAACGGTAACTGGACGCTCGAACTTGTTGCCGGTACGGCCGTCGGTCAGCTGCATCTGGCCGCTTTCCGGCAGGTCTGCCAGTTTCAGCATGGCCTTGATTTCGCTTTCCTTGGCGCCGTCGAACACTGGAGTGGCCATTGGAACGCCGCCACGCAGGTTGTTCGCCAGATCGAGGATTTCCTGATCGGAGAAGCTGTCCAGGTCTTCGTTACGACCGCCGATCTGGTTGTAGATCTCGTCCAGGAAGGTGCGCAGCTCAGCCACTTTACGCTGCTCTTCGACCATCCGGTTGATCTTCTCGCCCAGACCTTTGGCCGCGAGGCCCAGGTGGGTTTCGAGAATCTGACCAACGTTCATACGCGAAGGTACGCCCAGCGGGTTGAGGACCACGTCGACCGGGGTGCCATTGGCATCGTGCGGCATGTCTTCAACCGGCATGATCACGGAGACCACACCCTTGTTACCGTGACGACCGGCCATCTTGTCGCCCGGCTGGATGCGGCGACGGATTGCCAGGTAAACCTTGACGATTTTCAGCACGCCTGGAGCCAGGTCATCGCCCTGCTGCAGTTTGCGCTTCTTGTCTTCGAACTTGTCGTCCAGCAGACGGCGACGATCAACGATGTAGGCCTGAGCCTTCTCGAGCTGCTCGTTCAGAGCATCTTCAGCCATGCGCAGTTTGAACCACTGGCCGTGCTCAAGACCGTCGAGAACTTCGTCGGTGATGTCCTGACCTTTCTTCAGGCCGGCGCCGCCTTCGGCCTTGTGGCCTACCAGAGCGGAACGCAGGCGTTCGAAAGTCGCGCCTTCAACGATGCGGAACTCTTCGTTCAGATCCTTGCGGATCTCGTCCAGCTGGGACTTCTCGATCGACAGTGCACGAGCATCACGCTCAACGCCGTCACGGGTGAAGACCTGTACGTCAATGACAGTACCTTTGGTGCCGGTTGGCACGCGCAGGGAGGTGTCTTTAACGTCGCTGGCTTTTTCACCGAAGATTGCACGCAGCAGTTTTTCTTCCGGAGTCAGCTGGGTCTCGCCTTTCGGAGTGACCTTGCCGACCAGGATGTCGCCTGCGCCTACTTCAGCACCTACGTAAACGATACCGGCTTCGTCCAGCTTGTTCAGTGCAGCTTCACCCACGTTCGGGATGTCCGCAGTGATTTCCTCTGGGCCAAGCTTGGTGTCACGAGCCACACAGGTCAGTTCCTGAATGTGGATCGTGGTGAAGCGGTCTTCCTGAACCACACGCTCGGACAGGCAGATGGAGTCTTCGAAGTTGAAGCCGTTCCATGCCATGAACGCGATGCGCATGTTCTGACCCAGCGCCAGTTCACCCATGTCGGTGGACGGGCCGTCGGCCATGATGTCGCTACGCTGAACGCGATCACCTTTACGCACCAGCGGACGCTGGTTGATGCAAGTGTTCTGGTTCGAGCGGGTGTATTTGGTCAGGTTGTAGATGTCGACACCGGCTTCACCGGTTTCAACTTCGTCATCGGCAACACGAACCACGATACGGCTGGCGTCGACGGAATCGATCACGCCACCACGACGAGCCACGACGCAAACGCCGGAGTCACGGGCTACGTTACGCTCCATGCCGGTACCTACCAGCGGCTTGTCAGCGCGCAGGGTCGGTACAGCTTGACGCTGCATGTTCGAACCCATCAACGCACGGTTGGCGTCGTCGTGCTCGAGGAACGGGATCAGCGACGCTGCAACCGACACAACCTGCTTCGGCGAAACGTCCATCAAGGTGACGTCTTCCGGCGCCTTGACGGTGAATTCGTTCAGGTGACGTACGGCTACCAGTTCGTCGATCAGGACTTTCTGCTCGTTCATGGTCGCCGAAGCCTGCGCGATCACGTGATCGGCTTCTTCGATAGCGGACAGGAACACGATCTCGTCGGTCACCACGCCCTCTTTCACCACGCGGTACGGGCTTTCCAGGAAGCCGTACTGGTTGGTGCGAGCGTACGCAGCCAGCGAGTTGATCAGACCGATGTTCGGACCTTCCGGCGTTTCAATCGGGCAGACACGACCGTAGTGAGTCGGGTGTACGTCACGGACTTCGAAGCCTGCGCGCTCACGAGTCAGACCACCAGGGCCGAGTGCGGAGACACGACGCTTGTGGGTGATCTCGGACAGCGGGTTGTTCTGGTCCATGAACTGCGAGAGCTGGCTGGAACCGAAGAACTCTTTCACCGCCGCAGCCACTGGCTTGGCGTTGATCAGGTCTTGCGGCATCAGGCCTTCGCTTTCAGCCATCGACAGACGCTCTTTGACCGCACGCTCAACACGTACCAGGCCAACGCGGAACTGGTTCTCGGCCATTTCGCCTACGCAGCGAACACGACGGTTACCCAGGTGGTCGATGTCATCGACGATGCCTTTACCGTTACGGATGTCGACCAGAGTCTTCAGTACCGCGACGATGTCTTCCTTGCACAGCACGCCCGAACCTTCGATCTCGGTACGACCGATACGACGGTTGAACTTCATCCGGCCGACCGCAGACAGGTCATAGCGCTCAGGGCTGAAGAACAGGTTGTTGAACAGGGTTTCGGCAGCGTCCTTGGTTGGCGGCTCGCCTGGACGCATCATGCGATAGATCTCGACCAGCGCTTCCAATTGGTTGCTGGTGGAGTCGATCTTCAGCGTGTCGGAGACGAACGGACCGCAGTCGATGTCGTTGGTGTACAGGGTCTCGATGCGAACGACCTGAGCCTTGGCGATTTTTGCCAGGACTTCAGTGTTCAGCTCGGTGTTGCATTCAGCCAGGATTTCGCCAGTGGCCGGGTGCACGATAGCCTTGGCGGTGGTGCGGCCGAGGACGTAATCCAGTGGCACGTCCAGCGTCTTGATACCGGCTTTTTCGATCTGGTTGATGTGGCGCGCAGTAATACGGCGGCCCTGCTCAACGATGACCTTGCCCTTCTCGTCCTGGATGTCCAGAACCGCTACTTCACCACGCAGGCGCGATGGCACCAGTTCCAGGCTGAGGGTTTCGCCGCTCAGGTGGAAAACGTTGGTGGTGTAGAACGCGTCCAGCACTTCTTCAGTGGTGTAACCGAGTGCGCGCAGCAGTACCGAAGCCGGCAGCTTGCGACGACGGTCGATACGCACGAAGACGCAGTCTTTCGGGTCGAACTCGAAGTCCAGCCACGAACCGCGGTAAGGAATGATGCGAGCCGAGTACAGCAGTTTGCCGGAGCTGTGCGTCTTGCCGCGGTCGTGGTCGAAGAACACGCCCGGGGAACGGTGCAGCTGGGAAACGATAACACGCTCGGTACCGTTGATTACGAAGGTACCGTTCTCAGTCATCAGGGGGATTTCACCCATGTAGACTTCTTGCTCTTTGATGTCCTTGATCGCTTTGTTCGACGATTCTTTGTCGAAAATGATCAGGCGCACTTTTACCCGCAAAGGTACGGCGAAAGTTACACCGCGCAATACGCATTCTTTGACATCAAATGCCGGCTCGCCCAGGCGATAACCGACGTACTCCAGCGCAGCATTGCCGGAGTAGCTGATGATCGGGAAAACGGATTTGAAGGCCGCATGCAGGCCCACGTCGCGGAACTGATCTTTAGTCGCTCCCGCTTGCAAGAATTCACGATACGAATCCAGCTGGATGGCCAGGAGGTAAGGCACATCCATGACGTCCGGCAACTTGCTAAAGTCCTTGCGGATACGTTTTTTCTCAGTATATGAGTAAGCCATCAGCGTTCCCCAGCTTGGTCACCTGCTTGTTTGGCCCCTCCCGACGGGAGCAGCCAGAAAATCGTGCAAACCCCATGGTTTGCGCCACCGCATCGGGTGGTTACAGCGCCTTTATCGGCACCGACCCAGTCGGCTGCCAATAACGGAAAAAGGCCGGTGGCAAGAGCCACCAGCCATCAGCCTGTCGCTTGACGCTCGGGCTGGAGGAGCAAAGTCGATGCTTACTTCAGCTCGACTTTAGCGCCTGCTTCTTCCAGCTTCTTCTTGGCGTCTTCAGCCGCTTCTTTCGAAACGCCTTCAGCTACAACCTGAGGAGCGCCGTCTACTTTCTCTTTGGCTTCTTTCAGGCCCAGACCGGTCAGTTCGCGAACTGCCTTGATCACGTTAACCTTCTTCTCGCCAGCTTCCAGCAGAACAACGTTGAACTCGGTTTGCTCTTCAACAACAGCGGCAGCAGCAGCTGGACCAGCCGAAGCAGCAGCAGCGGTAACACCGAAGGTTTCTTCCATCGCTTTGATCAGCTCAACGATTTCCACTACGGATTTCTGGCCGATTGCTTCGATGATTTGTTCGTTAGTCAGAGACATGACTCAATTCCTGAATTGGGGGACGGCCTACGCGACCATCGAAATAAACAAAAAACGCGAGAAGTGACGAGCCTTAGGCTGCGGCAGCTTCTTTCTGGTCGCGAATTGCCGCCAGAGTACGAGCCAATTTGCTGGTAGCGCCTTGAATCACGCTCATCAGCTGAGAAATTGCTTCGTCACGGGTCGGCAGAGTTGCCAGTACGTCGATCTGATTAGCTGCGAGGAACTTGCCCTCGAACGCAGCTGCCTTGATCTCGAACTTGTCCTGACCCTTGGCAAACTCTTTGAAGATACGGGCAGCAGCGCCCGGATGTTCGTTCGAGAATGCAATCAGGGTCGGGCCGGTGAACACGTCGTTGAGGACACTGTATTGAGTGTCAGCAACAGCGCGCTTGAGCAGGGTGTTACGTACAACACGTACGTAAACGCCAGCTTCACGAGCCTCTTTACGGAGTCCGGTCATTGCGCCTACTGTTACGCCACGTGCATCAACCACGACAGCGGACAGAGCGACTTTGGCAGCCTCGTTGACTTCAGCGACGATGGCCTTCTTGTCTTCGAGATTAATTGCCACGGGTTTAACTCCTGCTTGTTACCGTTTCATTCGATCGGAACCGAATGTCGTTTTGGTGTCTGATTCGGTAAGGAACCGGGAGCACCATCTGCGTAGGCTTGAGGTTTAAGGCTTGCGCCGCCTACGGTCTTGGATAGCCCCCGCCAGGCAGGGACCCCAATCTTTCAATTGGCGCGGTAATCCGCGCCAACCTTTGTCTTACGCGTCGAGCGAGCTCTGGTCGATAACCAGACCTGGGCCCATGGTGGTGCTCAGGGTAACGCGCTTGACGTAAATGCCTTTCGAAGAAGCTGGCTTGATACGCTTCAGATCAGCGATCAGGGCTTCAACGTTTTCCTTCAGCTTGACGGCGTCGAAGCCGATCTTGCCAACGGAAGTGTGGATGATGCCGTTTTTGTCGGTGCGATAACGAACCTGACCAGCCTTGGCGTTTTTAACCGCGTTGGCTACGTCTGGAGTTACGGTGCCGACTTTCGGGTTAGGCATCAGGCCGCGTGGACCGAGAATCTGACCCAACTGACCTACAACGCGCATGGCATCCGGGGATGCGATCACTACGTCATAGTTCAGGTCGCCGCCTTTCATTTCGGCAGCCAGGTCGTCCATACCTACACGGTCAGCGCCGGCAGCCAGAGCGGCCTCAGCAGCTGGACCCTGGGTGAACACAGCAACGCGAACGGTCTTGCCAGTGCCGTGCGGCAGCACAGTAGCGCTACGAACAACCTGGTCGGATTTACGTGGGTCTACGCCCAGGTTTACAGCAACGTCGAACGACTCGCTGAACTTGACAGTCGACAGCTCGGCCAGCAGAGCAGCGGCGTCTACAATGTTGTAGGCCTTGCCTGCTTCGATTTTGCCGGCGATAGCCTTTTGACGCTTGGTCAGCTTAGCCATTACACACCCTCCACGTTAAGGCCCATGCTACGAGCAGAACCGGCGATAGTACGCACGGCTGCATCCATATCAGCTGCAGTCAGATCCGCGTTTTTGGTTTTCGCGATTTCTTCCAGCTGAGCACGGGTAACGGTGCCAACCTTAACGGTGTTCGGACGAGCGGAACCGCTGGTCAGACCGGCCGCCTTCTTCAGCAGAACCGAAGCAGGGGTGGATTTGGTTTCGAAAGTGAAGCTACGGTCGCTATAGACAGTGATGATCACTGGAGTCGGCAGACCTGGCTCAAGACCCTGGGTACGGGCGTTGAAAGCCTTGCAGAATTCCATGATGTTCACGCCGTGCTGACCCAGAGCAGGACCAACAGGTGGACTTGGGTTAGCCTGAGCGGCCTTCACTTGCAGCTTGATGTAAGCGGTAATCTTCTTGGCCATGAGGCACTCCAATTACGGGTTCGAACGCCTCGGAAGGCTCCCCGGTTACTTGCGCGTTTATCCCAGTGACGACAAAACCCCACAGCCTAAGGCTGCGGGGTTGGGATTGCATGCCCAGTTAGACCTTCTCGACCTGACTGAACTCGAGCTCCACCGGAGTAGAGCGACCGAAAATGAGCACCGCCACTTGGATCCGGCTCTTTTCGTAGTTAACTTCTTCCACAACGCCATTGAAATCGGCGAATGGACCGTCGTTGACACGTACCGTCTCACCTGGCTCGAACAACGTCTTCGGCTTAGGCTTGTCGCTACCATCAGCAACGCGACGCAGAATCGCTTCTGCCTCTTTATCGGTAATTGGTGCAGGCTTGTCGGCAGTACCGCCGATGAAACCCATCACCCGAGGAGTATCCTTGACTAAGTGCCAAGTACCCTCGTTCATATCCATCTGGACCAGCACATAGCCTGGGAAGAACTTCCGTTCGCTTTTGCGCTTCTGGCCGTTACGCATCTCAACCACTTCTTCAGTGGGAACCAGAATCTCGCCGAAGCCATCTTCCATGCCAGCCAGCTTTACGCGCTCGATCAGCGAGCGCATCACATGCTTCTCGTAACCCGAGTAAGCATGCACAACATACCAACGCTTAGCCACGGGACACCCTTAGCCGACAATCAAGGAAACAAGCCAGCCGAGCAGGGAATCAAGCCCCCACAACAGCAACGCCATAACCAGAACAACAGCCACCACAATCAGGGTGGTCTGCGTGGTTTCTTGGCGAGTTGGCCACACGACTTTACGAATCTCGGTGCGAGCTTCCTTAACCAGTACAAAGAAAGACTTGCCCTTCGCGGTCTGCAGGCCTACAAAGGCAGCTACAGCAGCAATGGCAAGCAAAGCAAGTACACGGTACAGGATCGGCGAAGCAGCGTAATACTGATTGCCAACAACGCCAACAACCACCAAAGCGACTACTACAAGCCACTTGAGCAGATCGAAGCGAGAGCCTTGAGCTTCAGCTTTAGGAGTCATCTATGAAGATCCTGTGAAAAGAAAGCCAGACACACCGAGTGAATCTGGCAGGTCAGGAGGGAATCGAACCCCCAACCTACGGTTTTGGAGACCGTCGCTCTGCCAATTGAGCTACTGACCTAAAACAAAATCAGGCCGACCATTATGCCGGCCCGAAAAATACATTACAACCGCTTATTCGATGATTTTGGCTACGACGCCAGCGCCGACGGTACGACCGCCTTCACGGATAGCGAAACGCAGACCGTCTTCCATCGCGATGGTTTTGATCAGGGTAACAGTCATCTGAATGTTGTCACCTGGCATTACCATTTCAACGCCTTCTGGCAGCTCGCAGTTACCAGTCACGTCAGTAGTACGGAAGTAGAACTGTGGACGGTAGCCTTTGAAGAACGGAGTGTGACGACCGCCTTCTTCCTTGCTCAGAACGTAAACTTCTGCAGTGAACTTGGTGTGCGGCTTGACCGAACCTGGCTTGACCAGAACCTGGCCACGCTCAACGTCGTCACGCTTGGTACCACGCAGCAGAACGCCGCAGTTCTCGCCAGCACGACCTTCGTCGAGCAGCTTGCGGAACATCTCAACACCGGTGCAGGTGGTGGTGGTGGTGTCACGCAGACCAACGATTTCCAGAGCGTCCTGAACACGAACGATACCGCGCTCGATACGACCAGTCACAACAGTACCGCGACCGGAGATCGAGAATACGTCTTCGATCGGCATCAGGAACGGCTTGTCGATCATACGAACTGGTTCTGGGATGTAGGTATCCAGAGTTTCAACCAGTTTACGAACGGCAGTGGTGCCCATTTCGTTGTCGTCTTTGCCTTCCAGCGCCATACGAGCCGAACCGATGATGATCGGAGTGTCGTCGCCCGGGAAGTCGTAGGTCGACAGCAGGTCACGAACTTCCATCTCAACCAGTTCCAGCAGCTCAGCGTCGTCTACCAGGTCAGCCTTGTTCAGGAAAACCACGATGTACGGAACGCCTACCTGACGGGACAGCAGGATGTGCTCACGGGTTTGTGGCATCGGACCATCAGCGGCCGAGCAAACCAGGATCGCGCCGTCCATCTGGGCAGCACCGGTGATCATGTTCTTCACGTAGTCAGCGTGACCTGGGCAGTCAACGTGAGCGTAGTGACGAATAGTCGAGTTGTACTCAACGTGAGCGGTGTTGATGGTGATACCGCGAGCTTTTTCTTCTGGTGCGCTGTCGATCTTGTCGAATTCAACGACGGCCGAACCGAAAACTTCGGAGCAGACGCGAGTCAGAGCAGCAGTCAGAGTGGTTTTACCGTGGTCAACGTGACCAATGGTCCCAACGTTGACGTGGGGCAGGGAACGATCAAATTTTTCCTTAGCCATCGATATCACCCTCTACAGAAGAAATTAGACAAACAATATCAACCATTAAAACAAAGGCAGATATTTTCATATCTGCCTTGTTATATGGAGCTCTTGAGCGGATTTGAACCGCTGACCTCACCCTTACCAAGGGTGTGCTCTACCAACTGAGCTACAAGAGCAAAACCCTTTGCACAACCTGCAAACTTGGAGCGGGTAGCGGGAATCGAACCCGCATCATCAGCTTGGAAGGCTGAGGTTCTACCACTAAACTATACCCGCGGAGCCTGCAGCTCACGCTTAAATCTGGTGGAGGGAGAAGGATTCGAACCTTCGAAGTCGTAGACGTCAGATTTACAGTCTGATCCCTTTGGCCGCTCGGGAACCCCTCCTAATCAGGCCGGCATTCTATATCATGCCAAACCCCTGTCAAGCATTTTCTCATTTAAAAACCTGAGGTTAGCTGCGTTGACACACTTCACACTGAATGCCGATTAAGGTGTTCGCTGTGGAGCGGGCGCCATTCTATGCAAACTATTGAACAGGTGCAACCCCTTCGCACAGCATTATTTTATGTTTTAACTCATTGAATTCCTTGGAAAGGTTTTGCAACTGTTGATCGCCCAACAATCGCTGGCCATCTGGTGGAATTGCCAGCCAGTAACCGCTTCCGGCAGCATCTTTCGGCACGGATTGCATATTGACTCTCATCGCCACCAGGCGCTGCTGCAACTGGGCAACTGAATCCTCATCAGAAAATCCGCCAAGGAACAGACACTGTTGACGCGCAGCACCTTCCGCCCTGCGCCCTTCGCCGGCTGTTTCGCTCAGCAGACGAATATCTTGCTGCGAACCGCGATACAAATTCAGAGGCGTCACGTCCTTGGCTCGCAAGGGCGCTTCCTGCTGATGCCAGACGTAGTAAAAACCATTGAGAACAACAAGCAGCAGCAACAACCAACGCATATAAACCTCAGGACAAGGGACACGCCATGGCCAAGCCGACAAAAACCAGGTCGGGCACCACCTTGGCCTCAGGCACGACGCCATCCACCAACTCAGCATCTCCTCCCGTAACGAAGACCATAAAGTTTTCGCCCCAATATGCTCGAGCCAGCTCTAATTGAGTGAGCACGAAGCCCCTCAGCATCAGAGAACAACCGCGCTCTACCGCCTCTACGGTGGTCCGTCCCGGCACATGACTGGAAAGGGCCCGCTCAGCCGCCTCATCACCATAACGAATTTTGCGCGTATGGGTGCGCAGCTGGTTTCGCATCAATGGCATGCCAGGGCAGATGAACCCACCGAGATGCTCCCCGTCCGCCGCAACAAAATCAGCAGTGACAGCCGTACCGAAGTCGAGAATCAGGCAAGCATTGCCGGCAGCCAAGTGAAAGCCCCCAAGCATCGCCAGCCAGCGATCAAGCCCCAAGCGCTCATAATCTTCATAGCCGTTACGAACGCCAGACATCTCGCGGGCGGATTTCGCACATACGACAGGGATACCGAACTCCCGCTCAATAAGCTCAATTAACGCGCCGGTTTCCTCATCAGTCCTGACACTTACCAAACGACAGTTGCGCAGTGAGAGCGACTTTATGATCCGCAGGCTCTCAATTAAAGCTTGATTGGAATCTACAACCCCTTCCGAGACCACTCCGCTCGCCCCGGCATCCAGTACGCGCCATTTTATAAAGCTGTTGCCGCAGTCAAGCTCAAGAATCATCACGCAACCTCAGGCTGAGCTCTCCACCACTGAAGACTTTTTCAACACCGTCTACGTTCAAGCGCAACCCGCCCTGGCTATCAATGCCGAGTACAACCCCATCGACCTGACTGTTACCAGCGATCAAAGAAACGGCGCGCCCCTGCCAAAGATGGTTTTCCGCCCATTCTGCATGCAGACCAGCGAAGCCATTGGCTTGGTGCTTATCAATGTAAGCGCTCAGTTGATTACTTAACTGAATCACTAAAGCATTGCGATCACAGGCCCGGCCAGACTCAAGCCTTATCGAGGTCCATTGCTGGTCGACCTCGTCAGCAACCTGCATATTCACATTGATTCCTATACCCAGCACCACATGACAGACATCCGCCGGATCTCCGACGAGCTCAAGTAGAATCCCGGCGATCTTCTTATTGCCCACCAAAACATCATTGGGCCACTTCAAACCGGCATTCGGTACACCCGTATTTCGCAAGGTCTGCATAACGGCCAAGCCAACAACAAGGCTCAACCCTTCAAGCTGACGCATGCCCCCGTCGATACGGAGGACGAGGCTGTAGTAAAGGTTTTCTGCAAATGGGCTCACCCACTTACGACCACGACGACCACGCCCTGCCAATTGTCGCTCCGCCAGCACCAGAAATGGCGCAGGAGCGCCTTCACCAACGGAGCGCAGAGCTTCGGCATTTGTCGAATCGACAGAATCAAACACAGTCACAGGCCACTGAGGCGCCCTTCTGGTTATTTCCAGAGGATCAAGCAGCGTTAAAGGCGCCGACAATTGATATCCGCGACCGCGGACTTTATGGACCAACAGGCCCAGCTCAGCTTCAAGCTGCTGCAACTGCTTCCATACAGCACTTCGGCTAATTCCCAGGGCGGTCCCCAAGTCCTGTCCGGAATGGAATCGCCCATCCTTCAGAAGATCCAACAACGTCAACATGCAGGTTTCGCCTCACAATGAGGCCCGAATGATAGCCATGCCCCGTGCCGTTGCATAGAAATCAAGCAGACACATTTCCCGCAGGCAAAACAAAACCCCAACTGCTTTCGCAATTGGGGTTTCGGAATTTAATCTTGACGATGACCTACTCTCACATGGGGAAACCCCACACTACCATCGGCGATGCATCGTTTCACTGCTGAGTT